>JAEUKJ010000334.1 GCA_016792665.1 Deltaproteobacteria bacterium | reverse complement strand
CTGGCGCACGCCCGCCTCATCGTCTATCCGCGCTGTGGGCACTTTCCGCAGGTCGAGGCGCGGACGGCGGTCCTCGACGATCTGGTGGCCTTCCTCGCCGGGCGCGACGGGGGCCCGCGATGAGGTCAGCGCCGGGCCGTGTGCGGGTGCAGCAAGGGGCGCGTGGGTGGGGGAGCGTCCTCGGGGTGGTGCTCGTCTTCGCCTCGCTGGGGGTGGTGCTCGTCTTCGCCTCGCTGGGGACGGCGCGTGCGGGCTTCGAGGAGCTGGGCACCGCGCTCGGTGATCGGGTCGATCGGCACATCCTGTGGGAGGGCAGCTTTCGCATCCGCAGCGAGCTCTTCTACAACCTCGACCTCGACCGCGGGCCGACGCCGTCTGGCGAGCTGGTCTTTCCGGTGCCGCTCGGCGATCCACGGGCCCAGGCGCTGACGCGCTTCGACATGCGCATGCGGAACGACCTGACCCTGGTCGCGCCGATGGGCGGGCTGGCGGCGCACCTGCGTCTCGACCTCTTCGATGGGATCTCGCTCGGGTCGGCGCCCGACGGGCCGCCCTCGGCCGCGACGGGACAGTCGCCGGGTAGCGCGGTCCTGACGATCCGGCGGGCCTGGGCCGAGGCGCTCACGCCCTTTGGCGTCCTGGCGGCGGGCCGCATGGGGAGCCACTGGGGGCTCGGGATCTTGACGCACGGCGGCGACGAGCCCGACAGCGACGGCGGTGACGCGGCCGATCGCATCGCGTTCTCGACGCCGCTCGGGGGCCTTGTCTGGTCCTTGGCCTTCGACTTCACCGCCGTCGGGCCCGAGACGGCGCGGCGCGGCGGCACGAAGACGGTCGACCTCGACCCGGCCGATGACGTCTGGACCGTGACGTTTGCGGTGCTGCGCTACCACGATGCGCGTGCCCATCGGCGCCGGATGCGCGCGGGCAAGGCGACGGTGGACGCGGGGGCCTACGTGTCGCATCGCTGGCAGGACCAGGACGTGCCGGCGACGTATGTGCCGACCGCGACCGAGGTGCCGCTCAGCGCGGCGCAGGTCATGACGCGGGGCTTCCACGCGACCGCGCTGGATGCGTACCTGCGCGTGACCCACCCGGTCTTCGAGGTCGAGGCCGAGGCGGTCTACCTCTTCGGGGGCTACGACCAGGCGAGCCTCGTGCCGGGCGTCCTGCTGCGTGAGGAGGTGACGGCCCAACAGTGGGGATTCGCGGCCAAGAGTCGCTTCGGCGATGGGGCGGACGGGGGGTCGGCGGGCTTCGACCTCGGGGTCGCCAGCGGTGACCCGGCCTTTGGCTTCGGGGTCTCGCAGCCGCTGGGCGGGCGGACTCCGCAGCGTGGCGACATGGACGGGAGCCAGCTGCGCCTGCCCTACGACACGCGCTTTTCGAACCTCGCCTTCCACCCGGACTACCGCGTGGACCAGATCCTCTTTCGCGAGCTCATCGGCACCGTGACCGACGCGGTGTACCTGCGGCCGCATGCGCGCTGGACCTGGCCGGGCTTCCTGGCAGGCGCGCTGACGCTGGACCTCGCGGTGGTGGCGAGCTGGGCGATGGAGGCGACCTCGACCCCGGGACAGGCGACTGCCCTTGGCGTGGAGATCGACCCGTCGCTGAGCTACGTGTCCGAGGACGGCTTCCGGCTGGACCTGGACTACGCGGTGCTGTTTCCGGGGGCCGGCTTCGACAACCCGGAGGCCGGGCTGGCCGCCAAGGCGGCGCAGCTCATGCGGGTAAGGCTAGGATATCGCTTCTGATCTCGGCTCACACGGCCGACGATCGCGGGGAAGAAGGCATGGCGAAGCGTCACAACATCGGACCGGGCGCGGGCGCGACGAGGCGCCTCTTCGGAGGTCTCGCGAGGGCCTTTGCTGCGGTTGCAGCAATGGCGTGGGGTGCGAGCGCGTGCGAGGACAACCTGACGCACCCGGTGGCGCCGGACGCGTATGTCGGGCCGGACGTGGTGGAGCTGACGTGCGTGCCGAACCTGGATGGGGAGATCGGGGCCGCCGAGCTCGCGCCCACGACAGGGGTGCCGGTGAGCTACCTCGTGAGCCCGGCCGGGGTGACGCGCGCGGTGGACCCGGTCGGGGTGGTGGACGGCAGCGGGCGGCGGGTCTGGGACCTGACGCTGCCGGACGGCGACCCGACGATCCAGGTGAAGGCCACCCCGATCGGAGCGACCTGGTTCGCGGCATCGTTCCCGAGCGACGCGGTCGCGGTGCCGCTGGACGCGGCCCAGAGCATCGACGCGGTCTACCGACACGACGCGGACCGGCAGGTCTTCGAGCTGCTCGGGCTCGCCTCGCACGAGGAGAACCCGGCCGAGGGCAAGACCCTCTGGCAGTACGAGGTGCCGGTCGTCCTGTATCGCTTCCCGCTGAAGGACGGCGCGCGCTGGACGAGCGTCGGCGAGGTGCGCAACGGGCTCGTGCGCGGGCTGCCCTATGCCGGGCGGGACACGTATGAGGTCGAGGTCGCGGGCAGCGGGCGGCTGGAGCTCCCGGACGCGACGTTCTCGCAGGTGCTGCGGGTGCGAAATCACCTCGTCTCGCAGCCGGCGGTCGGCGCGGTGAGCTCGCGGTGGCAGGTGTCTTTTCTGTTCGAGTGCTTCGGCGAGGTCGCGCGCATGACGAGCGCGAGCGGCGAGGCGAGCGCGGACTTCACGAGCGCGGCCGAGGTGCGGCGCTTCGGGCTGTGAGGGTGCGATGGAACCGATCTGGCAGTGGTGGAAGCAGGGCTTCGATCAGTGGGAGAAGACGACGGCGAAGCTGCTCGATGGGGTCTTGCAGAGCCCGTCGTTGCTGGAGCCGGCGGGCAAGACCCTGACGTTGGCGATGCGCGCGAAGAAGCAGGTCGACGACGCGCTCGACAAGTGGTGGTCGAGCTGGGGGCTGCCGACGCGGCGTGACCAGGAGCGAATGCTGCACCTGCTCAATCAGCTCGAGAGCCGGCTCTATGACCTCGAGGAGAAGCTCGAGGACGCGATCGACTATGTTGCGGGCGGGGCCAGCGGCAAGGCGGTCGCGGCGCAGGGTGCGGGGAGCGGCGCGCGGAGCGAGGCGGGGAGCGACGCGGGCGAAGAAGGAGAGGCGTGATGGACGTCAGTGGGTTCTTGGCGTTGAAGCCGGCACCGTATGCGATCTTCGACCACCTGGAGACCCGTGGTGAGCGGCCGCGCTTCATGGTGCGGGACGGGGCGGGCTGGCGGGCGGTGACCTGGCGGGCCTTTGCGGACGAGGTGCGGCATGCGGCCCTGGGGCTCGCGGGGTTGGGTCTCGGGCGCGGGCAGCGTGCGGCGATCTTCTCGGGCAACCGGGTGGCGTGGCTGTCGGCGGCGTATGGGATCCAGAGCGCGGGCGCGGCCATGGTGCCGGTCTATCCGGCGAGCACGGCCGAGCAGCTGAGCTACATCGTGAACCACGGGTCGATCGGGATCTTGTTCGTCGGCGGCGCGGCGCTGCTGGACCGCGTGATTGCGGCGCGTGAGAGCCTTTCGCAGGTGCAGCATTTCGTGATCTTCGACGAGCGCCCCGAGGGCGGAGCGGCGGGCGAGGTCGCGCGGGCGCGGGAGGCGCTCGGGGCCGAGCGGGTCCTCGGGTGGGAGGCGCTGGTCGCGGCGGGGCGTGAGCGCGATCGGGACGGTGCCTTCGAGGCGCTGCTCGGGGCTGTGACGGTCGAGGACGTGGGGCTCGTGCTCTACACGTCGGGGACCTCGGGGCCGCCCAAGGCGGTGCCGCTGACGTATCGGAACACGGGCGTCAATGGGCGGGACTGGCTGGTGAACAACGCGTTGCTGGTCGAGGACGGAGACCACGACCTCCTGTGGCTGCCGATGAGCCACATCTTCGGCTTTGGCGAGGCGGGGCTCGGGAACGTGCTCGGGTTCACGAGCTGGTTGTGCGATCCGAAGGAGGTCCTGGGCCTCCTGCCCGAGGTGCGGCCGCAGGTCTTCATGTCAGTGCCGTCGGTGTGGGACAAGCTGGCGACGCTGGCGGGAGGGAGCGCGGAGCGGCTGCGCGAGCTGGTCGGCGGGCGCCTGCGCTTCTGTCTGTCGGGTGGGGCTGGGCTGCATCGCGACGTGAAGGAGCGGTTTCTGGAGGCGGGGCTGCTCATCATCGAGGGCTATGGGCTGACCGAGAGCTCGCCGACCCTGACCATGAACCGGCCCGACAAGTTCAGGTTTGATTCCGTTGGGTTGCCGTTCCCTTCGGTGGAGGTGAGGCTGGCGGAGGATGGGGAGATCCAGGCGCGCGGGGAGAGCGTGTTCTCGGGGTATCTCAACGACGCGGCGGCGACGGCGGGGGCGTTCACCGAGGACGGGTGGCTCAAGACCGGCGACCTGGGGCGCTTCACCGAGGACGGGTTCCTGCAGATCATCGGGCGCAAGAAGGAGATCTTGGTGACGGCGGGGGGCAAGAACGTGCCGCCGGCCAACATCGAGCAGCGCTTCACGGGCGAGCCGGCGGTGGCGCACGTGATGGTGTGGGGCGATGGGAAGAAGTACCTCGTGGCGGGGATCTGGCCCGAGCCGGGCTATGTGGCCGAGCACGTGGCAGAGCTCGGGACCGAGGCCGGGCGGGCGGCGGTGCGGGCCGAGCTCGAGTGGGTCGTGGCGCGCGTGAACTCGGAGCTGCCGAGCTATGAGACCTTGAAGCGCTTCGAGGTCTTCTTCGACGAGCCGCTGACGGTGGACGGCGGGCTCCTGACGAGCACGCTGAAGCTCAGGCGGAACGAGATCGGGAAGGCCTTCGGGGGGCGCTTGGACGCGCTCTACGCGGAGCACGGGTGATGGCGGGCGAGCGCGGCGAGGCTGCGTCGATGGGCGAGCGGGTGCGAAAGCTCGTGGGGCTGGCCACGCGGGAGGCGCCCGAGGTCGGCGCGACGCCACACGAGGTGGTGTGGCGCGAGAACAAGTGGCGACTCCTGCGCTTCGAGCCGCCGGCTGGGGTCGTGCGGCGGGGCGCGCCCGTGGTGATGGTGCCCTCGCTCATCAACCGGTACTACGTGCTCGACCTCATGCCGGGCAAGAGCATGGCCGAGTGGCTGGTCGCCAAGGGGCACGACGTCTACTGCGTCGACTGGGGCACGCCCGGGCCCGAGGACCGCGAGCTGGACCTGGCGGCCATCGCAGACCGCGCGCTGGGTCGGGCAGTGCGCATCGCGACGCGGCTCTCGAGAGGGTCGGTCTCGCATGGCGAGAGGGGAGAACGGCCGCATCTGCTCGGGTACTGCATGGGAGGGACCCTGGCGACCGTGTTTGCCGCGCTGCACCCCGAGCGCGTGGGGTCACTCGCGACGATGGCGGCGCCGGTGCGCTTCGACGGCGAGGGGCTGCTTGGCCGCTGGACACGCACGGCGGGCTTCGATGTCGACGCGCTGGTCGACGCGACCGGGCTCGTGCCCTGGGAGCTCCTGCAGGGGGCCTTCCACATGCTGCGGCCGACGAACAACCTGGCCAAGGTGGTGACGCTGGTCGACCGGGCCTGGAGCGACCCGTACCTCGACGGGTTCCTCGCGCTGGAGACCTGGGCCAACGACAACGTCTCGATTCCAGGGGCGTTTTATCGCCAGTGGATCGTGGATTTCTACCGCGAGGACCGGCTCTTCGAGGGCAGCCTCGAGGTGCGGGGGCGGCCGGCGCGGCTCGACGCCATCGATTGCCCGACCCTGGCCGTGGCCTTCGAGCACGACATGATCGCGCCCGCGCCCGGGTGCCTGGCGCTGGTCGATGCCGAGCGCGGGGTCGGCAGCTCGGGGGATCCAAGCCTTCGGCGGGGAGTGACGCTCAGCGGCAGTCACATCGGGGGAACCACCTCGAGCGCGGCCAAGAAGGGGCTCTGGCCGCTCTTGTCCGGGTTCTGGCGCGAGGTCGAGGCGGCGGGCCGAGGGGCCTGACGCCTCAGGGTGCGACGGACGGATAGGCGAAGGGCTGGACCACGCAGGGCCAGGTCGCATCTCCGTCGGCGTTGGCGGCGGGGCGCTCGGTCGCGCCGATGAAGCCCGCGAAGGCGGTCGGCGAGTCGACGTAGATGAGCGTCTCGCACTTCTCTTCGTGGCCGTGGCCCCAGCTCGCGGCGTCGGCCAGGGCGGGGTCGTAGTTGCAGCGCATCGACAGGCCGGTCGCGCCGGTGAGGTCGACGGGCGGGTCGAAGACGAAGCCGAGGGTGACCGGCTCGTAGGGGCCGAGCTCGACCAGGACGCGGCCATCCTGGGGGCCACCGACGACCGCGACCTGCAGCGAGGTTGCGGCAGGGTGGAGGTGGGGGAGGAAGCCGTGGACCTTCACGGCCATGGTGGGGCCGATGGCGGTGGCGAGGTCGCAGGTGCCACCGAACGACGAGGGCTTGTCGGTCGGGATCTCGAGGCCTGGCACGACGAGCTGGGACGGCGCGAGGCGGGTCGTGACCGTGGCCGCGTCGACGGTGTGGAAGGCGGCGCGCAGCTCGGTCTGGAGCGGGGTCGTGCCTTCGTTCCTCAGGTGCAGGGCGGCGATGATGCGCGAGCCCGCAGGGATGCGGATGGCGACGCCGGCCGGGAACTGCTGCATCTCGCCGTCGACCTCGGTCGAGCTGGCGACGAGGACGCCACCGGCGACCGCGGCCTGGACCTCGGAGAAGCCCTTCTCGTAGCAGTCTTCCCAACGGCCGGCGGGCCAGTCCTGGAAGCCCTCGGGGACGAAGAAGAGGATCGAGTGGTGAAAGCCCCCATCGCTCGCGAGCTCGGCCGCGTTGACGAAGATGTCCTCGGTGTTGCCGAGGGTCCACGACTCGCAGACGCTCTCGATCTCGGCACCCGCGGCCAGGTCGTAGGGACCAAAGGTCTGGGTCATCGGCGTGCCGGTGAAGGCGACACACACCCCGGCTGTGTTCGGGTGCTCACCTGCTGGGCAGGCGTCGCACACGGGCTGCCCCCCGGCAACGAGGCAGGCCTCGTGCCGCGAGAGGCACGCCGCGGCCTCGGAGGTGGTGCAAGCGCGCGCCTCGGAGTCGTCGTCGCAAGCGGGGACCGCCAGCAGGCCAAGCGCGAGCACGCCGGCCTGGAGGCGCGTGGTGCGCCAGAGAGCGGGTGCGGCGGGGTGGGTTTCGCGGGGGGTCGGCATGCGGGGTCTCCTCGACCGGAGTCAACGGTCGTCGGCTCGGCCGCGTAAAGCCTAAGGGTGCGAATTCCATGCGTCCAATTTTGCGGTCAGGGCGCCTATGATCGGATCTCGACCGCATCAGAACGATGCGGATTACTTTACAACAGGCGAAATCTGGGGGGTGGCGACCACCGGATGATCGTGTGGTTTCGGGACCATGCAAGACTCCCGGTCAAACCGAGGGATCTTCAAGCCTTAAGTTGATGGCCCCGCGGCTCGTTGGACAGTGCGTGATCGGTGGGCAGCCGGCTTTCGCCAGGAGCTCAACGCGGTCAGCAGGATGTGGAGGGGGCCTTCATGGTGACGACCTGGAGTCGCGAGCCGGCGCGGTGGATACCTCCCGACGCGATCGCGTTCGTGTCAGCCGACAAGCGCGGGACCAATGGGATCTCGCGACTCTTGCGGCGCGCAGTCGGAGAGGTCGCCGTGGTCGACTCGCTCCAGGACCTCGGCGACGTGTCGAACTTCGCACTCGTCGCGGTCTTCTACGAGGAGTTGAGTCCCGAAGAGCAGTCCGAGATCGTGGCCGACTTCTCGGCCCGAACGGGGCGCCCGACGCTGCTGCTCTTGTCGGATCGCTGCCTGAACTTCGACTTCGCGACCCTCTTCAACTCGCGAATACTGACCAACGTGCTGATGGTCGACGCGAACGGTCCCGACATCGGTGACCTTCTTGTGACCGTGCAGAAGATTCGGCACCGCGACATCTTCGGCCTGGAAAAGTACTTTGTCTGGGGGGTCGAGCCACGGTCCCTGTCGCTGAACTCATCGCAAGAGAAGCCGCAGGTCATCGCCGCCATCAACGACTTTGCGGCCGGCATCGGGGTGCCGACGCGCCTCAGGGCCCTGATTCGCACGGTCGCGGACGAGTTCCTCTCGAACGCCCTCTACAACGCTCCGGTCACGGCCGACGGGTCGAATCGCTATGCGCGATTGCCGCGCACGGTGCCGGTGCAGCTCGAGCCGCACGAGCGGGTCGAGGTCCGATTCTGCTGTGACGGGCGCCGCTTCGGCCTGTCCACGAGCGACCCCTTCGGCTCATTGCAGCCGGATATCCTCCAAGAGTACCTGGCGCGCGCGTTCAGAAACGGCGAAGATCAGATCGCCGAGTCCCCCGGCGGAGCCGGCCTCGGGTTCTACCAAATCCTCGACTCCCTCTCACATTTTGTCGTGAACATCGACCCCGGGCGACGGACGGAAGTCATCGGCCTGGTCGACGTCAGCGGCAGCTATCGGACCTTCGCGTCTGGCGGGAAGTCGTTCAACATCTTCGTCACGGAGCGGGCACGATGACCATGCATTGGGCCGTGGAGAACCTCGGCGATGGGCGCAGGATCTTCGTCTCGGGCGCCATCACCGAAGAGGCCGATTTCCAACCGCTCATCGCGCTTGGCGGCGAGGGCCGCTTGAGCCTCGACCTGGCTGGCGTCGAAGAGATCAACTCTTGCGGCGTGCGCGAGTGGATCCACTTCGTGCGACGCCTCTCGGAACAAGCCCCGACCTACGACCTCGTGCGCTGCAGCCCGGCCATCGTGCGCCAGCTCAACATGGTCTCGAACTTCCGCGGCTCGGGTCGGGTCGGCTCGGTGATGCTGCCCTATTACTGTGGCAATTGCGGCGAGGAACAATTCCGCCTCCTCGAGCTGCCGCCCGAGGGCGCGTCGCCGGCCATTGCCGACCTGGTGCCGTGCGGTGCGTGCGGGGGCGAGGCCGAGTTCGACGACCTGCCGGAGAGCTATGTCGGCTTTCTCGCGCGGTCGCAGAATGGGTCGAGGAAAGGCTGATGCACCTCTCGCCGCTCGTCTGCACGCTGGTGGACGCTTCGGTCGATGCGGCCGCGGTGGTCGATCGGAACCTCGAGGTGCTCTACTTCAACTCGCAATATCTGCGCCTGGCAGGGTTGAGGCGCCGCGAGCTCGATGGGCGACGCGTGCGCGGCATGTGCCACCACCACTTCGGCTTCGAGGCGTGCAACGAGCAGTGCGTGTCGGCGCGGGCCTTCGAGCTCGGGCGCACAGTGCGCCTCGACGAGGTCGACTCGACGCGCCTGCCGTTGCGCGTCATCGTGACCGCGGTCCCGCTGTTCGAGGGCGACGGTGAGCCCTACGCGGTCATCGAGCAATATCGCGACGTGACGGCCGAGGGTCGCTTGCAGGAGAACTATCGCGCGCTGCTCGAGAAGGAGCGCGCGCAGAAGGACCTCCTCGCGAAGGAGGTCGCGCGCCAGACCGCCGAGCTCGAGCGCGTCAACGAGTCGTTGCTCGCAGCGTTGAACGAGGTCTCGCGCGTAGCGCGAACCGACGGCTTGACCGGGCTTGCCAACCGACGCTCGTTCGACGAGCAGCTGCGCGCCCAACTCGCGCGCGCGCAACGACGAGAGTCCCCCTTGGCCCTCGTGTTGCTGGACCTCGATCACTTCAAGGACGTGAACGACAAGTTCGGGCACCCCGTGGGCGACCAGCTCTTGAAGGACTTCGCGCACGCCCTGACCACCAGCGTGCGTGAGGCGCACCTCGTGTCGCGCGTGGGCGGCGAGGAGTTCGCGGTGATCCTGCCCGGGCTGGGTCTCGTCGAGGCCGAGCTCATCGCCAAGCGCGTGCAGGAGCAGGCGCGCAGTGCCGGCCTGCTCACGACCGCGAGCGCCGGAGTCGCGACCTTTCCGCTCGATGGCATGACCGTGAACGAGCTCATGCGCGCCGCCGACTGGGCCCTCTACGCGGCCAAGCGCGCGGGTCGGAACCGCGTCCTGTGCGCGACCCACCTGCGCAACGAGGCCGGCGCGCTGCCGAGTGAGGGCGTGCCGCGCGAGGTGGCCCAGGAGACCTCCGAGCCCAAGGCCGGCGATGGAGGAGACGATGCGCGCTGAGACCCACCCGGCCCTGCCGGCGATCGATCTCCCGAACGTCGGGCCGTACGAGCTCGGCGAGGAGCTCGGGCGCGGGGCGATGTCGGTGGTGTATCGCGCGACCCAGAACGGGCGACACTTCGCGGTCAAGATCATGGCCGGGCGGGCCGATCCGGTCGAGACCCGCCTCCTCTTCCGGCGCGAGGCCGCCGCCATCGCGCGCCTGGACCACCCGTCGCTGGTGCGGGTGCTCGAGGTCGGGGAGAGCGAGGGGCGCCCCTACATGGTGATGGATATCGCCGAGGGCGAGGGGCTCGACCGGCGCATCGCCAAGCGGCCACTCGATGACGAAGAGGTCATCGCGCTCGCGAAGTCGTTGGCCGCGGCGCTGACCGAGGTGCACCGACACGGCCTCGTGCATCGCGACATCAAGCCCGCCAATATCGTCTACGCGAACTCGGGCGAGGCGCGCCTCATCGACTTCGGGCTGGTGTCCGGGGCGACCGAGACGGATACGGTCGTGGGCACGCTGCAATATGCCTCACCCGAGCAATTGGGGATCTTGAGCCGTCGCGTCGGCGCGCACTCCGACCTGTACTCGCTCGGCGTGACCTTGTTCGAGGCCCTGGCCGGCCGCCCGCCCTTCGTCGTCGAGAACGAGACCGAGTACCTGCACGCGCTCGCCGCGACCGTGGCGCCCGATCTCCGCGACGTGCGACCCGGCACGCGGCCGGCGCTGGCGCAGATCATCTCGCGCCTCCTGAAGAAGGACCCCGACGATCGCTACCAGAGCGCGCACGGGTTGCTGGCGGACCTGACGGTCATCGACCACTTCGATCAGGTGCTGCGCAACGGGCGTCAGATCACGCTCGGGACCAACGATCGCCAGGTGGCCAACGACAGCGAGCTGCCTCTCGTCGGTCGCGAGGGCGAGCTCGAGGCGTTGCTCCGGGCCTTCGAGGTCGCGCGCCGTGGGCAGTTCGCGGCGGTGCTCATCGAGGGCGAGGGCGGCAGCGGCAAGACGCGGCTCGCGCGCGAAGTGATCCGCACGGCCGAAGGGGTCGGCGCACTCATCCTGAGCGGCAAGTGCAACGAGCTCGAGACCGTGCCCTTCGGGCCGCTGCGCGAGGCGGCCGATCAGCTCGCGGCGCGCATCCTGCGCATGCCCGAGGACGAGCAGGCGCTGGCGACCGAGCGCGTACGGCGGGCCGCGGGCGAGTGGGCGCCGCTTGTGCGCAGGCTCTCGGTGGGACTGGCGCGGCTCCTCGGGCCGACCGGGGAGATCAGGCCGCTCGAGCCCAACGCCGAGCAGCAGCGATTCTACGAGGCCATCGCTGGCTTCTTCCGGAACCTCGCGTCGCTGACGCGACCGGTGGTGATGCTGGTCGACGACGCGCAGTGGATCGACGAAGGCAGCATGCGCGTCATCGGTCGGCTCGGGGCCGAGACGCAGGCGACGCCGTTCCTCCTCATCGCCACCTCGCGCAACGGGGACGAGAACACGACCGCGCTGAACCGGCTCGTGACGACCTTGCGCGCGCGACTGCTGGCGCGCTTCGAGCTGGCGCCGCTGTCGATCGAGTCGATCGATGCGATGATCGCGCTGTCGCTCGGCGGCTCGCCGCTCGATCGATCCACGGTGCAGCGCCTTGCGGCCCTGACCCACGGCAACCCCTTCGCCATCGGACAGTACCTGCGCACGCTCCTGGACCAGGGCGTGCTGCGACCGGCGGGGCGGCAGTGGCGCGCCGATCTCGTCGCACTCGAGGCCGTGCAGCTCCCCAAGGACGTGGTCGAGCTGGTCGTGCGGCGACTGCACGCGCTCGGCAACGAGGCCGCGCGCGTGGCCGGAGTGGCTGCGGTGATCGGGCAGCGCTTCCGGGCCGACCTGCTCGGCCAGGTCACCCGGATGGAGGCGCAGACCCAGGCGCGCATGCTCGACGAGCTGGCGGCGGCCGGGCTCATCGAGCGCATCTGGGGCGATCAGTTCGCGTTCGTGCACGACCGCGTGCGCGAGTCGGCGCTGGAGCGCCTGAGCGATGAGGAGACGCGCGAGATCCATCAGCGCGCGGCCGAGGCCATCGAGCAACTGAGGAGCGGCGCGGGGGTGTTCGGCGTCGACGCCAAGCTCGACCGCAGCACCTCCGAGCTCTACGCGTTGGCGCGGCACTATGCGTCGGGATACCCCGACCGGAACCCGGCGCGGGTCGGCGAGGTGAACCTCGACGCGGGGTTGCGCGCGCTGGAGGACCACGCGAACGAGGAGGCCTACGAGCTGCTCGAGCGGGCGCACCGCTACCTCGGCGCTGCGAAGATCGATCGCCCCATGCGCCTCCTCGAGGGTCTCGGCCGCGCCTGCGCCATGACCGGTCGCCTCGAGCGCGCCTTCGGGCACCTCGAAGAGGCCCTGGCCAGCGCCCAGGACAAGCAGGATCGCTTCCGCCTCCAGCACCTCCTGACGCTGACCTATGCGAGCCAGGGTCGGAACGACGAGGCCCTGGCCGGCGTGTACAAGACCTTCGACGTCCTGGGCCGCCCCTTTCCGAAGTGGCGCATCACGCAGATCGTGTCGCTACTCGGCTATTGGATGCTGGCGCTCGTCCTGCGCTGGACGGGCATCCGCTACGGCAAGGCCAGCGGCGAGGACCGCGAGCGGCGCCGCATCCTGTCGCAGCTGCACTACACGGGCAGCATGGTGTCGCTCTTCCAGGGCGACCCGATCCTCATGCTGCAGTTCGTCGTGCGCGACTTCTACAACGTGCACTTCCTCGGGCCGACACCCGAGACGGCGGTGGCCTCCGCGCTCTACGGGGCAGTGCTGGGGATGTTCTCGCTGAAGTCGGTGATGCTGCGCTACACGCGACTGGGCGTGCAGATCGCCGAGCAGCTCGGCGACCGCGCGGCGCTGGCGGTGGCGCACTCGTATGAGGCGGTCGGGGCCAAGTGGGCGGGCGACCTCACGCGCGGCAACGCGCTCATGGAGCCGGCCCTGGCCGAGCTGCATCGCTACGTGCCGGGCTCGTGGTACGCGGCGATGATGATCGCCGAGCAGGCCTATTCGTTCCTGCACGCGGGTCACACGCTGGCGGCGATCGACCACTGCAAGAAGAGCCAGGGGCAGCTCGAGCGCACGAACAACCTCATGTATCGGTGGAACACGCTCTCGGTGCTCTACGCCGAGACGATGCTGACCGGCGACTCGGGGGCCGCGAGCGAGCTCCTGACGAAGCTCGATCCGGCCTATGTGCCGCTCGCCAATACGCTCTACGTGAAGCTCGCGAAGGTCATCGCGGACCTCGAGGTGATGACCGATCAGGAGGACGTCGGGCCCGCGGTCGAGGAGACGATCGCCCTCTTCAAGAGCCTGGCGAGCGAGGACTACTACAGCAACGCCGGGCGCATGTTGGCCGGCTATGCGCGGCTCAATGCCTTCGAGAAGGCCCCGGCGCACGAGAAGAAGAAGGCGCGGAAGCTGTTTTTGCGCGCCATCTGGGCCCTGCGGATCCGCGCGCTGGTGCCGGTCTTCAAGTGCCACCCGCTTATCTGGAGGGCGGCGCTGGCGCGGGCCGACAAGCGCTTCGAGAAGGCGCGAAAGCTGCTGCTGGCGGCGGAGCGTCTGGCGACGACCTGCGAGTCGCGCCGCGGCCTCTTCCATGTCGCGCTGGAGCGGGCCCGCCTGGCGCGCGCCGAGGGCGACGGGGCGATGCGCTATCACGCCGAGGTCGCGGTGCAGGTCGCCAACACCGAGCACTGGCGGCGAAAGGTCCGGCGGGTGCGGGTCGAGTTCGATCTGCAGCCGTCGCGCAACGTCGAAGCCACCGCCAACATGACGCGCGTGGCCAACGCGTCGACGCGCTCGGTCGAGCAGACCCAGCGGTACGCGCAGGCCCTCCTGCAGGTGAGCCTCGCCTCGGTCTCGAGCCTCGACGTGAAGTCGCTCGCAAAGAACGCGCTGACCGAGGTCGCCAAGGTGCTGGGCGCCGAGCGCGCCTTGTTCTTCACGGTGGACGAGGCCAGGGGGGACGAGGCCCCGAGCTTCCAGTTGGAGGCGACGACGGGCCCGCAGGCGCAAGCGATCAGCCACACCGTCGTGCGGCGCGTCATCGACACGAAGAGCCCGATCGTGCTCACCGGCACCGAGGAGGGCGAGGCGCTGACCTCGGACTCAATCCTCACGCACGGGCTGCGCAGCATCCTGGCGGCACCGGTCATGCTGCGCGACCGGCTCCTGGGCGTGGTCTACCTCGACAGCCGCCTCGCCAAGGGCATCTTCACGCCCGAGGACGTGGGCCTCCTGCTCGGCGTCTCGAACCACATCGCCATCGCGCTCGAGACGGCGCGCGTGGCCCGCAGCGAGGCCGAGCGGCTCGCGATGCAGCGCGACCTCGAGCTGGTCGGGGCGATGCAGAACCTGTTCATGCCCAAGGCCTCGAGCTTCGAGGTCGGCGGGGTGCGCGGGGTCGGGTTCTATCAGCCGGCGTCGCAGTGCGGCGGTGACTGGTGGTGGCACGAGACCCTGCCCGATGGGACGATCCTCTTGCTGCTCGGCGACGTCAGTGGGCATGGCGCAGGCGCGGCGATGATCACGAGTGCCGTGGCCGGGTCGTTCCTGACCCTGCGCGAGCACCTCGGCGTGTCCGATCCCGAGGCCATCCTCACCGAGCTCGGGCGCCGCCTCGAGGCCTTCGGCAGCTGCAACATGACCATGGCGGTCGTGCACATCGACCCCAAGCGGCGCGAGCTCACGATGTGGAGCGCGGCCTCGCCGGGGCTGCTCGTGCTGTCGAGCGGGACCTTCCGCAGCGTGCTCACGCCGGGGCGTGTGCTGGGCGACCAGGGTCCGGTCGAGATCGGCAAGAGCGTCGTGCGCTTCGAGCCCGGCGACCGCTTCCTCCTCAGCACCGACGGGCTCTACGAGCTCAAGGACGAGCGCAACCGACAACTCGGTCCAAGGCGTGTCGCGCAGCTCATGCGCGACCTGGCGGACGTGGCGATCGACGAGATCCCGTCGCAGCTCAGCAATGAAATCCGCGAGACATTGAAGGAACGCCCTCAAGAGGACGATATCACATGTGTAGTGCTCGAGATCAGCGACGCGTCCAGGTCACCACGAGCCAATCCCGACAGACGTCAGGAGTCTCCGTGATGGAGCAGGGTATCCCCAACGACCTCGTCTCCCTCCTGGAGTTACGAGCGCATCAGGCCCCGCACCGACAGGCTTTCCGCTACCTCGGTGCGACCTCGGGTCCGACCGCGTGGACCTATCGCGGCCTGCGCGATGCTTCGGCCCAGGTCGCCCAGGCACTGCTCGACCGGCCCGGCGCGACGCGCGGCGACCGCGTGCTGCTGCTGTTCCCGCCGGGCCTCGAGTTCATCCAGGCCTTCCTCGGCACGGTGATGGCCGGGATGATCGCGGTGCCGGCGCCGGCCCCGAATCCGCTCAAGCCGAAGATGAGCCTCCAGCGGTTGCAGGCCATCGTCGCGTCGGCCAAGCCGTCGGTGGTGCTGACGCTGGGTGGCGTGCTCACCGCGCTCGAGCCGGTGCTGGGTGACGTGCCGCAGTTCGCGGGTATCGGCTGGATCTGCGTCGATGGGCAGCCTGGCTCCGCCAAGCCTTCGGCGGGCATGGACCGCCTCGCGCCGCTGCAGGAGGCGCGCAGCTTCCCGATCCCCGACCCGAGCGACATCGCGCTCATCCAGTACACCTCGGGCTCGACGTCCGACCCGAAGGGCGCCTCGTTGACGCATGGCAACCTCATGCACAACCTGCGCTACTTCGACGTGGGTTGGGACCACAGCCCGGACAGCGTGGTCGTCAACTGGCTGCCGGCCTTCCACGACCTCGGCCTGGTCTACGGCATCCTGGCCCCGATCTGGGGCGGGTTCCTCAGCATCCAGATGTCGCCCATCGACGTCATCCAGCAGCCGCTGGCCTGGCTGCGCGCCATCTCGAACCACCGCGCGACCCACAGCTGCGGACCGAACTTCATCTACGAGCTGTGCAACCGCAAGGTGTCGCAGGCCGAGGCCCTGACGCTGGATCTGCGGAGCTGGCGCATGGCCCTCAACGCCGCCGAGCCCGTGCGCCCCGAGACCATGCGCCGCTTCTCGGAGCGCTTCGCGCCGGCGGGCTTCAACCCGCGCTCGTTCTGCCCGGGCTACGGCCTCAGCGAGGGCACGTGCAAGGTCGTCGCGGTGCCGTGGTACGAAGAGGCGACCATCCTGCATCTGCGCAGTGACGCCCTCGAGCGGCACGAGGTCGAGCCCGGCTTCCCCGGCCAGGGCACGATCGAGGTGGTCGGCTGCGGACGTCCCGAGTTCGGGGTGAGCGTCGCCATCATCGACCCCGAGACGCTGTCGCGGCGGCCGAGCGGCAAGGTCGGCGAGATCTGGGTGGCCGGGCCGAGCATCGCCAAGAGCTACTGGGAGCAACCCGAGGCGACCGCACGGGAGCTGCGCGCGCACCTGGCCGGACGCGACGACATCGCGTTCCTCAGGACCGGCGACCTCGGCTTCATCTACGATGGGCAGCTCTTCATCACCGGCCGCATCAAGGACATGATCATCGTCCGCGGCGCCAACCACTACCCGCAGGACATCGAGTTCACGGTGCAGGACTCGCACCCGTCGATCCGGGCGGGCTGCGTGGCGGCCTTCGCGATCGAAGAGGAAGGCGAGGAACAGCTCGTCGTCGTCGCCGAGGTCGAAAAGCGCACCGAGCCGGTCAACGGGGACAGTAAGAAGGCCGGAGAGTCGAGCGCGCTGACGGCCTTGATCAAGGCGGTGAGCGAGGTGCACGGCCTGCGCGTGGCGCGCGCGGTGCTCATCAAGCAGGGCACGATCCCCAAGACCACGAGCGGCAAGATCCAGCGTCAGGCCACCAAGCAGAAGCTGCTGGCCGGCGAGCTGGAGGTCGTGTCGGACGAGCGGCGCGTGGTGGCCGCCCCGGCGGATGCCCTGCGTGACCACATCCGGGCGCGCGTGACCGACATCATCAGCGATGTCGGCTCGATCCCCTTCGAGCGCCTGCGACCCGACGTGTCGCTCCACGGGCTCGGGGTCGACTCGCTGGCCGGCGTCAATATCGCCTATGAAATCGGGCTTATGACGGGACAGGATGTGCCGGCCGAGCTGCTCGACGAACGCGACACCATCGAGAAGCTGGTCGACTACATCGTCGCCCAGGGAGGCATGCGATGAGACTCCCCCGACTCCATGCGCGCGTCTCGGTCCACACCAAGGCGACGGTGAACGTGCAGGGCGACGCGTACGCGTGCGAGGTCGCGAGCTTGTCGGTGTCGGGCGCGATGCTGGTCGGCGGGCCGCGCCTCGACCTCGGGCGCGAGCTCCTGATGGAGATCGACGTGCCCGTGGCCCCGGAGCGGAAGACCTTGATGTTGCGCGCGCAGGTCGTGCGGCATCAGGACCTCGGCGGGGCCGAGCTCGGGATCGGCGTGGCCTTCCAGGGCACGACGCTGGAGACCGAGGGCCTCCTGGCCCTGGCCGTGACCGAGGCCTACAAGCGGCTCGGTGCGCGCGTCCTCGGGCAGGTCCGTAACGAGATGCAGCGGCGCGGGGTCACCGACATCAGCGCGGTCGCCGACGAGCTCCAGCGCATCAAGGAAGAGCAGGCTCGGGCGCACCTCTTCGCAGCCGACCTCTTCACCGAAGAGGGCAGCAACGCCATCGCGCACATCGTGTCGGGCACGACCGGCGAGAGCCGCGAGTGCATCGTCTGGTCGCTGAACCTGTATCTCGGATTGAACCGCGTGCCGGCCGTCATCGAGAAGGTGCGGGCCGCGGTGGCGCGCTATGGGACCGGGGCCGGGACCTCGCCGCCCTCGGGTGGCATGAGCCGCCTGCACAACGCCCTCGAGACGCGCATCGCGACCATGGTCGGGAAGCCGAAGGCGTTGATTTTCTCGACCGGCTACGCCGCGAACCTCGGCGCGCTCTCGGCCTTGCCGGGGCCGAAGGACCTGGTGCTACTCGATCGCGAGTCGCACGCGAGCATGATCGATGGCGTGCGACTCTCGGGGAAGAAGTGGCTCGCGTTCGCGCACAACGACGTGGCCGATCTCGAGGCCAAGCTCGAGAAGTACGCGCCGCACCACGAGAATGTGTTCGTCGCGGTCGAGGGTGCCTATTCGATGAGCGGAGATCTGGCGCCGCTGCGCGAGATCGCGGCGCTGAAGAAGAAGCACAAGTTCTTCCTCTACGTGGACGAGGCACACACCTTCGGGTTCTACGGCGACCGCGGTGCAGGCTATTGCCAGGCCCAGGGCGTCACCGACCAGGTCGACTTCATCATGTCGACCTTCTCGAAGGCGACGGCGTCCATCGGCGGGTTCGTGGCGTGCGAGGAGAAATACGCGACGCTGCTCCAGGCGACCGCGACGCCGTACATCTTCCAGGCCTGCCTGCCCCCGCCGGATGCCGCCGCGATCCTGGCGGCCCTCGACGAGATCCAGAACGATGCGTCGCACGCGCGCTCGCTGCATGAGAACAATCGCGTCATGCGGGCCGAGCTCAGCGCGCGCGGCTTCGATCTCGGGCAGAGTCAGAGCCCGGTGATTCCGGTTTATGTGCCGGATCTCGAGAAACTCTATCGCCTCTGCGCGCAGCTCTACCTCGAGGGCATCTTCACGGTGCCGGTCGTCTACCCCGCGGTGGGAGCCAACGAGGGACGCCTGCGCTTCATCGTGAACGCGCACCACACGCGCGCACAGATCGATCGGACCGTCGAGGTGCTGGCGAGGCACGCGCGTGATCTCGGAATCCTGCCCGAGAATGCGGCTGTGCACGAGGCCGCATGACGCGCGTAACCGCCGAGCGGGGCGCGTTGACGGGACGGACGCCGCGGCTCATCCTCGATCTCGTGAAGCCCCGAGCCGACAGCGAGGGACAAGAGCCGTTCGTCGGAGCGACGCAGCGGGTGTTGTACTTCGGGACGCCGGGCGACGATGTCGCGGTGGCCCTCTCGGACCTCGCCTCGGTCCCCAAGTTGCTGGTCGAGATGGCCGTCGACCTGGAGGACCTCGAGGGGCGACTGGGGCGGCGGGGCTTGAACGGCTTGCCGGCTTCGGTCGTGATCGTGGCCGGCTCACGCGCCCTCGAGGTGGTCCTCGAAGGGGCGATCGACCTCTGGCGGCGGCACCCGCACCTCGTGCTCATCGCCTTCCACGACCAGCTCGATGCCCCGCCGGACGTGCTGGAGGACGAGCGGCTCGTGCTGATCGACGTCGCCGCGGACGCGGGCGAGAGGCGCCGCACCCTGGCTTCGACGTTGGCGTCCATCGCCCCGAGCGAGCCTCCGCCGCCGACCGTGCGCACGCAGCGCGTGACGAGTCGCGAGCGCATCGACGTCGGCGGGCGCGCGGCCCCCATCTTGAGCGAGCTCGAGCGCGGCGGCTTCATCGTCGGGCCGCGCACGACCGCGACCAACGGCGAGAACACGCGCGACGCGCTGACCGGGCTCGCCGATCGCGCCGCCCTGCACGCCCGGCTGGAGTCCGAGATCGCGCGACTGCGGTCCGACCCGGGCTACCAGTTCGCCCTGCTCATCCTGAACATCAACCGCTTCAAAGTGATCAACGACAGCTTCGGGCACGAGCAGGCGGACGCGCTGCTCATCGACGTCGGGCGGCGCCTGGCGGACGCGGTGCGGCAGACCGACCTCGTCGCGCGCATCGGGGCCGACGAGTTCGCCATCGTGCTGGGCCAGTCGCAGGGCACGCTGAACGCACACGGCGTGGCGCAGCGGCTCGTGCGGAGCCCGGTGACGCTGACCTCGCCCGACGGGCGGAGCCTGCCGGTGACCGCTGCCGTCGGTGGCGTCATCGCCAACCAGGACGCGCCTCACACCGTCGCCGACGTCTTGAGGAAGGCGAGCCTCGCGCTGTCCAACGTGAAGGCGCGCGGCGGGTCGCGGGTCGAGTTCTTCCACCCCGAGGCGCACGCGCGGAGCCTGTTCGAGCTCGACCTCGAGCCACAGATCTTGCGCGGTATCCGCGACCACGAGTTCACGCTGCACCATCAGCCGGTCATCTCGCTGCGCGACGACCTCGACGGGCACGCCGGTCACATCGTGGGGTTCGAGGCGCTCATCCGCTGGCACCACCCCTCGCTGGGCCTGGTCGCGCCTGGCGCCTTCATCCCGATGCTCGAGACGAGTGGCCTCATCGAGCCGCTGGGCGAGTGGATCGTCACGCGCGCCTGCGCCGATCTGCAGGCCTTCGACCGCGGCCAGAAGAAGCCCGGCGTGTTCCTGAACCTGAACGTGTCACATCGACAGCTGCGCCAGCCCGAGTTCGCCCAGATCGTGGTCGACGCCATCGCGCGGGCCGGCGTCGACCCGAAGCGCCTCGGGGTCGAGCTCACCGAGACGACGATGATCGACAACTTCGAGGTCGTCACGAGCAACATCGAGGTCATGCGCGCGGCCGGTTTGCGCGTCTTCGTCGACGACTTCGGAGTCGGCTATTCGTCGTTGAGCTCGCTCAGCCGCTTGCCGGTGGACGTCCTCAAGATCGATCGCTCGTTCATCGCCGAGATGGTGAAGGACACGCGCAGCGCGGCGCTGGTGGCCAAGATCGTGGAGATCGGGCACGTCTTCGATCTGACCGTGGTCGCCGAGGGCATCGAGACCTCGGCCGAGCTCGCGGCCGTCCGCACCATCGGCTGCGACCTCGCGCAGGGCTTCCACTTCGCGCGGCCCGTGCCCCTCGAGGACGCGCGCCTCATGCTCGGCACGCGCCTGGTCGACCTCGACGGCTGAGTCGCCATTTCCGGCGAGTGCGCGGCGGGCGGCGCTTCGCTGTCAGTAGTTGAGCGTCACGACGAGCGTGTCGGTGTAGGTGCCGGCGCCGACGTTCTGACCCGAGAAGATGCGGCCGTAGATCGTCCGCGTGGTCGACCCGATGAGCGGCGGACGGAACGGACCGAAGTGACTGGTTCCGCTGGTGTTATCGCCCCAGATGGAGCTGCGCGCGGCGTCGAGATAGAGGTTGTATTGCAGGGTCTTGGTGCCGGCCATCAGGGTGCGCGGCGAGAAGCTCGTGCTGGAGCCGCGGCTGATGTCGATCGTGATGCTGTCGAAGAGGCCGACCAGGAAGCAGCCGAAGGTGATCGAGCCGGTGGCGTCTACGGTGTTGCGCGTGAGGCCGTCGTAGGGCCCGAACACGATCGGGCTCACCGAGTCGATGGAGCACAAGGCCGCGTGAGCCGCGGGGGCGGCCGCGAGGCTCGCCGCGACGAGGCATGAGGTGAGCGTTCGCGAGCTCATGGCGCGACCTCCGGAGGGGCGAGCGGGGTGCAGGGGATGGTGCCGAGGTCTTGGATGGGCTTGGCGTCGTCGGGGACCTGGACGGTGAGCGAGCAGCGGTGGAGGCCGCTGACGGCCTCGCCCTTGAAGGTGCCCTTGGGGAGGCCGCGGATCTCGAAGCCACCGTCGACACCGATCGGCGAGGTGTAGGTCGCATCGCCCTCCCCGACCTGGACCTCGCCGCCGACGAGCGAGGTACCGGGGTCGGTCGGGGCGAGGGTGCCGCGGACGTAGCGCGCGCGCTGGAGGCCGAAGCCGAGCCGGGCACCGCCGCGGTACGGCGGGGTGATGGTGCGTTCGACGTCGGTGACCTCGACGTCGAGGGGGAGGTCGCGGGTCCCGATCTCGATGCGGTTCACGTCATAGGGCAGGAGGTCGCTGACGACGACCGAGCCGTTGCGCTTGCGGGCGACCGGGCGATTCTCGCGCAGGACCTCGACCGGGAAGTCGTCGGGGACCTCGACCTCGGCCCAGGCGTCGCGGATCGGACGGGTCACGTGGACCGCGCCGCCATCGACCCAGGCGAGGCTGCTGTCGAGCTCGAGGGTGCCGGTCCAGCCGCGGTCGGGGCCGCCGCGCAGGTCGACGGAGGCCTGGCCGAGGCTGTTGCGCCCTTGGAGCTGGGCGTAGATCTGCGGGTCCTCTTCGAGGGACGCCGACACGCGGGCGCCGAGCCCGACCTCGGAGGTCATCGGCAGACTCGCCAGGAGGTGACCGCGCGCGCCGTCGGGGCCGAGCTCGCCGAGCGCCGAGACGGAGACCGCGGCCGACGGAGTGAAGGAGGCGACGAGGCCGACGCTGTAGCTCTCGCCCGAGACCTCATCGGCGACGACGGCGCCCTGGACGCGGAGGTCGACGCCGCGGGCGAGCTGGATCGAGGTCGCCAGCCGCGCCTCGACCTGGCGCGTCGCTTCGGGCTCGAGGCCGGGGCCCGGGGTGGGGTCCGAAGGGCTCGGGAAGCGGGCGCGGACGTCGAGGCTCGTGGACCAGCGCTCGCCCGAGACCGCCATCGCGGTGCCGAGCTCGAAGCGGGTGCGGGCATCGTCGCGGCCGAGGTCGAGGGTCG
Source organism: Deltaproteobacteria bacterium (assembly GCA_016792665.1). Lineage (GTDB taxonomy): Bacteria > Myxococcota_A > UBA9042 > PHBI01 > PHBI01 > WYBB01. Next base: position 1,405 of record JAEUKJ010000334.1, on the reverse strand, counting down.
CGTAGTGATCGGATTTGGCGACGCCGTAGACGGTGCCGCCGAAGCCGTGGGTCAGGAGCTCATAGCCCACGAAGGCGGCGAGGCCGCCCTGGCCGTCGTCGAGCGAGGCCCCGACCCCGAGGTCGAGCTGGCCGACGGGGAGCGCCAGGGCGAGCGAGGTGCCGGCGTTCGCGAGGCGAGCGAAGGGCGCGGTCTCGGCGCGCCAGCCGAAGGTGACGTGATCGCTCAGGCCGAGGCGGCGACGCGCGAAGGCGACCGGTGCGCCGTAGTCGAAGCTCTCGGTGCCGAGCCCCTGGCGCGCGAAGCCGACGCCGACCGCGAGGTCGTCGAGGCCCGGGGCGAGGAGGCCGCGGCCGATCTGGTAGGGGCGCGCGAAGCGCTGCTCGTTGCCGAAAGCGTCGCGCAGCACATAGGTCGCAACACCGTTGCCGCGCGGGGCGGGGATATCGCCGATGCGGAAGATGCCGGGCGCGACCGGGATACGGCGGTCGAGGACACCGTCGACGTAGACCTCGACGGTGCTCGGGGTGGTGGCCTGGCCCGCAAAGGTGAGGCCCGGGGTGCGAGGCAGGTAGGGCGTGAGGCTCGGCTCGCGCGCGACGACGAGGCCACCCAGGACGAGGTTGCCGCCGAGGTCACCCGGGCGCTCGAGGGCGTCGCCGAGGGTCCAGCGGAGAGCGTGCTCGGGGTCGTCGTACAGGATGTGGGTGAGGCCGCGGGTGGGGTCGCGGCCGGCGCCGACGCTGACCGAGCCCTCGAGCAGGGCGTGGCCGAAGCGGGTGCCGTGTTCGAGGTCGAGGGTGGTGGTGCCGTGGGTGTCGATGCGGAGGGCCCAGTTGAGGAACGCGCTCGTGTCCCAGCGCTGGACGAGGCCGAGGGGACGACCGGGGGCGAGGCTGATGAAGCTCGGGTCGAAGAGCTCGGGGCCGACCTCGAGCCGGAGGACGAGGTTGCGCTCGTCGACCTGGTAGTCCAGGTGGCCGCGGAGGCGGTTCAGGGACACCTCGGGAGGGCGGCCGGGCTGGTGGTCGACGGGCACGTGGGCGTGGATCCCCCACGCCTCGAGGTGGGTCGCGTCGAGGCGCGCGTCGTTGCCGTCGAGGGTCACGAGGGCCTCACCGACCGCGCTGCCGTTGATGACGACGGCGAGGAAGGCGCGACGCGTGGCGGGCTCTGACGGGGACGCGGGAGCGAACGCGACCCCGGAGGCGGCCTCGGCGCCGCCCGCGACGCCACCGGCCCTGGACGAGGTGGACCCCGCGCGCGCGTCGACGCGCGGCTGACGACGGGTGCGCGGCTCCGCGGTTTGCGTGGTCACGCAACCGCCGAGGAGGCAGACGGCGGCGAGGGTCGGAAGGTAACGGCAGGTCGCCCCGGCCGGGAGGTCGCGTCGGGGCATGGAGCA
>JAEUKJ010000310.1 GCA_016792665.1 Deltaproteobacteria bacterium | reverse complement strand
GCGAGCTCTCGGCCGAGAGTGCCGCGAAGAACGCCAATCTCGCCCCTGGGGCCTTCGTCTTCGCGAGCACGGTCGACGGGGAACCCAAGACGTCGTTCGTGCTGGGCGAGCCCATCGCGGGCCGCTTCGAGCAGAGCGCCTCGCCCGAGGCGTGGTACCAGAAGTTCACGGGCGACGTGACGCCGGGCAACCAGGGCGACGTGATCCCGGTCTTGTTCATCGATGGGACCGAGGTCTGGCAAGGCGAGAAGACGCTTCGCAACGAGCAGTTCAAGAACGCCGACGCGTTGCCGCTGCAGCTCTGGGCCGGCAACGACGCCAAGACGCCCATCGGGTCCTACGATGCCTCGGACTACTGGCAGTGGTCGAACGCGGACGAGACCCTCGAGGAGGCCTTCTACATGGCGGTGGCCGACAAGCTGCCGGCGGGGTCGCACGAGATCCGCATCGACCTGCACAGCTCCGAAGGGTTCGTGAAGCAGGCGGCCCCGATCGGGTCGGGCTCGTTCACGCTGGTCGTGACCGAGACCGGGCGGAAGAAGCTCGCCGCGCAGTCGACGCGCGCCGTGCCCGCGTCCGTGACGCCGAGCGAGGACAAGGCGATCAAGAAGCTCGTCGAGTCGATGGCCAAGGACGCCGGGGCGCGCCTCTACATCGTGCGCTCGGCGTCGACCTGGGCCGTCGAGAGGGATGCCTTCCAGCAGCCGATCCGCCGCAAGATGGGCATCAACGTCGTCTTCCAGAAGGACAGCCTCTGCGCGTGGCGCCAGAACGTGCCGCTCTGCCAGGAGCACCTGGGCGGTGGCACCTACGCCGAGTTCCGCTATTGCAGCACCTATGACCTCTTCGCGGGGTCGGCGGGCGCCGGCATCTTCACGATCCCGTGCGGGGCTGCCTCGAAGCTGAAGTAGCAGCGGCAACGTGACAAGGCTTCGCGGCGGCCGCGATCTCGGCTAGGGGAGAGGGTGATGACGCGGCTGCGCAGACTCGCCCTTTTCGCTTCGATCGCCTGGATCGCGGTCTTCGCGTCGCGTGCCTGGGGGCGTGGCGACCCGCGCATCGGGCTCGACGTGGCGTTCGGGATCTCGGGCTCGACCGAGCTGCGGACCGTGCTGATGGCGAGCCCGCTCCTCACGTTGTCGGCTCCGACGAGCGCAGAAGGCGGCTTCGCGCTGAAGTGGGGATTCACGGTCGCTTCGGGAGATCCGGTCGATCCCTTCTTCGCCGCGACCTATGTGGCGATGGGGAATCCGCTGCTCTCGTGGGCGATCCGCATCGACGAGGGGCTCGTGTTCACGCCCGGCTTCACGCTGCCGCTGGCGCGCGCGTCCCGGCTCGAGGCCGACCGACCCGCGGCGGGCTTCGCCCACGAGGGGGCGCGGGGACTGCATGGCGGGGCGGACCCGTGGCTGTGGCTGCCCGACGAGTTCGCGATCGTCTTGCCGGTGACCTGGGTGCGATGGTTCGACCCGCTGCTCATCGAGGCCCACGTGAAGTTCGCGTTCCTCGCGCCGACCAGCAAGGCGGACGCCGACTCGGACTTCGTCTTCGAGGGGCAGGTGCGCGTGGCGGTGCGCGCGGCCGAGGCCTTCTGGGTGGCGGTGACCGGCACCGGGGTCTACACGCCGACCGACACGATCGACAACTTCCAAGCGTCGCTCGCGCCCGAGCTGCGCTACGT
>JAEUKJ010000304.1 GCA_016792665.1 Deltaproteobacteria bacterium | reverse complement strand
GCGGTCCCGACGCTCACGTTGACCTTGGTGGCCGCGTCACCCTGCAGCACCCGCTGGAGGAAGAAGGTCCGCTCGCGGAAGACTTCGGCGCTGCCGGGATAGAGGTAGAAGCCCGCGTAGCCGGGGCGGTAGTCGAGGGTCACGGTCGCGGCCTGCGCGATGACGCGCGGCGAGCGGCTGACGACCGCGCCGTCCTGGTCGACGATGACATAGAGGTCGCCGATCGCGACGCCGGTCAGCGTGATGCGATAGGTCTGCAGCGGGTCGAAGCTGACCTCGCAGCCCATGCACGCCGGCAGCGGCACCGGGAAGTCGAAGGCGGTCGTGGCGGTGAGCCCGGCGCCGACGTTCTCGGTCTCGCGCACGAGCTGGCAGTAGCGCTCGGTCTGCGCCGCCGGGCCGGTCTGCCCGGTGCACACCGCGCCGACGCCGTCGCCGTCGCAGTCGTATTGGTCCGGGTTCACGCTGTTGAGGCAGTTGTCGCAGGCGTCACCGACGCCGTCGCGGTCGGAGTCCGCGGTCAGGCTCGTATTCAGGCGCGGGCAGTTGTCGCGCGTGTCGGTGAGGTTGTCGCCGTCGGCGTCGGTGTCGCAGACGTCGCCCCGACCGTCGCCGTCGAGGTCTTCTTGAAACGGGTTCGTGTCGTTCGGGCAGTTGTCGGAGGCCCAGGGGATGAAGTCGCGATCGCCGTCGTCGCACGCGTCGCCGACCCCGTTCGCGTTGGTGTCCTGCTGGTCGCGGTTCGCGAGGCGCGGGCAGTTGTCCTGGCCATCGAGCTTGCCGTCGTTGTCGTCGTCGTCGTCGCATGCGTCGCCGCGGTGGTCGCCGTCGGTGTCGCCCTGGCTCGGGTCGCGCTGCGCGGGGCAGTTGTCGACGAGATCGGGCACGCGGTCCCCGTCGGAGTCGGTGTCCTCGATGCTGTCTTGCAGGCCATCGCAGTCGCTGTCGGCGACCGCCAGCCCGACCGAGGCGTAGGCGTTGATGATGGTGCACTGGCGGCGCGGGGTCGGCTCGATGTTGCACTCGCCGTTGCGGAGCGCGCCCAGCATGGCCCAGGCCACATCGCCGAAGGTGCTGTTCTCGGAGAGCACGTGCGCCAGGACGACGTAGAGGAGGCAGCTCACCTCTTCGTTGGTCATGCCGGGGACCTCGAGGGCGAGGCCCTGTCGCGCCGTGGGCTGCGTCATGATGGCGATGGCGCGGCTCGGGATGGTGCTGTTGGTGTGGACGCCGCCGTGGTCCGCGTCGGTCACGACGTAGTCGCGCATGTGGCCGGGGAGCCCGCTGTTGGCGGGGTTGATGAGGTCACGATCGGGGGCCAGCTCGGAGGTCGAGGCGTGCAGCCACGAGCCGGTCACGAAGGCGCCGAAGACGTCGGAGATGCTCTCGTTGAGCGCTCCAGATTGGTACTCGTAGCGGAGGTCGGCGGTGTAGGTCGTGACACCGTGGGTGTACTCGTGGGCGATGATGTCGAAGGTCGCGAAGGAGTCGCCGAAGATCATCGTGTTGCAGAACTGGTACCACGATGCGTTGCGCCACGCGGGCTCGCCGGTGTCGGGGTCTCCGGCGTGCACGATGAGGTCGAGGTACGAGCCGTCATTGTCGTAGGAATCGCGCCCGAAGCGGTTCCGGAAGTAGTCGTAGACCGTGCCGATGACGTCCTGGGCCTCCTGCCCGTCGAGGTAGGCGTCGCTGGATGCGCCGGGGTAGCCGTCGGCGCCGTCCTCGGTGAACCAGCGGTCGTTCGCGTTGGTCATCCAGAAGCACGTCTTCGACGACTCGTTGTTGGCGGTGTCGATCGTCCAGTCGATCTCGTGCATCTCCGAGATGAGCGCGAGCAGCGTGCCACGACGCGCGTGCAGGTAGCCTCGCCAGGTGCGGCCGAGCTTCTGGAGGCGCATGGTCCAGGCCAATACCGGGCGCACGACCTGCCCCGTGGTCGGCACGTACCAGACGAGGCGGGGCTTCGTGAGGAGGGTGATGTCGTCGGCGTCGGACGCGGCCTCGGCCATGGCGCGGCGCGCGGCCTCGGCGGTGAGGATGGTGCCGCCGCTCTCGGGGGCGAGCGTGTTCCAGTTCCCGGTGGACCAGCGCACCTCGCCATCGACGACGTGCAGCGTGATGCGTGCGCCGAGGACCGGCACGCCAAGGACGTGTTGTCGGAAGTGGAGGCGCGTCGTTCCGTCGGTGACGGTCGAGCGCATCGGCACGAGCTCGCGCTTGGGGTCGCGGAGGCCGTAGAGGTCCTTGTGGCGCTCGAAGAAGGCGAGCCCGCGCGAGACGAGGTCGGGGCCTTCGGGCAGCGGCACGCGCATGCGGATGGAGCGTGGGGCGCCGCCCTCGAAGGTCGTTTCCAAGGGCACCGACGACAGCGCGGCGAGTGCGTCGAGTGCGCGATCGACGGGCTCGGTGGCCGGCTTCACGTCGATCGGAACGGTCGTGTCATCGCTCGCGTCGCGCGTGTCATCGACCAGGTCGGCTGGGTCGGACGTGTCGGAGGGGCCGCTCGTGTCGGCCGCGGTTCCGTCGGAGGCGCTGTCGGGATCACCGTCGGGGTCGCCATCGCCCTGGGTGTCGTCCTCGACGTCGACGTCGCTCTCGAACAAGCCGCAGCCGAGACCTGGCGACACGGCGGTCGCCACCCACAGGGAAATCAGGACGTTTTTCATAGGAGCGGGACCGTAACCCGGACCGCGGAGTCACGTCCAGGCGCGGCCCGAGCGCCTCTTCGATCCCGCGGTGTGACGGGTCAGGCCCGGCTACGGCGCCGCCTGGAGGACGAGCGAGATGTCATCGATGAAGCCTCGGGCGTCGGGGTCCCGGTCGAGGTTGAGCTCCAGGAACGCGACGGTCGTCTTCGAGGGAAGGACGCCTTCGGCGACGATCGGCACGAAGGTGTAGGAGTTGCAGGTCATGGGCTTGGCGGGCAGGGCCTCGGCAAAGGCGACCTCCTGAGTGAGCCCGTCTTCGAATCGTATCGTGAGGCGTGGACCGACGCAGGAGGGGGAGTGGCCGGCGGTGGCTCGCGCGGAAAGGCGATAGGAGCGCACGCCATCGAGCGCGGGCAGCTCGATGCGTTGGTACATGGTGGAGACCCCGGTGGCCCCGAAGACGAAGGCGTTCTCGAAGGGCGCGCCTGGGCTCGGCGCGGTCTCCGCGACGTTGGGGTCGTCGCTCGGAAGGATCGAGACCGGCACAGCGGTCATCGCGCCGATCTCGTTCCAGCCTCGCAGCGCGAGGTCGATCTCACCCCGCAACCCACGGTCGACATCGGCCGTGCCGTTGAAGACGAGGTTCGTACCGAAGCGCGGACGCGGAAGCTCGGGGCGGCGATAGCGGGCCACTTCATCCGACAAGTCGTCGGTGTCGAGGACAATGACCCGGCCGTCGAAGTCCCACTTCGGGTCGAGGTCGCCGAGCAGCCAGTAGAGGATCGTCGGGGCCAGGTCGACTTGTTGCGGGGCTGGGACGATGGGGCCGCTGGCGATGCCGGGCCCGCTGATGAACACCGGGATGAGACGGTGGGGCACACTATTGTCGCCGTGGCCGTGGCCGCTGCCGCCATGATCGGCGGACACGACGATGAGCCACTCCTCGTCCGCGTAGCTCGGGCGGGCGCGAACCTGCTCGAGGACGCGACCGATCTCGCGGTCCACCTTGGCCAACGCGGTGTAGTAGCGTTCACTGGCCCAGCCGTAGGCGTGGCCCGCTGCGTCGACGTCGTTCCAGGCCAGGAACAGGAGGTCGGGGGAGCGGTCTTCGAGGAGGTCGCGGGTGTGAGTGAGGAACTCACAGCGGTCGTACGTCAGGGGGCACACGTGATCGTAGCTGAAGCGCATTTCGGCGCCGCGCGCGATGAGCTCGTTGATGGGGGGCCACATGACGAGCGACGCCGAGAGGGCCTCGGGAGCGGCCTGATGCAAGAGCGTGAAGACGTCGGGGGTGGCGCCGAGGGTGTTGCCGACGAAGTCGTTGCCGGTGACCCCGTGGCGGTCGCGCCAGGTGCTCGTGAGGAGGCTCGACCAGCCGGGTCCGCTGATCGTGATGTCGCCGGCCGTCGCGTCATATGCGTAGGCGCCAGCGTCTGCCAGGGCGTCGAGGTTCGGGCTGGCGCCCTGACGCAGCGTGTAGGTCGCGAGCCCGTCGATCCCGATGAAGAGCACCTTGCGCCCGCCCGCGGTCCCCGTGGGCCAACGAGGAGGGGCGCGGTGGTCTTCGTCGCAGCTCGCCATGGGGGGCGTGAGCAGGGCGAGCGCGGTGAGGACTGCGAGGGTCTGGACCTTCATGGGCAACGTCCGTCGGGGGTGGGGAAGCGCTCGGGGCAGGCCAGACATGCGTGACCGCAGGTCTCTTTGCAGGTGCGGTCCGGGGTGCAGGTCCAGATCGCTTCGAGCTCGCCGCAGTCGCCCGAGGGTTCGCTCACGTAGCAGTCGCACGCGCTCGCGCACTCGAAGCGAGGGTCGCCTGGACCGCCTGGCCCACCGACGGGCGGCTTGGTCACGTCGAGGTCGCCGGGGTCACAGCCGTTGGGAGGCAGGGTCGGCAAAAGGGCGACAAACGTGTCGCATGTCTGGGCGCTGCAGCCGTAGCCGCCGCCGTAGGTCACCGCGTCGTAGGGGGCGAGCCCGTGCATCAGCGCCACGTGCGGGGCGCCGGTCAGCGCGTGGGTGCCGGCCTGGACCTCGACCGCGGCCCAGGACAGGCCGGGCACGCCGTCGATGGCGCCGAGCGGCAGGGCCTGGCCGTCCAAGCGCAGCGGGGCGGCGCTGGCGGTGAGCACCGTCACCCAGTGGCGCGCGGCGCTCAGGGTGTCGATGCCCGAGGGGGTCGACCAGCGCGTGTCGCCGACCTGGACGAGGTCGAGAGGAGGCACGACGAGGAGGTTCGGGTCGCCGGTGCCGAGCGCGCTGCAGGCCGAGCTCTTGGTGAGGACGGCGACGCCGATCGGGCGGTTGCTGGTGATGTAGGTCGGCTTGGCGATGGCGATGGTCTGACCCGGGCCGGGGTTCAGGACGAGCTGGGGCTGACACGAGAGATCGACCGTGGTCTTGAATTCGCCGGCGACCAGGCGGACCGGTGTGGCGCCTTCGCCTGCCAGCGGCATGACCAGGTGGCGGGTGCCCCAGCGCGCGGTGGGCAGCATCTGATCCCAGAGGTGCGAGTCGGCGCCCATGCAGGCGATGTTGGCCTGGCGCGCGCCCGCGAAGACCGCGAGCCGCTTGCCGCCCAGGGCCTCGATGCGGGTGCCGGAGAGGTCCTGGCCCGCCTTGAACTGGATCGTCTCGCCGCGCTGGAGGGTGAAGGTCTGGGTGACGCCCGCCGGCAGGAAGCCCGAGGTGGTGGCCGACGGAGTGATGCGGAAGGTGGTGTCGTCTTCGGGGGCGAGGACGACGACGCTCGAAGGGCTCATGCCGCCGA
>JAEUKJ010000303.1 GCA_016792665.1 Deltaproteobacteria bacterium | reverse complement strand
CCCGTCGCGTGCAAGAGGGCGAGCGCTTCTTCGACCATGGCCGCGGTCGTGTCGCCGCGCGGCGCGCGCACGATGGCCATCAGGCGGTCGCTCTGCGGGGCGGCGGCATGCTGCTTGGCCCAGGCCACGGGCCACGAGATCTTGCCCTCGGCGAGGTCGGTCGCCGGGAGCTCGCGCCCCTTGTCGCCGACCAGATCGAGGAGGTCGTCCTGGAGCTGGAAGAAGACCCCGAGCTCGCGCCCGAGCTCGGCGATCGCGTCGCTGTCGGCGTCGCCGAGGCCCGCGGCCCGCGCCCCACCGAGGAAGCACGCCCCGAAGAGATCGCCCGTCTTGCCGCGCGCCATGCGCTCCCAGGCGGCGGGCGTCGGCTCGGCCGCGGTGTGCAGCTCGAACTCGAGGGCCTGCCCCTCGACGATGCCGAGGACCGCCAGGTTCACGTCCGCGATGAGCCGCGGCCCCGCGGGCGTCTTCAGCACCTCGGCCAGCCCGAGCAGGAGGAGGGCCGTCCCGACGTTGACGGCCTGCGGCATCCCGAAGCGCGCCCACACCGTGGGCAGGCCGCGCCGATGGGTGTCGCCGTCTTGGAGGTCATCGTGTACGAGGGTGCCATTGTGAACGAGCTCGAAGGCGACGCCGAGCGCGAGCGCGTTCGTCGGATCACCGCCGAGGTTGTTGCAGATCCAGGGGGGCAGGAGCGCGCGCAGGCGCTTGCCGCCGGTGTCGAGGTGATAGCGGGCCGCGACGAACAGCACACCGTCGCCGGCCACCGCCGCGTGGAGGCGCCGCTCGAGCTCGGGCCCGAAGCGCTCGCGCGCCTCCTCGACCCCGATCCGGGACACGACCTTCGCTGCGTCGCCCGGCGCTGCGCCAGGTCCGTCGACCCTCGCCATCAGGCGTCGTCTCCGACCCGCAGGCCGGCCCCGCCGAGCTCGACCTCGAGCCGGCTGAACCCGAGCTCGGCCGCCGACGCTGCGACCGCCGCGAGGCGCCCGGGGTCGTCGGTGAGAGCCCATGCGCAGTCGCCACCACCGGCGCCGGAGGTGCGCCCGATGGCGCCCGCGTCTTCGATGAGGCCGAGCAGCTGGCACTGGCCGCCGGCCAGGATGCCGAGCTCGCCGATGCGATCCATCGTCTGGAGTTCCTCCTGGACCTGGGCGAGGCCATCGAGGATCTGCGGGACGTTGCCTTCACGGAAGGCGCCGATGAGGCCCAGCGTCTCGGCCGCGAGCGGCTCGATACAGGCGTCGAAGCTCTCGGGATCCTCGTCGCGCCACGAGGTCATGCGCCCGAGGAACTCGACCGTGGAGCTCCCCTTGCCGGCGCGGAAGACCGCGGCGTGGAGGCCGGCCGGCCACGGCAGGCGCTCGATCACGGGCAGGGCCGAACCCTGGGCCGGGTGGAAGAGGGTCACGCCGCCGTGCACCGACGCGGCGACGTCGTAGCCGCTGCCGCGCCCGCCCTGAGAGGCGCGGTGGGCCGCGATGGCGAGGTGGACATCGGGTGGACCGGAGGCGCCGGAGAGACGCCAGAAGGCCGCGAGCGCCGCCGCGCAGAGGGCTGCGGAGCTCCCGAGGCCGGGCTTGTCGGCGCCCTCGCCGAGCTGGCTCGAGACCGTGATGCGGCCCCCAGACGGCAAGCCAGGCACGCGCGCGACGACCTCGGCGAGGACCGGCACGGCCTTCAGCTGCGCGTCCTTCAACGCGAGCGCGGGTGACGTGACGAGCCACTGCCGGCGCCCCGCCTCCGGGACGACCTCGACACTCAGCCGGCGATCCACCGCGACGGCCAGGGCAGGAACCCCGCGCTCGATCACGACGTACTCGCCCGCCAGCATCAGCTTTCCCGGAGCACTGGCCCGGATCACGCGCTCTCCTGAGAATCGTCGTTGCCGCCCACCGAAGGCTCATCACCGACTTGCATCTCGAGCCCCGACCCGGGACCCGTCTCGATGATATCCTCCACCCCTGGGACGGTCGTCAATCGCCGCGAGACGGCTTCTGAATCCCGAGGGTCACAAAAAACCTTCACGTGCGGGCCGGCATCCAGCGTCGCTCCGCACAGGATGCCGTCGGCGCGCATCGCCGCGACCTCGCGCAGCACCGCGACCGAGGCCGGTTGCCAATAGAAGACCGGCGGGTCGGCCGCCATCGCCGAGGCGTGCATGCGCCAGGTCGACCGCTCCATGGCGGCAAAGAGGCGGGCGTGATCACGGGCGGCGAGCGCAGCCAGCGCGTCGGCGAAGCCTTCGTGGGCCTGCTGGACCCAGCCCGCGTAGTAGGGCGAGGTGCGCGCGGTGTGGTTCATCGCGTCACGAGACCCGACCGCCTTGCGCCCGCGTCCGACCACCGCGACGACCACCGCGATCGGCAGGTGATCGCGTGGCGCGACCGGGTGAGCGCGGCGGCCTTCCCAGGCGACCCATCCTCCATAGACGCTGCGCGAGGCGCTTCCCGAGCCGATGCGCGCGATCTCTGAGAGAAGTCCGAGATCGTCGGGGACGCTCGGATCGAGGCCCGCGCAGCGCCCCGCAGCCGCTGCCAGGGCGGCCATGCCCGAGGCCGAGCTGGCGAGGCCGGCCGCCGTCGGGACGTGGTTCACGGTGATGATCTCGAACGGAGAGGCGACCTCGGTGACCGCTCTGATCCGGTCCAGGAGCGCGACCGCGCGCCGCATCTCCTCGGGCAGGAGGGGCCGCCCCCCGAGCCGAATCGTGTCGCGCTCGGCGTCAGGCGCGAAGCGCGCCCAGGTCTCGGTGAAGAGCCCGGCCAGGGACAGCGAGAGGCTCGGCACCGCGGGGAGGTTCGCGTCCTCGGGGAGCGAGCTCGGCGCCTTGCCCCAGTACTTGATGAGCGCGATGTTGACCGGCGCCCGAGCCTTGACCCACGCGTCGAGGACCAGGCCCACGCGCTCGCCTGCCATGCCTGCCATCACGCGTTCTCCGTCTCGCGAAGCCCTGCTTCGCCCTGCTCGTGTTGTTCGCCTGGCCCGCCCGGCCCGAACCGCCCGCTCGGAGGGATCACGTCGGTGGCACCGGCCGCCACGAGCGCTGGCCCGAGATCGACACCAGGCGGCGCGACCGCCAGCACGGCGCCGCCGAGGCCCGCGCCGCTGAGCTTGGCACCATAGGCGCCCTGCGCGCGGGCGGCGGCGACCAACGCTGCGAGGGCAGGGGTCGAG
>JAEUKJ010000290.1 GCA_016792665.1 Deltaproteobacteria bacterium | reverse complement strand
TGGTCCCAGGCGATGCTGACCGGGTCCATCGGAGGCGCCGCCGCGGGCCGACCGAAGACGCGGATCTCGGCGATGGCGAGGTCCTTCCAATCGACGGGCTCGAGCACGCTCGTGACGACAAGGCGGATGAACCGCGTCACGACCCGCACCTCTTTGCCAGGCAGGTCCTCGCCGCGATAGAAGAGCCCGACGGAGGTGTCCCTGTCTGGCGGGTCGGCTCGATGCCAGGAGTAGGTACCGTCGTCGAAGAGGAGGTAGGCCCAGCCAAAGCGGTTGTTGCGGCAGAAGAGATCGCCGAGCTTCGGGTCGACCTTCTGGAGGCTCTGGGCGATGTCGACGTGGTCGATCTCGTAAGGGGCGCCGAGATCCAGCTCGACCCACTCGCCGACGCCGATCGTGTCCTTCTTGGCCGGCTGCCAGCTCGTGTCGACGCGCCCGTCGATGAGGTTCTCGGCGTCGAACGTGAAGCCCTTCCACTTCGGCATCGTGCTCGAAGCGGTGATCGCCACCACCTTCACCTCTTGGATCGGCGGCGGCCCGGCCGACGCGGCCGGCCCCAGCGCCGTGGCCAACGCGAACGCGAACATCACGAACATCGGGTCCTCCTCTTCATCCTCTCAGGTTCCACCGGCAGCTCGACCCTCTCCTCGGCGGCACTTCTCGGCGCGCGGCGCGGTCGCCTGCGACCTCCTGGGCGCTCTCGCGTCCGGCTGCCAAGAGGCGCGAGCGCCTCAGTCGGGGCCGCTGTAGACGGGCCGTTTCTTGCCGAGCTTCTCCCAGCACTCGTTCTGGTACTTGCGGTCTTCTTCGGCGGAGAAGTCCAAGGTCGGAGGAGCCGGTCTTCCCGCTGCATCGACACGCGTGATGCGCTTCACAGACCATCGGCCGTTGGTGTCCCGCTCGAAATCCAAACTCACTTGTGCTCGATTCGACTTGAAGCGGGTGGTGACCTTGCCTTGGTCGCGGTCGGCAACGGAGATGGGCGGCAACGCGGAGAAGCTCCCCTCGCGAGAGTACCCCTGCACAATCGCGCTTGTCAGCCCGGCACACCCCATCTGTTTGCGGAGCGCCAACTGCTTGGCACAGAAGTCGAGGACGGCAGCCTTGAACGGATAGGCGCCAGGCTGATCCCACGCGATTGCTTCCTGCACAGGACTTGGCTGAGGCAGGCTGCCCAACGTCGTGCCGGTCGGCAGGGACGGGACCACCGCGGGCCGACCGAAGACGCTGATCTCTGCGATGGCGAGGTCTTTCCAGTCGACCGGCCCGTGGACGCTCACGACGACGAGACGGATGAGGCGTGTGACGACCCGCACCTCCTTGCCGGGCATCTCCTCGCCGCGATAGAAGAGCCCGATGTTCGAGACTCTCTCGGACGGGTCCGCCCAATACGCGCTGAACGTGCCGTCGTCGAAGAGGAGGTAGGCGTAGGCGAAGCGGTTGTTCCGGCAGAAGAGGTCGCCGAGCTTCGGGTCGACCTTCTGGAGACCCTGGGCGATGTCGATGTGGTCGATCTCGTAGGGCGCGCCGAGGTCCAGCTCGACCCACTCGCCGACGCCGATCGTGTCCTTCTTGGCGGGCTGCCAGCTCGTGTCGACGCGCCCGTCGATGAGGTTCTCGGCGTCGAAGGTGTAGTCCTTCCACTTCGGCATCGTGCTCGAAGCGGTGATGGCGGCGACCTTCACTTCCTCGGCCGGCGGCGGGGCGGCCGGAACCGCAGGCACCAGCGCGGTGGCCAGCGAGAACGCGAACATCACGAACATCGGGACCTCCTCTTCATCCTCTCTGGTTCCACTGGCAGCTCGACCCTCTCCTCGGCGTCACTTCTCGGCGCGCGGCGCGGTCGCCTGCCCTCTGCCGAGTCTTCTCTGCGGCCCGCCTCCGAAGGCGCCTCGGACTCGTCTGCGACAGCAGCGTCGAGGGTCTGCCACGCACGCTCACTCGTGCTCGTAGTCCTCTCGGGGGTAGTTGGGCCGGGTCTTGCCAAGCTCTTCCCAGCACTCGTTGATGTTCTGGCGGTCTTCCTCGAACAGCTCGGTGTAGGCCGGAGGCGCGGGCTTGCCCGAGGCGTCGCGGAACGTCGCGCTGCTGACCGACCACTTCTGGTGGTGGGCGTCGCGTGCGAACTCCAAGCTCACCCGCATGCGGTCCGCCATGAAGCTGACCCCGACCTTCCCCTTGTCGCGGTCGGCGACCGCGATGGGCGGAAGCGTGGTGTACCCTTGGTGAAAGGCGAAACCTCGAGCGACCGTCCCGATGAGTAGGCCGCACTGCCGCTGCTTGCGGAGCGCCAACTCCACGGCACAGAACTCGGAGACCGCGGCCTTGAACGGGTACGAGCCGGGTTGGTCCCAGGCGATGCTGACCGGGTCCATCGGAGGCGCCGCCGCGGGCCGACCGAAGACGCGGATCTCGGCGATGGCGAGGTCCTTCCAATCGACGGGCTCGAGCACGCTCGTGACGACAAGGCGGATGAACCGCGTCACG
>JAEUKJ010000265.1 GCA_016792665.1 Deltaproteobacteria bacterium | reverse complement strand
TAGGGCAGGTCGATCGCGATCGGGTGCTCGAGGTCGACGTCGCTTCCCCGAGCGACGACGATCTCACCGCTCCTCCGCGAGCCCGACGCGTCCGCGAACGCCGCCGCCGCCAGCTCGTCCAGCCCATCGCCGTCGAAGTCTCCCGCAACCGCTGCCGACCAATAGCGCGCATCCAGGGGCACGGTCAGCGTCGAGGCCGAGGGTCGGCACGGTCCGCGTGTCTCTTCGAAGCGCCTCAAGAGGAGGTGCTGGGGTTGGTGATCGTAGCCCGTGACCTCGACGAGCTGGAGCGCACAAGCAGGGTTCTTCAAGCCCGTCGCTGCTATCTTGCGAAGGGCCAGTCGATGGACGAAATAGCCACTCTCGGCGATCTGCCACACCCGCCAGTCCAGCGGCCCCGACGCCAGCGCACCGCCTTCGACCTCGGTCGGCGGCGGCTCGAGCGTTGCGGGCCCCGGGTCCCGGCACGCGGCGACGACAAACAACCCAACTGGCACCCATGATATGCGTGCGAGCAAGATGGCCCTGCCGATGCGCAGCGACCCACCGCGTCCAAGACAACGCGGCGAGCAGCAACGCCCAAGTGTGAGGGGGGGACTCGAAGTGCGGGTTAATTCGCGAAATCGGAGTGACCGAATTCGCACAAGGCCACGCGGAGCGAGGCTGCCGGCGAGTGCAATTCGCACAAGGCCACGCGGAGCGAGGCTGCCGGCGAGTGCAATTCGCACGAGGCCACGCGGAGCGAGGCTGCCGGCGAGTGCAAGATCACGTTAGTCGCCTTCAACCCCGTCCGTCAAACCGCGGACCCGATTGGGCACTTCGGCCCAGCGCTCGGCTCTCTCGCCGCTCAGATCGCCTGCCTCAGGCCGCGCGCCGCCGCCGCATCACCACCAGCGCCGTCGCCAGGACGCCCATCGCCAGGCCCAGATCGGTCCCGCTGCTGGCGCAGCCGCCGCCCTCGACCAGGTAGCAGTTGTTCGGCGTCAAGGTGCACGGGTCGACCTCGGCCACCTCGGGCTGCGGCTCGGGCTCGGGCTCGGGCTCGACCACCTCGGGCTGCGGCTCGGGCTCGGGCTCGGGCTCGACCGGGATCATCCTGTTGACGCCGGTCACGACCTCGTTCGAGGTCGTCGTCGGGCTCGGTCCAACCGGTCCGTCGGGATCGACATCGACGGCATTGACGACCTCGGTGCGGTCGGTGGTCGTCGGTTGGTCGGTCACGACCTGGTACGTCACGATCGCCGACTGCCCCGGGACGATGACGCCCGCGTCCGCCCCGGCGCTGTGAACCTCATTGCCGTCTGCGAACGCCGTCGTCCCGCCCTCGTCAGGGACCTCGCCCCCATTGAGAGTCGTCGACCCCGACACGTACGTCGTCCCGACCGGGATCCCAGCGATGACGATGGTCCCGTTCGACGGCCCGCTGCCGACGTTCTCGACCACGATCTGATAGGTCAGGGTGGTGCCACCATCGACGTCGGTGTTCGGCGTCACGGTCAGGGTCACCCGCAGGAGCGGCGCCACGATCGCGCGCGTCGTCCCGATCTGCGTGTCGGTCTCTTTCTGCGCGCCCGCGCACCGCGGCGTCCACTCGGTCCGCCAGCTCTCGGTGACGCGCACGCGATCGTACTGCGACGGCTTCGGCTCGATGCGGGTCACGCGCATGCGCACGCTGATCGTGCGCGCCTCGCCCACCGCCATCGCCCCGAGCGCCAGGCCACCCGTCGGCGACTGGCAGTGTCGCGGCGACAGCGAGTCGGCCGTCACCCCGTTGCGCGCCGTGCCGTCGACCGACACCCCGAGGAGCTGCGTATTGTCGGGCACGTCGTAGCAGAAGGCGACCGCGTCCGCGCTCGCATAGCCGCCATTGGTCAGCGTGATCGACGCCGTCACGATATCGCCGACGAAGGTCACCTCACGGTCGACCAGGTGCTCCGAAAGAAGCAGCGGCGAGGCCACGTCGAGCTCCATCGCCACCGCGTTCAGGATGTAGTCGTCGCCCTGCGGCGTGGTCGTGATCTTGAAGCGCGTCGCCGTCTGGTCGTTCTTCAGCACGCCCGGGTTGAAGGTCTGGTCGTTCAGCGGGATGCGCGTGATGTCCCAGCCCTGGCGCGCCCCGGGGAGCTGCGTGAACTTCGAGCCGTCGGTCGGATCGATGGTGTGGTTCGAGGTCCCGAAGGTCCCGCGCGTGTCCAGCAGGCCGTCGCTGCCATTGACCTGCGACGCGAAGAAGTTGTTGCGCGCGTTGTTCGGGCCGGCCAGCGGCAGGAACGCGTCGAGGCTCAGCGGATTCTGGATGCCCATCGTGTCGCCGACAAAGCGCACGTCGCCCTCCATCGCGGACACGACCATGCGCCCACTCGGGCTCGCAGGGGCGGCCGGCGTGCAGAAGCCGTCGAGCTCGATCTCCAGGTTGCAAGGGCACGCGTCCCCGGCCCCATTGACGCCCGTCGCCCGGATCTCGAGCCCCGCCACCCACACATTCAAGTTGCGCAGCGGCATCTCGGTGGCACTCGTCACGACGACCAGGGTCCAGCCACAGCCGGTCAGGTAGTTCGCGTCGGCCTTCGACGTCCCCGCCACATCCGACACCGTGTAGAGCCCGGCCCCGCCGTCGATGACCAGGTCGGTCACGTCCGCCCAGCGCTGGTAATAGCGGTAGGCCGCGCGCAAGAGCGTCAGGTTCGTCACCTCGCCATCGGGCGAGACCGGCATCACGGTCCCGTCGGGCAAGGTCAGGTTGGCCGTGTTCGGCGTGTCCAGCGGCGTGGCCGGGTCGCCGTTGACCTGGCTCGAGCAGGCCCAGACCAGCTCCGCGTGCTCGATCCCCACCGTCTCGCCGAGGTCGAGGAAGGCCGAGCTGCCGGCCCGCTGCCAGTTGCTCGTCACGCCGGCCGGGAAGGTGCTGAAGGTATCGGCCGCATACTTCAGCGGGTTGGCGATGAAGACGCCGATGCCGCCGCCGATCCCGGGCTTGGTCGGGTTCGCCCCGTCGAGGTTCGAGTCGAGGCCAAGGGTGTTGCCAGTCGCGACGATCTCGCCGTGCAGCGTATCCTGGTAGACGAGCTCCTGGGCTCGCACCGTGCTCTCCGATCCTCCAAGGATCCCGGACAAAGCGAGGGCAAGCACCGACACGGTTTTCGTAGTTCTTTGGACGTTCATGGCGGCGGCCTTCTGCCAACTTGTTCATCCCGGGTCAATGACGAGAATCGTAATTGTGACCCACCCGTCGCCAAACAGCTCGACATGGCGCGGCTTCGGGGTATGCCGGGGCCCGACGCTTGTGCGGATGCGAGGGGATCGGTAAAACGCCCCGCGGTCCGCGCATGCGGGGATCGCGGATGCGACGAGGGAAGGTCGACGCTCGGGGCCGCAAGGCACGCCGAAGGAAGGTTGCTCATGGTTGGAAGGATCGCGTCACGTGGCTGGCTCGTGCTCTTCACTCTCGCCGCCTGTGGCGATGACGAGCAGGCCTTCGACCCGACCCTCGCCGTCGGGGTCGAGACCCAGGTCTCGCCGACCTCCATCACCGCCGGTGAGCACACGACCGTCGCCTGCGTCCGCGTCAACGGCCGCGGCGAGCCGCTGGCCGGCGGCACCTTCGGGATGACCCTCGACCCCTCGACGGGTGCGGTCGCGCAGGGCATGGACCTGATGGTGACCGCTGCCGGCACGCGCCAGGTCGCCTGCGTCGACATCGAGCTGAACCTCCGCGACGCGACGCCCGTCCCGCTCGAGGTCCGCCCCGGCCCCGCCGCCACGACCGCCCTCACCCTCACCCCGTCGCAGATCCTGGCGGGCGACACCGCGGCCGTCACCTGCGTCGCGCGCGACGCCTACGGCAACACGACCGAGGCCGCGCTCTCGCTCATCGTCACGCCGAACGCGAGCGTCGTGGTCGGTGGCCTGGCCAGCGTCTCGGCCACCACGGCCGGCCAGTACGAGGTCATGTGCTCGTCCACGGCCGTCCCGGTCGAGGCCCGTCAGCACGCGACCCTCACCGTCAGCCCCGCCGCCCGCGCCGCCCTCGGCCTCGCGCTCTCGCCCGTGCAGCCCGCCTACGGTACTGGCCAGCCCATCACCGTGAAGGGCTACGGCATCGACCGCTTCGGCAACCGCATCGAGGGTGAGATCCCCGTGACCGCCATCGACGCCACGCCGCCCGGGCATCACCGCGTGAGCGGCGACCTCCTCGACAAGGTGCGCTTCGACCTCGAGGGCAAGTACACGATCAGCGCGCAGTCCACCGACGACCCGCCGCTGACCGCGACCGCCCCGGTCGTGGTCGACATCACGCCGCCCGTGCTCGTCATCAAGAGCCCCGAGCGCGGCCTCGTCACGCGCGACCTCACCGAGGTCACCGTCTCTGGCACCGTCACCGACAACCTCGGCGAGATCGCTTCGCTGCGCATCGGCGACATCCCGGTCACCGTCCCGCGCGAAGGTGGCAATTTCTCCGCGCGCATCCCACTCGCCTACGGCGTGAACCTCCTCGATATCCACGCCGCCGACCCGTACGGCCTCGAGACGATGGCCACCCGCGCCGTCGAGAAATCCACCGAATATCACGCGATGGAGGCCCGCGACTTCGCGACCGACGGCATCACCAATGGGGTCGCGCTCGTGCTCACGCAGGAAATCTTCGACGATCTCGACCACAACGAGCCCACGCGCGACGACCTCTCGAGCCTCTTCGAGTTCATCATCGCGAATATCGACTTCACGGGCTTCGTGCCCAATCCGCTGACGAGCTTTTCGTGCATCGGCGGCACCTGCCAGATTCGCATGACCTCCATCAAGATGGACGACGTCAACGTCGCCATGACGCTGACCAACGGCCGCATCCACATGCGCGTCGAGCTCGTCCGCCTCTCGGGCGTCATCTCCCTCTTCTTCCCCTGCGACGTCCCCGTCCTCTGCGCGACGCGGCCCATCGCCGAGCTCCCCGGCACCATCAAGACCAACGCCGTCATCCTCGATACCGACATCGCGGTCTCGATCGTCAACGGCGAGACGGTCACCCGCGCCGAGAACACGCGCGTGGTCATCGACGGCCTGGAGGTCTCGATCCCCGACCCGACCGGCCTCGCCCAGGCCGCCATCGCGTTTGTCGTCACGGCCATCCGCGATCCGCTCATCGGCATCATGCAGGCGCTCGTGGTGACCGTGGTCGAGGACCAGGTCCAGAGCGCGCTGGGCGGCCTCTTCTCGGCCTTGAACCTCGACCAGCGCTTCGACATCCCGTCGCCTGTCGCGGGTCAGCCGGCCAACACCGTCATCATGAAGACGCAGGCGCGCGGCATCGACATCGCACCCGAGCGCCTCCAGCTCCGCGTCGACGGCCTCGCCCACACCGAGACCCCGCGCCGCCCCCACCCGCACCTCGGCAGCATCGCGCACACGGGCTGCGCCCCGGCCCAATCCCTGACCTTCCCGCCCCCGCAGCCGATGGTGCTCGGGCTGCACGACGACCTCATCAACCAGCTGCTCTTCGCCATGTGGGAAGGCGGCACGACCACGCTCGACCTCGGGCCCGAGGAGTCGGCCGCGCTCCTGGGCGGCATCGGCCTCCAGGGCGCGCACATCGTCATCGATGCGCTGCTCCCGCCGGTCTTCGACTCGTGTGGCGCCGCGGCCGGGAAAGAGGTCGTCGAGATCGGCGACCTCTGGATCGAGGCCGAGGCCGACTTCGGCGGCGAGCCGCTCCACCTCGGGCTCTGGATCCTCACCGAGGCCGGCGTCACCGTCGACTTCGCCAACAACGCCGAGGGCGCGCTCGCCGCGACGCTCGCCATCGGCGAGTTCGATCCCTTCTGGATCGAGGTCGTCATCAATGAGGGCGCGTTCGCCGACAACGACGAGGGCGTCGTGGCGCTCGTCAAAGACACGCTCATCCCGATGCTGCTCGACCAGTTCGCCGATCAGCTCACCTTCGCCTTGCCTTCCTTCGACCTGTCGGCCATGACCTCGGCCGTCCCAGTCGGCACCGTCGTCAACCTCGACGTGCGCGCGGTCGGCCGCGACAACGCCTACCTCACGGTGCAGGGCGGCCTGAAATAAGGGCGTGACATGAAGTGGGAGCTGCGCGGCAAGACCGCGATCATCACCGGCGCCAGCACTGGGATCGGCAAGGCGCTGGCGCTCGCCCTCGCCGCGCGTGGTGTCCATCTCGGCCTCGGCGCGCGTGGCCAGGCCGAACTGGAATCGGTCGCGGCCGAGTGTCGCGCGCTCGGCGTGCGGGCCCTGGCCGTGCCGGTCGACGTCGCCGATCCCGCGCAGTGCAAGCACTTCGTCGACACCTGCGTCAGCGAGCTCGGCGCCTGCGACCTCCTCGTCAACAACGCCGGTATCGGCATGTGGGCGCGCTTTGCCGACGTGACCGACCTGTCGATCTACGACCGCATGATGCGCGTCAACTACCTCGGCGCCGTGCACGTCACGCACGCCGCCTTGCCGTCACTCATCCAGGGGCGCGGGCTCATCGTCGCCATCTCGTCGCTCACCGGCAAGACGGGCGTGCCGACGCGCAGCGGCTACGCCGCCTCGAAGCACGCGATGCAGGGCTTCTTCGACTCGATCCGCGTCGAGCTCAAAGACAGCGGCGTCGACGTCTCGGTGATCTCCCCCGGCTTCGTCGCCACCGATATTCGCAAGAAAGGATTTGCCGCCAACGGGCAGCCGCTCGGCGACAGCCCACGCGACGAGAGCGAGGGCGCGACCATGTCGCTCGAGACCTGCACCGAGATCATCATGAAGGCCATCACGCGGCGCGAGCGCGAGGTCGTCATGACCGCCAAGGCCAAGGTCGGCATGTGGCTCAAGCTGGTGGCACCCGGGGCGGTGGACCGCATCGCGCTGCGTGCCGTCCGCGAGCGCGACGGCGAGCGTTGATCCGATGAGCGCCGCCCTCGAAAAGCTCTTCGTCCGAATTCGCCAGAGTGCCACCCCACAGGCCTGGTCGGCCGGCGTCACACTCGCGCGCGAAAAGAAGATCGTCCGCGACGGAGGCGACGGCGACTCGATCGTCTTTCGCGTCATCGCGGGCGCACGCGGCAAGTCGGTCGAGGTCGAGCTCTTCCCCGACGACCTCGAGTGGCAGTGCGATTGCGGGTCTCCAGCCGAGGCCTGCGAGCACGTCGCAGGCGCCATCATCGCGTCGCACTCGGCCGAGAAGACCGGGGCCGAGGTCCCGACCCATCGCGCCGAGCTCTTCCGCCTGGTCTATCGCCTCTTCGCCGACGACGGCCTCCTCTCGATCGAGCGCATGCGCATCGGCAGCACGGGCCCGGAAGTCGCATGGGCGACACCGCTCGGCGGCGAGTCGCGCGACGGCACGACCATCCTCCAGGCCCCGGGCGACCTCGAGGTCGACCTGGCGCTGGGCTCGTGGCGCCGGGGCCGCGTGCCGAAGACCGAGATGGTCAAGCTCCTGGCCGCCCTCGCCAAGTGCGCGGGCCGCGTGACCTTCGCTGCGCGCGAGGTCACCGTCTCGACGCGTCCCGTCGTGCCGGAGCTGCACATCGAAGACGCGGGCCGCGGCTTCTTCGCGAAGCTCGCCCAGGACCCCACGGTCGAGCAACGCTTCCGCAACGGTGCCGCCCTGGTCTCGGACGTGCTCCGGCCCATCGACGACCAGGCTGGGATCTCCGAGGGCGAGCGCGCCCCGCTGGCTCGCGGCAAGCCGTTCAACGCCGAGGACGCGGCCGAGCTCGCGCACCTCATCCAGCGCCTCGAGAAGAAGATCCCCGTGCGCGTCTTCACGACGCGCCTCCCGCGCGGCGAGGCCGAGCCCCCGCGGCTCACCCTCGACACCTCGAACGAGGAAGACCGCCTCGTCGTGTTGCCGACCTTGGTCTACGGCGACCCACCCATCGCGCGTGTCGACCGCGGCGCCTTCACGATCCTCGACGCGAGCCGCCCGGTGCCACTGCGCGACGAGCGTGAGGAGAATCGCCTGGCGCAGCGCCTCTTCGCGTCGCTGGGATTGGAGATCGGACGAAAGTCGGTCTTCGAAGGGCAGGACGCGGTCTCGTTCGCCTCCAAGCTCGAGAACTTCCAGCGCGGCGCGCACAAAGACCTCGCGCAGGTGCGCGGCAACGCGTGGGAGGACTTCACGCTGCAGGGCGGGCCCCTCCAGGGCAAGATTGCGCTCGACGCCGATGGCCACTTCGACCTGTCCTTCACCACCGCCGACGGCGACGCGGCCGACCCCGTGCGCGTCATGCGCGCCTGGGCCCGCGGCTGGAGTGTCGCCCCGCTGGCCGGCGGCGGGGGCTTTGCGCCGCTGCCCGTGAAGTGGCTCGCCCAATATGGCGCGACCATCGCGAACCTGTTGGATGCCAAGGGCGAAAAGGACCTCCTGCCCGCCTCCGCCGTGGCCGACGTCGCCCACCTGAGCGAGTCGCTGGGCGTGCCGATGCCGCCGCGCTTCGAGGCGCTGCGAAAAACGATTGGCAATTTCGACAAATTGCCCGCGGCGAAATTGCCAGACGATTTGACGGCCGACCTGCGACCCTACCAGCAAGACGGCGTCGCCTGGCTCGGCTTCCATCGCGAGGCCGGCCTCGGCGCGCTCCTGGCCGACGACATGGGCCTCGGCAAGACGCTGCAGGCGCTGTGCGCCATTCGCGGTCGGACCCTGGTGGTGGCCCCGACCAGCGTGCTCTACAACTGGGCGCGCGAGGCAGCGCGCTTTCGTCCGAGCCTCAAGGTCGCGACCTTTCATGGGCCGGGGCGCAAGCTCGATGCCGCCGCCGATCTGACGCTGACGACCTGGTCCATCCTGAGGCTCGATGCCGATCTGCTGCTCGCCCAGGGCTGGGACACGGTCGTCCTGGACGAGGCGCAGACCATCAAGAACCCCGAGTCGCAGGTCGCGCGCGCGGCGCATCGGCTGCGGGCCCCATTTCGCATCTGCCTCTCGGGCACGCCGATCGAGAACCGTCTGGACGACCTCTGGTCGCAGATGGCCTTCCTCGAGCCGGGCTTCCTCGGCGCGCGCGAGGCCTTCCAGCAGCGCTACGTGCAGCCGATCCAGCAGGGCAACGCGCTCGCCGCCCAGGAGCTGCGTCAGCGCATCCGGCCCTTCCTCCTGCGGCGCCTGAAGCGCGAGGTCGCGCCCGATCTGCCGCCGCGTACCGAGCTGGTCGAGCGCTGCGAGCTCAACGTCGAAGAGCGCCAAGTCTACGACGCGCTGCGCGCCGCCGCGAAGAAGGAAGTCATGGAAGAGCTCGGGCGCGGCGGCAACGTCATCGCCGCGCTGGAGCTCCTCTTGAGGCTGCGCCAGGCCGCCTGCCATCGCGGCCTCGTGCCGGGTCAGGACGGCGACGGCGGGCCGGACGATCCCAAGATCGGCTCGAGCTCCAAGGTCGAACTCTTGATGGAGCTCGTCGACGAGCTCGCCGCCGAAGGCCACAAGGTGCTCGTCTTCTCGCAGTGGACGAGCCTGCTCGACCGCGTCGAGCCGCACCTCAAAGCCGCTCGCATCGACTTCCTGCGCCTCGATGGCTCGACCGCCGATCGCCAGGCCGTGGTCGACGGCTTCCAGGCCGCCGACGGCCCGCCCGTCCTGCTCTTGTCACTCAAGGCGGGCGGCACCGGCCTCACGCTCACCGCCGCCGACCACGTCGTCCTGATGGACCCGTGGTGGAACCCCGCGGTCGAGGACCAGGCCGCCGACCGCGCCCACCGCATCGGCCAGGACAAGCCCGTCTTCGTGCACCGCCTGGTCGCGGCCGACACCGTCGAAGAGCGCATCCTGCAACTGCAAGAGGACAAGCGGAAGGTCGCCGAGGCCGCGCTGGGCCAGGGCGCCATCGCCGCGCAGGCGCTCACCCGCGACGACCTCCTCGCGCTCCTCGGGTAGCAGGGCGCTGAAAAGGGGCCATCTGCGGCGTCGCTCGGAGAGAGTCGTCGCTGCGGCGTACCTTTGGGTACGCCTCACTCCTTGTCTCTCCGGCTCCTTGCATCTGGCCCCTTTTGAGCGCCCTGCCGGTGCTGAAAAGGGGCCATCTGCGGCGTCGCTCGGAGAGAGTCGTCGTTGCGGCGTACCTTTGGGTACGCCTCACTCCTGAGATGAGGCCATCTGCGGCGTCGCTCGGAGAGAGTCGTCGCTGCGGCGTACCTTTGGGTGCGCCTCACTCCTTGTCTCTCAACGCTCCCAGCGCTCGAAGGTCCCGCTCAGCGCGCCGTCCGAGAATGGCGTCGCGCGCACCTGCGCAAAGCCTGCGGGCACGCCCGCCCAGCGCAAGTCGCACCCGAAGTCCGCGTCGACGCGCGTGAGCTCGATGACCGTGACGGTCGGATGGGCGAGCGCCATGGCATAGACCTGTGCGCCGCCGATCACCCACAAGGCTTCGGACCCCGCGGCCGCCGCGAGCGACGCCTCGAAGGTCGCGACCTGCTCGGCCCCTGGGAACGCCTGCGCCGTCCGCGACAAGACCAGGTTGCGGCGCCCCGGCAGCGGGCGGAAGCGCTCGGGCAGGGACTCCCAGGTCGTCCGCCCCATGAGCACGGTCGAGTGCCCCGTGCCTGTCGTCATACGACGAAAATGTCGCATGTCGCTCGGCAGGCGCCAGGGGATCTGACCGTCCTTCGCGATCCCTTCGCTCCGATCTGCCGCGACGATGAGGCCGACTTCCATCGCGACCTTCTCAGACCGCGATCGGGAACTTGATGAAGGCGTGGTGCCGATAGCCCACGAGCTCGATGTCGTCCGGGGTCAGCGTCATCGCGCCGGGCGCCGAGAGATCGACGTCCTTCTTGATGAGCACGGTCGGCAGCGGCAGCGGCTCCCGCTCGAGCTGCACGCGCACGCCATCGACGTGGTTCAGGTAGATGTGCGCGTCGCCGAAGGTGTGGACGAAGAAGCCCGGCGTGAGACCGGTCGCCCGCGCCACCATCATCAACAAGAGCGCGTAGCTCGCGATGTTGAAGGGCACTCCGACCGCCAGGTCGGCCGAGCGTTGGTAGAGCTGCAGATCCAGCCGCCGCGACGCCCCCTCACCCGCGACATAGAACTGGAACAGCGCGTGACACGGGGCCAGCGCCATCTTCTCGATCTCCGGCGCATTCCACGCCGACACCAGCAGCCGCCGCGAGCTCGGGTCGCGACGGATCTGCTCGACCACCCGCGCAATCTGGTCGAAGCCCGGGCGCTCCGCCGCGAGGTCCTCACCCCACTTCCGCCACTGATGCCCGTAAATCGGGCCGAGCTCGCCATCGGGCCGCGCCCACGCATCCCAGATGCCGCAGCCCAGCGTCTGGATATTGGTCTCGCCGCGCAAGAACCAGAGGAGCTCCTTCTTCACCGACTCGAAGATGACCTTCTTGGTCGTGACCAGCGGGAAGCCCTCACGCAGGTCGAAGCGCGCCTGCATCCCGAAGAGCGACAAGGTGCCCGTGCCGGTGCGATCGGTCCGTCGCTCGCCGTGGTCCAGCACCTGTCGCAAGAGGTCGAGGTAAGCTCTCATCGTGTTCCTCGCGTGACTCAGACGAAGCGCTTGCTGCCGCTGACGCCTTCGCTCGACCGGTCCTCGGCGTACTGATACGGCGCGTCGACGAGGCCGTTGATGCGGTCCATCACCACATCGACCAACCCCTGGAAGGCCTCGCGGTGCACGACCTCGGCGCTCGGCGAGAACGGCACGAACGCGGCCGCCGGCCGGAACCGCGCGAGCTCTTCACGCGTGATGGGCTCGCCGACGCGGTAGATGATCTCCCCACCCTTGGCCAGCGGATTGCCGCCCGGATAGCACTTGTCGCTGCCACTACACCCGACCGGCACGATCATCCGGTCGTAGGCCAGCGCGACCTGCGAAATACCGATATGCCCCTTCGACAGGCGGATGGATCGCGTGCCCTGCGGGAAGACGAGGAGGTCGAGCCCCTTGGCGAAGGCCTCGGTGTGCAGCTCCAGGAAGCGCGTCATCATGGCGTCGAAGAGGCCCAGGACCGCCACGCCGTAGTCCTCGACCTCGGGCTTGAAGGGCCGCCCGAGCATGTCGCGCCCCAGCGTCAGGACCTTCGTCAGGTCGGCTGACTGCGGCCCGTCCTCGACTGCCGCCACGACTTCACCCGTGGCCGCTCGCACCGCGCGGTCGACCCGCTGGCGCAAGACCTCGTACTCGGCGTCGGTCGGTCGGCGCTTCAGCACGTTGATGAAGTCGCGCGTGACGATATAGCCGCGCGACACCGTCGGGAGATTATTGGTCCACTGCATGAAGCGGCCCATCATCTCGTTCTCGTAGTACTTGCCCTTCACCCAGGTCGCGGTGAAGCGATTCATCGTGCGCCACAGCTCGAACTGGAACGGCCAGTAGTTGTAGCGGTCGGTGTGGTTCATCGCGAAGATGACCGGCTCTTTCGGGATTTTCTCCGCGCCTTCGAGGCGGATCTTCACGCGCCGCGGCAGGTAGAAGTTCGGATACAGCACGAAGCGCGCGATGATGCGCTGTCCGAGAGGCCGGGCAGAGAGCTTGAGGCGTTGGAGGCGGCCGAGGTCGAGCATGATGATTCAGGTCCTGGATTTCGTGCGCTGGCGCCGCCGGGCGGCCCTTGGCGCTATTTCGAGACGACGCGCAGAAAGCCCATCGACGGGAACGAGCCGCGGTCGCTGTCGTTGGCGTAGATCCCGAGCTCCCACGCACCTGGCGTCAGCGGACAGGAGGCCTCGATGGGGTCGACCTGCGAGGGTACGATGCAGTTGAAGGACTGCCCGTCGCCCAGCGGTCGCGCGAGCACGAGCACCCACTGCTTCTTCGGGTTCTTGATGGTGAAGGTCACCTTGCCCTCGACCTCGGTCGTCGCCTTCGTGATGCCTTCCAAGGTCAGCCCGCGCGCGAAGAATCCGGCCGAGAGCGCCGGCCGCGAGAGGAAGGTCTCCATGTCGAGCGGCGGCTCGGTGAGCGACCAGTCCGGGTCTTTCGGCAGGTGGTCGTAGGCGAAGATCTCGGGCGGCACGAACAGATAGGCCGTCGAATATCGGGCGTTGAATTGCCGCCCGAAGACCGACCCCGCGTCCCAGGTCGGGTCGACGAGATACGGCTTGCCGTCGATCTCCACCCCGACCCACGCGTGATAGAATCCGTCGAGCTCGGAGCCCAACACGCGCGACCGACCGACGATGCGCGTCATCGTGATCCCGAGCCGCTGCCCGAGGTCCACCATGAGCTTCGCGTAGCCGTCGCAGGTCGCCGTCTTGCGCGCGAAGACGGTCTCGGCGTCTTGCGGGGGCGACTTCGTCTCGATGTCGAGGACGCTGGTGTCATATTGGACCCAGCGCACCACGAAGTCGTGGATCGCCTTCACCCGCTGGAAGGGATCGGCCTCGCGCGCCCCGATGAGCCGCGCGACCGCATCGAGGTCCGTCGCCTGCGCATCGGTCATCGCGCGCACCACCGGGTGCGGCTCCTCCGGCAAGGGCCAGCGCGGCACCTCGCTGGGCGTGTGCGGCGGCGGACGTGTCGCCGTCGGATCGGTGGGCGCACCCGCGCTCGGGTCGCCCGCGCTCGGCGTGGCCGGACTCGCGGGGGGGCTCGGATCGGTCGCCGGGTTCGCGGGCACCGGCATCGGCAGCTCGCCGGCGACCGTGCTCAGATCCGGGCTCGTGCCCGTGATCGACCCCAGCGACACCGCCAGCCCGCGCATTCCATGTCGCAGGTCGGTCGCGAACGGCGTCTGCGAGCTGCCCATGAACCAGGCCCCGTGCCGCGCGATGGCCGTCGCGGTCGGCCGCCCCAGCGCCAGCACCGGCACCGCCAACGCCAGGAGGCACACCGCCAGGATACGCAGGCGGATGCGGTCCGCGCGCGACAAGATGCGCGGCGCGGGATTCTGCTTCTTCCGGAACTGGGCCTCGGCCCAGAAGTCCCACGCGAACGGCAGCCCCAGGGGCACCAGCGCGCCGAGAGTCAGCGCCAGCGCGAGCGGCGCGCCCGTGCCGAGGAACAGCACCGTCACGAGCCACACGGCGCAGATCGGGATCGCCAGCGCGAAGAGACCGAGTGCCAGCCGCAAGAGGAGCGAGACCGGACCCGGGCTGGTGGACCGGGGCGGTGGGGCAGGGCGGGGCTCGGGGTACGCGACGCTCATGGCCCGCGCACCTTGCCACGGGGCGCCTGTCGGGGAAAGATGCCAGCGTGTCTCCCGAACCGAACCCTCCCGAGCCCCCGCCCGCCGACGTCGCGCCCTGGCACGCGCAAGGCCTCGCCACGTTCACGACCTCCCTCGCCGCAAGGGGCTTCGACCTCGTCGCGACCTGCTCGGTCGCCGACTACGATCGCCGCGTGCCTGCCGAGTTCCGCTTTGCCGATCCCCTGGCACGCCACGAGCCTCCCGTCCGCGCGGACGACGTGATCGTCCTCATCGGTGCCTCGCGCACCATCTGGCCGGCGTTCGCGGCCGCCCTCGCGCGCGAGCCGGCGCGTCGTCTCGAGGCGCACCCCTTCGACCGCTGGAGCAGCGAGGTCATCGCCACGCTCGTCGCAGACCTCCCTCCGTCGCGCGTCGTCGACCTGCGCATGGTCTTCGAGGGGCCGCCCCACGCCTTCGCGGCCCAGCACCTGGCCGAGGCCACCGGGCTCGCCTGCCGCGGTCCGGCCGCGCTGTCCGTGCACCCCATCTTCGGGCCGTGGTTCGCCCTGCGCGCGGCGCTCGTCCTGCGTGGCGTGGGTGCCGTCCCCGCGTCGCAGGCCGATCCGATCTGCGACCGCTGCCCGACCCGCGCCTGCCTCCCCGCCCTCGAGCATGCGCTGGGCGAGTCGCGGCGTCCGGCCTCGCCGCCAGATCACGGGCAGGTGCGCGAGCAGTGGCGCCTCTGGCTGGCGGTGCGCGACGCGTGCCCGGTGGGGCGCGAATATCGATATTCCGAAAATCAAATTCGCTGGCATTATGCCCACGACCGGAGCGCGCTCGTTTGAGTCATGACCGTCACTCGCCCGAGGCCTGGCGCACCCAGACCTCCGACCCCGACTTTGTCCACGCGCCGCCGACCGCGGACTCCCATGCCCCACCCGGCCCGCCGTTTCGCGCGTCCACGCCGCGCACCGAGCGCATCGCCCCGGCCTTTGGAGCCGACGCCGGTCCCATCGTCCGCATCGTGAACCTCAACACCTGGATCGGCTGCCTGCCGCGCACGCTGACCCGCGTCGTCCCCATCGAGCCCCCGGGCCACAAGCAGAAGCGCATCGCCGCGCTCGTGGCCGAGCTCACCGAGCGCGCGCCAGATGTCATCACGCTCCAGGAGTGCCTTCCGATGCCGGGCTTCGCCAAGGACCTCGCCCGGTCCCTCGGCTATGACCTGGTCTGGCGCGTCGCCAACAGCGGCCTCCGCATCGGCAGCTTCGGCCTCCCGACCGGGGTCGGTCGTGGCGAAGGCCTGGCCATCCTCGCGCGCCGCGAGCTCGGCATGCGCAAGATCGGGACCAAGCGCCTCTCGGGCATCGGCCTCGTGACCAACATCTGCGCGTTCCACGCAGGGCCGATGCGCTTTGCCATCGCCGTGAAGGTCGTCATCGACGGGCGCCCCCTCATCGTCGTGACGAGTCACGTCAGCTATTCGTTTCCCTCGCGCGAGGCCTTCCACGTCGGCTGGGCCGAGCTCCATCGCCGCGCCGTCGTGAAGCACCCCGACCCGCCGCGCTGGCTCTCGCGCATGGCCAAGGACAACGACCAGGTGCGCGACAAGGAGCTCCAGCGCCTCGCGCGCTGGCTCGCCACCCTGCGCCGTCGTCACGGCGGCGCGCCGGTCTTGATGGGAGTCGACTTCAACCTCGACCCCGAGACCCCGCAGGTCCTGGACTTCCTCGCCGTCACGCGCATGGTCAACGCGCTCCACGACCGCGAGCCCGGCATGCTCACCTGGGACCCGGGCGGCAATGACAATATCTCGTTCGATCTCGATTATCGCTGGCCGGACGGCGCCGACAAATCACCGATATTGCAATTGATGGCCTATCTCGACTCGATCCCGCAGTGCCCCGACCACGTCATGCTCTCGCCGGGCCTCACGCTCACCGATGCAGGCCGCGCCTTCGACCGCCCTGTCGATGGGGTCCTCGCGTCCGACCACTATGGGATCTGGGCCGACGCCGTGCTCGCGGGACCCGCGCGCTGACGAAGTGCCTCAATATGCCAGCAGGGATTCTCGGATCATGTCGACATGCGGAATATCGTCTTCCAGATATTCCGCGGAGCGCGCGACGAACCCGAAGCGACCATACCAGCCGACGAGGTAGGCCTGCGCCGCGATGGCCACCGGCGCGCCCGGCGCCAAGACCGCCAGCAGCTCCAGCGCGATCGCGACCGCCGCCTCGCCGAGGTGCTGCCCGCGGACGCTCGGCGCGACGATGACCCGCCCGAAGCGCGCCTCGCCGTTCGCCGTGTCGGGCAAGAATATCCGTGCGTAGGCGACGAGTCTGCCGTCGCGCTCGAGGGAGAGGTGCAGAGCGTCGAGGTCGCGCCCGTCGGGGTCGACGTAGATCGAGCGTTGCTCGACCACGAAGACCTCGGCGCGCAGCCGCAAGATCTCATAGAGCGCGCGCGCCTCGAGGCCCTCGAAGGGGACGAGCCGAACCGTGGCCGCGATCGGCTCGAGGCGGCTCAGCGCGAGGCTCAGAGCTTCATGTAGTACCACGGCCCACCCGGCTCGAAGCGCACGAAGGTCCACGTCTCCTGCACGTCATCGGCGCGCCCACCTCGCGACAACGTAAAGGTCACCTTGGCGCGCTGCACGCCGACCGACGCTTTCACGGTGCATCCATGGAAGACGTCGCCCACGCCGAGCTCGCTCGGCTCGCTGGGCTGGAAGTCGGTGAGCTTCACGCGCAGGCCGGCGGCCTTGCGCGCCTCGAGGTCGCTGCGCGCGTCCTCGCGCCGGCGCTGGATGGTCGCGCGCAAGGTGTCGGCGCGGCCGCAATCGAAGGCGGTGCCGAGTCGATCTTCGGGAGGGAGGACCGCGACGAAGCGGTTGGGGTCGCCGCGATCGAGCGCTGTGATGAAGGACTCGGCGACCGCGCGTGTATCGCCGGGCTTGCCGCCCCCGGAGCAACCCATCGCGCCCGCTGCGAGCCCGCTGACGAGCAAGTTCCTTGCGACGCCCTGGAGCACCTTTTCGAACACGCTGCCTCCGTGGAGGACTTCATAGGTCGGCAACGAAAATTCGTCCAGTGCGGCGGTCTCACGCGGGCTTGGAACTGCGTCGCGCGATCGTCCGAGGGCCGCCTGGCTCCGCCAGCCCTTGGGCCGTGAGGTGCGCGCGGGCCAGGGCTGCCACCCGCGGGTCGCTGCCGTCCTCGGCCTCGGACCGGCATACCGCCTGGGTCTCGGGGGCATCGGGAAAGGCCGCCAGCAACGCCTCGAACGCGGCGGCCCGGTCCTCGTGCGTCGCCAGGTCGAGGTACCAGCGGGCCATCGCTTCGGCGCGCGGTGCCTCATCCAAGAGGCGCGCCAGCGTCGCGACGTCATCGAGGAGGAAGCGCAGGGCGCGCGCGCGGAGGCCGGCCGGCAGTCGCGCCACGAGCTCGTCGCGCCCGGCCGTCGCGTCGAGCTGGTAGAGGCGCGCCAGGAGATCGCCCCGTCCCAGCGCCCGCGCCAGGGTCTCGTGGGGGAGCGGCGCCGCGGAGAGCGCGACCCGGACCTGCATCGGCTCGCGGCCGCGCAGCGCGATCTGCAGCTCGCGCCCCTCCCACGGGCCGACATACTGCGCGTCGCGCTTGGCGAAGCCGAAGCCGCGCAAGCTGGCCTCGTCACGGCCGCGGCGGTGCGCCACCGAGAGGCCGAGCCCGCCCAGCACGACCACCGCCACGACGGCGAGGAGCCCGAGCAGGGTGATCGTCTCGGGGCTCATCGGGTGGGTTTCAGTGGGACTCGCGCACGATGGCGACGGCGTCGGCCGGGTCGACCCCGGCGTAGAGCACCTTCATCAGCCCCGGGAAGTAGCGGTCCGCGGTGCCGAGGTTGGCGACCAGGAGGTTCTTGATGAACGTGCGCGTGAGCGGGGTCTCCTCGACGTCGGCGCTGGTCTTGAAGCGCACCTCGCCGTCGCGGAAATCGAACTCGAAATTGCCAATCAGGATCCCGAAATTCGCACGCGTCACATACTCGGCGACCGGCATGCGCTTGGGCTCGGGGACGACCATCGGCAGGATCGACACGATGCACACGCGCTCGGTCGCCTCGTAGCAGACGATCCAACAGTCGAGGACCGCCTCGCTCCCCGTGAAGGCGAAGCGCACGCGCACGCCCTCGGTGCCGGGTTGGACCTCGTAGGACCAGCCGTCCTCGTCGAGAAAGTCGGTCACGGCTTGGAGGATTCGCGTCATCTCGAAGAGCAGGTTGCCCCACTCCAGAGACCTTGTCGAGTGGGTGGTCCCGCTCCCCCAGGCCCGCCTCCTGGACGCGACCCACGCCTTGCCGCCGAGGGCTTCTCGCCTCCTCGCCCTTGCACTACCATGCGAGCCTCCGCGTTCACTTTCTATCCTCCCTCCGGGGGCCCCGATGACCACGTTGTTTCCCGAGCTCCCGGCTCGACTTGGACGTTTGACCCTCCTTGCCCGCTTGGGCAGCGGCGCTATGGCCACCGTCTTTCGCGCCTTCGACAGCCAGCGCGGTGAGGAGGTCGCGGTCAAGATCCTGAGCGACCCCCGACTACCGGCCACCTCCTTGAAGCGCGAGTTCAGGCGTGCGGTCGGCCTGGCCCATCCCAACGTCGTCTTCCCGCTGGACCTCATCGAGGCCGACGGGATCACCTGCTTCACCATGCGCCTCATCGACGGGTTGAACCTCGTCGCCGCGCTCCGCGCCTCCACACCACCCGACCTCGACGGCCTCCGCGCGGCGATGGCCGACCTCGTCGCGGGCGTGGAGGCGCTCCATTCCCTCGGGCTCGTCCACGGCGACCTCAAGCCCGCCAACGTGCTCTGCACGCGCGACGGCCGCGTCATCCTGGTCGACCTCGGCCATGCGCGAAGCCTGCGCGAGGTCGCGAACCCGTCGGCCGGCAACCTCATCTACGCCGCCCCCGAGGTGTGTCTGGGCGAGTCTCCCCGGCCCGCGAGCGACTGGTACGGCGTCGGCGCGATGCTCTACGAGGTCCTCACCGGATCCCTTCCCTTCGGGACCGACACCGTGTCCGCCATGGTGCTCGAGAAGCAGCGCGCCGTGTCGCCTCCCGCCTCGCTCCCTGCCGCGCTGCGACACCTCCTCGAGGACCTGCTGGACCCCGACCCGGCGGAGCGGGGCGCCGGAGCGGCCGTCCGCCGGGCCTTCGACCTCGCCCCGGCCACACCCCGAGACGGCTTCGACCCGAGCCGCGAGGGGCCCTTCATCGATCGCGAGCACGAGGTCGCGCAGGTCCTGGCGGGGGTCGAGCGTGCCAGGGAGAAGGGCCGCCCGGTGGTCATCCACCTGCGGGGGCCATCGGGGATCGGGAAGTCGCGCTTCCTCGACCGCGTCGGTCGGGTTCTGCGCGATCGCCCCGGGCACACGGTCATCAGCGGGACCTGCCATCGCCGCGACCACCTCCCGCTGAGGGTCCTCGACGAGTGCGTCGACAAGCTCGCCGAGACCCTCGGGCCCGAGCGCGCATCCTGGCAGCGCTCGCTCTCCGAGGACGAGCGCGCGGCTTGCAGCCGCATCTTCCCGATCCTCATCGACGAGGCCGTCGACGCCGCGTCGACCGTGATGCGCCACGACCCCCCGGACCCCTTCGAACGCGAGCGCGAAGCGGCGGCCTCGCGCGAGCGGCGCCGCCTCGGGTTCCGCGCGCTGGCGAGCGCCGTCCGATCCCTCGGGCGCGTCGGCATGGTCGTCATGGTGTTGGACGACCTCCAGTGGGGCGACGAGCTCAGCGCCCGGGCGCTGCGCGAGGTCCTGGTCGAGTCCGGCTCGTCGCCCCTGGCGGTCATCCTCTCGTACCGCGCCGAGGACCAGCCGGCCGAGCACACCTTCCTCAAGGACTTCCTGGGTTGGGAGGACGCGTCCCACGCGCACGAGGTCCTCGACCTGCCGCTCGGCCCTCTCAGCGCCTCGGATGCGCGCGAGCTCGGCCAGGCCATGGCCCTCAGCCCCACCCTCGCCGAGCAGGTCGCCCTGCACTCGCGCGGCTCACCCTACCTCATCGAGCTCTGGGCCCGCACCCACACCGACGCACCGACCGACCCCATCAGCACCGACGCCCTCATCCAGCGACAGCTCCGCGCCGCGAGCCCCCTCGACCAGCTCATCCTCGCGCTCTGCGCCCTCTCGAACGCGCCCCTGGCTCGCCCCGAGCTCGCCTCGATCGCGGCTGCCCGCCCCATCGATCTCGAGCTCGCGGTGACGCGCCTCGAGAACCAACGCCTCGTCCGCACCGGCCCCGCACACGACACCCTTGCGCCCTATCACGACGCGGTCCGACGCGCCGTCCTCGCTGCGACACCGGCCGCCGAGACACGCGCCTTGCACCACCGCCTCGCCGAGTCGGCGCTCGCCGCCGAGCCGCCACGCATCGCGAGCGCGGCCATCCACTTCTTCGAGGCCGGCGACTTCGCGGCCGCCCTCGCCCACGCCATGACGGCCTCGCGTGAGGCCGCCAACCGCCTCGCCTTCGAAGACGCGATCCGCCTTTTCCGCCTGGCGCTCAGCGCCGAAGAGCACGCCGCCACCGGTGTGCGTGCGCAGCTCTACGACGGCCTGGCCGAGGCGTCCGCCGCCGCGGGTCGGATGCACGAAGCGGCCGAGGCGCTCACTGCCGTCCTGGCCGAGACCGCCAGTGACGCGGCGGCCGACGCCCTGCGCGTCCGCATCTCGAGCCTGCTCCTCCAAGCGGGTCGGGTCGAGGAAGGGCTCGCGGTGACGAGCGAACTCCGTCGCCGCCTGGGCGTCACGATCCCGCGATCCGATCTCGGCACCAAGGTCGCCCTGGTCCGCGCCTACCTCGGCGTCACACGCATCGCGCCCAAGCCCCTGCTCGAGCTCGTCCGCTCGGAGGCCCTGCCCGATCGCCTCGCCTTCGAGCTCGGTCGCGGCCTCATCTCCTTCGACGGCAACCGCGGTAGCGTCCTCATCCTGCGCGCCACCCGCGCTGCTCTCCGCGCTGGCGACCGCCCCCTCGCCGCCTATGGCCTATGCTACCTCGGCGCCCTCCTCGCCTACGACGGGCGACAGGCCGCGGTCACCAAGGGTCGCGGCTTCATTGCCCGCGGCCGCGAGCTGCTCGTCGCGGCACCCGATCTCCGCACCGCGATCTTCTCCGACCTCGCCGAGTCGATGGCCGCCTTCTGCGGCGGCGCGTTCTCCGACTCGCGGCGCGGCTTCGATGCGGTCATCGCACGCGTGGCCTCGAGCCACCCGGTCGCCGCATGGGAGCGCATGGTCGCCGAGACCACCGGACTCTATGCCCTCCAACACCTCGGCGACCTGGCCCTCCTGCGCGAGCGCATCGCGCAGCTCCGCCTCCGCGCCGAAGACTCGGGCGACCACGCGCTCGCCGTCGAGACCGAGCTCTTCTCGAGCCTCGTCCTGCTCGCCGACGATCGCCCTGGCGACGTCGCCTCGGTCCTCGGGTCTGCGATCTCCGGTTGGCGCGTGCAGGGCTTCTCGTCCCAACACTGGCATGCCCTCCGCTTCGCCACGCTCGCCCATCTCTACGCGGGGCCCGAGCACGCCCACCTCGACGCCCTGCTCGCTGGCGTCGCGAGCGCCAGGGGAGCCGGGCTCATGGCCATCCAGATCGCGCGCGTCGAAGCCCTCACCCTCGAGGCCCGCCTGCGCCTCGCCCTCCTCGACCAGGCGCGCATCCCGCGCCGCGAGCTCGCGCGGGTCCATCGGATCGTCAAGCGCCTCCATCGTGAGGACTGCCTCTATGCGAGCGCCCGCGCCGCGCTCCTCGAGGCCGCGCTGGCCTCTCGGCAGGACGGGCCCACCCGCGTGGTCGAGCTTCTCCAGCGCGCCCACGCCCTCGCCGTCCGTGCCGAGCTCGGGCTCGAGCGCGCCGCCTGCGAGGACCTCCTCGCCTCGTTCGCGCACCGCATCCCGCGCGGCGACGATCCCTTGGCGACCGTGATCGACCGCGCCCGCTGGGTCGCGGCGGTCGCCCCCGGCTTCACTCCACATCCCGTCCGCGCATCCATCTGACCGGAGAGACCCATGAGCCAACAGCGCTATCAGGTGATCGTCGTCGGCGGTGGGCTCTCGGGCCTCATCGCCGCCGATACGCTTCTCGCCCGCCTCGGTCCGGCCGCCGCCGATGAAGGACGGGTGCTCGTCCTCGAAGGGGCCGACCGACTCGGCGGGCGCATCGAGACCCACGACTATCCCGACGGCACGCACCTCGAGTCGGGGGCCTCCTACTTCGGGCCCACGCAAGGCCACATGCGCCGCCTCATCGAGCGCTTCCACCCGACCGCCTTTGCCCCGGGCTCGGGCCTCGTCCACCACCACGACATCGCCGATGGCTCGCTCAGCCTGAACCACCTCGCAGACATCTTCGGGCTCCTACGTGTCGAGCTCGCCTTCCACTCGGAAGAGACCTACACCCCGAGCACCGCCGCGCGCCGCATCATCCAGACCATGGAAGGCATCACGCGACAGGTCGCCGCCCTGGGGTTCGATGGGCTCTGGGCCTCCAATCGCAAGCCATGGATCGACGCGCTCGATGCGCAGACCTGGGACACCTGGATCAAGGATCACTGCGCCCTGGTGCGGCTTGGCCCCCTCGGCCCGGTCGCGGCGCAGATGCTCGTCATGCTCACGCGCACGATCCTCTCGGCCGAGCCCCACCAGATGTCGGCCCTCTTCTTCTTCTGGTACCTCGCACGCTGCGGCGGCGCCCGCGACATCACCAGCGGCGTCGCCGATGGGCCCGACTCGCTGCGCTTCGCCCCCGGCTACGGGTCGCTCATCGAGGGCCTGGCCACCGCCATCCGCGACCGCGGCGGGGTGATCGCGACCCACACCCGCGTGGCAGCGCTCGAGCGCAAAGACGGCCTCTGGCACGTCGACCAGCGCTTCACCGCGCCTCATATCGTCCTGGCGGTCCCACCGCAGGCGATCACCGGTCGTATTGCCTTCGTGCCCGAGCTCCCCCGCGACTATGGCATCCTCCACAAAGAGATGGCCCGCGGCCAGGGCCGCACGCTGAAGGGATACCTGCGCTACCCCGCGGCCTGGTGGCGCGAGTACACCAGTGCCCACGCCTCCACCCCGGTCTACCTGCGCAACGAGCTCGAGCGCATCGGCGAGGCCTTTGGCCACAACGGCACCCTGCCCACCTCGGTCGCCGACGCCCGCAACGAGTTCCCCTCGGGACACTCCGGCTATACCAACGGCACCCTGCACGACGTGGTCTGGACGATGCCCGCATCGTGGCGCTACGGCGACGAGGTCCGCAACCCGAGCCTCCTCTGGTTCATCGTCGGCGACGCCTACGACCTCCACCGGAAGGACTCCGCCGCGGATCTCCAGCGTCACGCGCACAACACGGTCTCGCACATCTTGTCGCGCAGCAAGCCCCTCGAGCCGCTCGGCCCACCCCTCATCAAGGACTGGCACGCGACGCAGGACGACTACGGCGGTCCCTCCGCCGTGCTCGGGCCCGGCCAGCTCACCACACGCGGCGCCGCGCTGCGCAAGGCCCACGACGGCCTGCATCTCGCCACCACCGAGGCCGCGCGCATCTGGGGCGGCTACATGGAGGGGGCCATCGAGAGCGGCATCCGCGCCGCTCACGAGGTCCTCGGCCTGCCCGAGTACCTCGTCGCGCCGCCGGTGAGCCATGTCCTCCCCACCGTCCCGGCGTGGTGGGAGTCCCCGTCCCCCGCCGAGCTCGCACCCATCGGGCTGCGCGCAGGCTTTGGCGTCGCCCCGCTGACCCTCATCGACGGCAAGCCCATGGCCGGCTACGCCGCGCTCGGCAAGCAGGGCAAGAACGGCAAAGAGGTCCTCAGCGCGCGCGCCCTCTATCTCGAGTCGAAGGAGGGTGCGGTCGTTTTCTGCGTCGCCGACCTCATGAGCGCGTCGCTGGCCCTCACCCAGCGGGTCAGTGAGGCCCTCTTCGCGAGTGGCCTGAAGCTCCCGGCCCAGCTCGGTCGCCGCGACATCGTCATCGCTGGCACGCACACCCACTACGCGCCCGGCCGCTTCTACGGAAACGCGTTCTACGATGCCTTCGCCCACCAGTTTTTCGACCTGAAACCCTTCAACGGAGTCGAGTGGGAGGGCTTCGACACCGTCGGCTTCGATGCCGAGCAGGTCGCCTGGCTCGTCGACGACCTCACGCGCGCCATTCGCGCCGCCATCGCCTCCGCGGTCCCCGCCAAGGTCGGCATCGCCACGGCTCAGGCCTGGGGCGCCGCCAGCAACCGCAGCCTGCCGGCGCATGCCCGGAACCCCGAGGCCGATCGGGGCGCCTGGCTCGCCACCCTCGCGGGTCTCGACGGCTACGCCTCCGCCAAGCTCGCGCCCGAGCAGCGTGCGGTCGACCCTCGCGCCACGGTCATCGCGGCCTTCACTGACGATCCGGACGCCACCCTCATCGGCTCGCTCGCGACCTTCGCCGCGCACGGCACCGCGCTCGGTTCGACCCAGTCCACCTTCAGCGCGGACTGGATCGGCGTCGCTCGCACCCGCGTGGCCCAGCGCCTCGGGGTCGACCGTCTCGCCCTCGGGATCTCGGCCAGTGGTGATGCGAGCCCCCTCGAACCCGTGGCCGTCCGCAAGCTCGAGCCCACCCCTGGCGACCAGGGCCCGCAGCTCGCCACCAAGGTCGGGCTCGCAGTCGCCGATGCTCTCGTCGAGGCCCTCTCCCGCGCTCGCGCCGCTGCCACCACCGACGCCCCGATTCGCGTCCACGCCGCGCCCTGGAAGCCGACCATCCCGTGGGGTGTCGGCCTCGGCATCACGGCCGGTGCCGAGGACGGGCGCAATCGCCTCTGGCGGACCTTCGGCCCCTACGAGGGCAACCTGTCGAGGCGCGCCGACGTCCACCACGGCCGCAAGTTCGGCCTCGACTTCACGCGCAAGGTCCTCGGTGTGCTGGGCTGCGACGTCAGTCCGTACCATCCGATCTACCTCGTCGAGATCGGCTCGCACCTTGTCTGCACCCTGCCCGGCGAGCCGACCCTCATCGCCGGCGACCGCATCGCGCGCCGACTCCAGGCCACCGCCAGCAGGTTCGCGTCCGTCTCCATCCTGAGCCACACCGGTGACTACGCCGGCTACTTCACGACCCCGGCCGAGTACGAGGCCCAACACTACGAAGCGGCCCACACCCTCTACGGGACTCGCACCTTCGACGACCTCGCCGACAGCGTCGCCGCCCTCCTCTCGGCGCCACGCACGGTGGCGCGCTGGCCCGAGGTGCCCGCGGCCGCTGAGGGCGGGCACGTGTCCGCCGCGTTCCGCAACGCCTATCGCACCTTCGTCGGCAAGCTCGCGCGCGGCGCCCTCTGGTTCGAGGACCTTGTGTTCTTCACCCACCCCGGCCGCGCGACCCCTGCGTCGATCCACCTCGAACACGACGGCGCCACGTCACGGCTCACGGAGGTCTTGTCGATCGGCTCCGACGTCCACGTCGCACGCCTCGACCCAACGACCGTCGCCCGCCTCGAGGACGGCCTCCGCGCGTCCGCGGTGCTACGCCTCGGCCGCTTCGAACACGACCTCCACGCCTTGAGCCAACCACTCACCCGCAACGCGTCCGCCGACGAGTGACGCGACTGCGGCGGCCCCGATGGCAGCCTGGCTTCGCCAGGCCTTCGGTCCGATCAGTTGGGCAGCCTGGCGTCGCCAGGCCTTGGGTCCGATCAGTTGGGCAGCCTGGCGCCGCCAGGCCTTGGGTCCGATCAGCGCTCGCGCAGCCTGGTCTTGAGGGTCTTGCGCGCGTTGTGATGCAGCGTGCGCAGCCCCTCGACGGTCGAGATGTGGTCGCCGAAGAGTTGCCGGTAGACCGGCAAGATCTTGCCGAACGTCGCCTCTTCTTCGGCGTGTGCCCTCAGGATGAAGCGGTCCCGGTCCGGTAAACCGGACAGCAGTCGCTCGATCCTCGCGGCCCGCTCGCGCCGCTCGACCTCGTCGCCCGCGCCGTCCGACGCTTCACTCGCCCGCGTCCCATCGCAGAGGTCGACGATGAACCGGTCCTCGAGCCGGCGTCGTCGCACCGCGCGCCCGATCTTCTCGCGCATGATATGGAAGGCGACGCCGGTCGCAAAGGTCTCGATACTGCTTCGGTTTTCGAAGGCCTCCAGGCGCTCCAGCAGCCTCAACCAGGCCGACTGGCGCAGGTCCGCCGAGTCTTCGTGCTCGATGCAGCGACCGACAGGGATCGCCGCCCTCAGGCGGCGCTCGATGAGCTCGACGAGGGCGGGATCCAGCTTCGGTGCGGGAGGACTCGCGCGCCCGTGACGTGCGGGTGGGCGATAGGATGAGACAACCATGGGGAACTCGATGTGGGTGACGCGTGGTCACCCGAGTCGAGCACACTTCGTGCCAGCCATCGGTCAAGGCCCCGCCCGCTCCGCAGGGAAGGCGGCTGTCCGGTAAAGCGGACATGGCTGAGGCGCATGCCGCTCGAACGGATCCAATCCACCGTTCAGGTCTTGAGGCCGAAGTCCTTCACGAGCTCGTAGCAATGCGAGCGCGCGATGCCAAGGCGCCGCGCCGTCTCGGCCACGTTGCCTTGATTGGCCTCGAGGGACTCCTGGAGAAAGCGCTTCTGGAAGGCGCGCGTCACGAAGTGCCACGGCATCCACTCGCGCTCGCTCTTCATCGGCTGGTCCGGGAAGAGGTGCCAGGGCTCGACGATGCGCTCTCCGGCGGAGTGGACGCGGATCGCCGCGCGCAGGATGGCGTTGCCGAGCTCGCGGATATTGCCAGGCCACTCGGTCACCATCAGCGCGTGCCGCGCCGAGAACGACAGCTCGAGCTGGCCGAGGCCGTGCTGCGCGGTCGCCTCGGCGAGGAAGCGCTCGGCGAGCAGCGGCACGTCGGAGCGTCGGGCCGTCAGCGGAGGGACCTCGAGCTTCATGACCTCGAGCCGGAAGAACAGGTCGGCCCGGAACCGGCCCGCCTCGACCAGGCGCTGCAGCGGCACGTTGGTGGCCGCGATGAGCCGGACCTCGGCCTTCTGGATCTTGTCCG
The DNA here is from genome assembly GCA_016792665.1 of Deltaproteobacteria bacterium. Taxonomy (GTDB): domain Bacteria; phylum Myxococcota_A; class UBA9042; order PHBI01; family PHBI01; genus WYBB01. The sequence goes on along the minus strand of JAEUKJ010000265.1, from coordinate 11,755 downwards.
CGCCGAGCGGCCAATAGCTCCCGTCCTGGAGGAGCTGGAGCAGCTTGGCCTGCGCACCGACCGGCAGCTCGCCGATCTCGTCGAGGAACAGGGTCCCTCCGCGCGCCAGCTCGACCTTGCCGAGCACGCGCTTCGTCGCCGTCGAGTGCGCCCCGGGGAAGGACCCGAAGAGCTCGCTCTCGAGGAGGTCGGTCGGGATCGCCGCACAGTTGAGCGCCACGAAGGGCCCCATGCGTCGCTTGCTCGAGAGCGCGATGACGCGCGCGAGCTCGGTCTTGCCGGTCCCGGTCGGCCCGGTCAGGAGCAGCGGGATCTCGAGCCCCGCCACCGTCGCCGCCAGGTCGAGCAACTTGGCCAGGGCCGGACTGCGCCCGATGAGCTGCTCGGTGCCGCGGAGCTTGGCGCGCGCGGCCGCCGTCGGGTCGCTCCCGCTCGAGGTCGACGCCACCACGAGCCGTCGCGCGACCGGGGCGAGCTGGCGGCCGAAGCGCTCGGCCCAGAGGCGCGCCTGCTCGGGGAAGCGCTGCCCGGCCGCGTGCCCCTGAAGGTAGATGACGCCGACGGGTGGGGTCCCGACCGGCACGCACAGCGCCGCTTCGATGCGGTTCGCGCGCACCGAGGCGGCCTCGCGAAAGCGCTCGTCCGACAAGGCGGACACGGTCTCGACGGTCTGGCCGCGGCTCAGCGTCTCGTTGATGATCGTCGTCGAGAGTGCGGCGCGCACCTCCGCGAGCTCGCTGTCGTCGAAGCCCGCGTGGGTCGCGAAGCCGATCTCCTCATTGCCCAGCCGAAGGTAGGCGCGCGCCGCCTCGGAGCGGCCGAGCACCAGCCTCAAGGCCTCGTCGACCAGACGCTTGGGGTCCTCCTCGGCCGCCAGCTCGAGCAGGCTTCCGTAGAAGTCGCGCTCGGCGCGGACTTCCTCGAGTGACTCCGTCAGTTGCGGCAAGAGATACCTCGTTCAGGGGGGGCGCCCGCCGCCCGGTGCGATGCGCATCCGTCAGATCCACCAGCATTCACGACTTCGTCAAGGCGAGCGACTTCGGCTTTCTCGAACTCTCGTCCGAATCGACCCGCGCGCGCGCACGCGCCGAGGCGCGATCCGCCAAGGTCGGGCCCGCGTTACCATCACAAACGCAACTCCACGGGCCCGTTCGATGTCATGGTCGACTTCGACTTTTCCGCCAAAGAGGCGCTCGCCGAGCCCTGCGGGTTCGCCGCCGCTACGTTGCTGCCCGCCTCGGAGGCCGCGAGCCAGCCGCTATGCGCTGCCCGCCTCGGCCTCGGTCGGCAGGGTGAACCTCACGGTCGTGCCGCCGCCTGGCTCGCTCTCGACCACGAGCGCGCCGCCGTGGGCGCCGACGATCCCCGCGGCCGCGGCCAGCCCCAGCCGGCGCGCGTCGAGGCGGCCAGACGACCCGGGTGTGAAGCCGAAGTCGCGCGCCTCGGGGCCGAGGTCGCGGCCGTCGTCGCCGACCTCCACGAAGACCGCGCCGCCGTCGATCCCGGTGCGCACCGTGACGCGGCCGCCGCACACGTCGAGCGCGTTCTTGGCGTTGATCAGCAGGTTCAAGATCACCTGTCGGACCTGGGTCGGGTCGCCGATCGCCAAGGGCGTCGCCTCCGGTGGCAGCACATCGCGAACGACCTCGACGGTCTGGTCGATCGAGGTCCGCAGCACCACCAACATCTCCTCGGCCAGCTCGCTCACGTTGATGAAGCCCAGCCGCAGGTGCGCCTGGCCGCTCATCTCGGCGAGCTGGTGGCAGAGCTCCGAGGCGCGTCGCGCCGCGTGGATCGCGTCGTTGAGCGCCTCGGCCGCGGTCGAGGTCGGCTCGACCTCCTCACGCGCGAGCTCGGCATTGCCGAGGACCCCGGTGATCAGGTTGGAGAAGTCGTGCGCCAGCGCGCTCGTGAAGATCGCGAGCCCTTCGTAGCGCTGCACCGCGAGCAGGCGGTCCTGCATCCGGCGCTCGTCGGTCACCTCCCGCGCGAGCCAGAGCACCCGCGCGGGCTCGCCAAAGGCCATGCCGCGCGCGAAGTAGTGACGCCCATCGACCGCGTACGTGAGCTCCTGGACCTCCAGCGTCGCGATGGCCCGACGCGTCGCAGCGATGGCCAGCGCCGCGACCTGCGACGGCATCAACGCCGTCAGCGGACGCCCGACCAGCGGGTGGCTGCGCCGCTGGCTCGGCCCCTGGCCGCCGTGGAAGCTCAGGATGGTGCCGGCCGCATCGACCACCGTGACCATGTCCGAGAGCGCCGCGAAGATCGACCGCAGCTCCGAGTCCCGCTCGCGCAGCCGCTGGTTGGTCCGCTCGGCGTCGATGATGTCGACCAGCACGCGGCCGACCTCCTCGAGCTCGGCCAGGTCCTCGCGCAAGATCGCCGCGCGCTCGTCCACGGGCCGCGACGCGAAAGGCCCCTCGATCGACAGCAACATCCGCTGCTCGTCGGCCAGCTCCAGGGTCAGGCTCACGCTCGGCGTCCCCGACACTCCGGTCATCACGATCGCCCGCCCGACCGACGACGGTCCGCTCGGACCCCGCCCACTCTCGAGCCCGGCAAGGTTTGCCTGCCGACAGTGGGCCGCCTCGCAGCCTCCCTCGCGCCGCGAGCACGCGAGCACCTCGCTGCCCGGGTCGAGCCGCATCACGCACACCGCGACCGCGTCCCACGCCTGCGCGATGACCTCGGTCGCCTCGGCCAGGAGCGCCGCCTCGTCCACACAGCGCGGCCTCAGCGCATGCAGTCGCGCCGTCGTGCCGAGGTGTCGCGAGCCGCGCCCCCGCGCGCGCAGGTTGCGGTCGCGGCGCAGGCCTCCGACGGGCGAGGGCCGCTCGCTCGTCGCGTCGTGCGAGACCGCGTCGACGGTCGCCTCGACCTCGCGCAGCGTCCAGGTCAGGCTCGCCTGCTCGAGGCTGGGAGCCGGAAAGTCGGCGCCAGGTCGAGGGTTCTCGCGCACGCGCCACGCGATGCGCTTCACCCCGCTGGTCGTCTGGACCTCGGTCTCGTGCTCGCGCGAGGTGCCGGCGCGGCGATCGGCGTCCAGCAGCGCACGACCCCGGTCGACCTCGGCCCCGAAGAACGCATCGAGCCACATCGCGAAGGACGGCACCGCGGTGTCGAAGAGCTCGAGGAGGCGCTGCCCTTCGAGGTTCAGCTGCACCTGCCCGCGCGCGACCCGCACGAGCCCGATGGGGGCGTCGTCAAAGACGTCGCTCCGCTCATCTCGGCTCTCCGGCGGCCAGGTTCGCCTGGCGCTCCGAGCGCGGTGGTTCTCTTTGGTGTGCATGGCGCCCCCGCCTAATCGGCATCGTCTCTAACAGAGGCGCACCAATCTCCAGAGCCGCGACATCTTACTTTGTAACCGCGTGTAATTTCCGCGCGGGCGAGCCATTCGTGCGGTCGCCCTTGCCGGTAGCGCGGTCGGTGTGCCACTTGCGGAGCACCATGGGAGGCATCCATCTCTTCACGCTCGTCGGCATCCCGGTCCGGGCTTCGCTGACCTTCATCATCATCGTCGCCTACTACGCGTTCTCGATGCGTGGCAACGGCCTGCCCTCCATCGGCGGCTTCCTGGTCGCGCTGACGGTGTCGGTCCTGGTCCACGAGTTCGGACACGCGCTCGTCGCGCGCCGCCTACGCCTCTCGCCGCAGATCCTGCTGCACGGCTTCGGCGGCCTCTGCGCGCACCAGCCCGCGCGCACCAACCGCGACGACGTCTTCATCATCCTCGCGGGGCCGCTCTCTGGCCTCGCCTTCGCGCTGATCGCCTGGCTCGTCCAGGGCATGCTCCCGCCCATGGGGGTCGGCGGCTCGGGCGGCTCGGCCTTCGCCGCCTACTTCTTCGACTACGCCATCCTCATCGGCTTCTGGATGAACCTCCTGAACCTGCTGCCCCTCTTTCCGTTGGATGGCGGGCAGCTCTTCCGGTTGGCGATGCTCCGCTTCGTCAAGCCGATCCCCAAGGCCGAGCGCATCGTGCACTTCACCGGCGTCTCGCTGGCCGCTGCCGTGGCGTTCTGGGCCATCCTCAACCACTGGCTCTTCCTGGGGATCCTGGCGGCGCTCCTCCTCTTCGAGAACCTGCGCTACCTCTCGTCGGGCTCGCCGATCGCCGTGCGCGTCAAGAGCGAGCTGGTCGACGACCTCATCAAGGCCGCGCGCGCCGCCTTCGCCGCGGGTGACCCGCACGAGGCACGCCGCCTCGCCTACCAGGCGCGCAGCGAGCGCAACGTCCAGGCCGACCAGCTCGAGGTCGTCCACACCATGCTCGCCCTCTCCAGCGCCGCCCTCGAAGACTGGGGGGAGGCCCTCGACTGGGCGCAGCGCGCCACGCGCGGGCCGGCCATCGACGAGGTCCGCATCCTCTCGCTCATCCGGCTCGGGCGCCTCGCCGAGGCCGAAGGCGAGCTGAAGAACCCCTACGGCGTGTCCCTCTCCAGCGAGGCGCGTGACCGCCTCACACTCGCCCTCGACCAGGCCGACCGGGCCCGTCGCTAGAGCCGGAAACCTCAGCCGAACAGCTCGAGCTGGGCGCGCGGACGCTCCGGGCGTCGGAAGGGGACCTGCCCCAGCGGGGGCGGCTCGGGCATCGGGCTGTAGCCATAGCGCGTCCACGCGCTCTTGAAGAGGTCGTCGATCATGCGCCAGCGCGGCCCGCTGCCGCGCATGCGGTCGCCAAAGCGCGACTCGTTGAGCTGCCCATCGCGCGCTTCGCGGATCTGGTTCATGACCTTGTCGGCGCGCAGCGGCAGGAGCATCCGCAGGCGATGCTCGAAGACCTCTTTCACCGGGCCCGGCAGGCGCAGCATGGTCCGGTTCGCGTAGACCGCGCCCGCGGACCGCGCGTCGCCGAGCACGCGCTCGACGTCTTGATCGTTCAAGCCCGGGATGAGCGGCGCCACGTTGATGCCGACCGCGATGCCGGCCTTGGCGAGCCGCTCGATCGTCTTCAGGCGACGCTCGGGCGTGGGCACGTACGGCTCCATCGCGCGCGCCACGTCGGCGTCCCGGAACGGCAAGCTCACGGTCACCGTCAGGAAGGTCTCGCGCGCGAGCTCGCTCAAGAGCTCGAGGTCGCGCTCGATGAGGGTCGACTTCGTGATGATGCCGACCGGATTCCGATACGCCAGGCACACTTGCAGGCACTGGCGCGTGAGCTGCCAGGTCGCCTCGAGCGGCTGGTAGCAGTCGGTGTTGCCCGAGAAGACGACCAGCTCGCCGCGCCAGCGCGGGTGCTCGAAGGCGTCGCGCAACAGCGTCGCGACCTCGCGCTTCACGACGAGCTTGCGCTCGAAGTCGGTGCCCGCCCCGAAGTCGAGGTACTGGTGCGTCGGGCGCGCGTAGCAATAGGCGCAGCCGTGGTAGCAGCCGCGGTAGGGGTTCACGCTCCACGTGAAGGGGATGTCGGGGCTGTCGTTCTTCGAGAGCGCTTGCCTCGAGCTGTCGAAGAAGACCTCGAGCGCGGCCTCGGGCGGCGGGCCGAGATGTTCGACCACGGTCGAGATCCAAGGGTTCGGCGGGTTCATCACCTGGCGCAGCGCGGCGCGCGTCGAGAGCGGGCGATCGGGTTCCATCGCGCCAAAGTGACACTGAAAATGCGTTCAGTCAACGTCGCGTCTTCCTCGCGCCGCCGCTGCAATACCGTGGCGCGCGGTGAACGCCCTGGGGGCCTCCCGAGTTTCAGTCCGTGGGGATTTCCTCGTCTCCGCCCTCGCGACGGTCGATGGCGGTGACTAGACTCCACCACGGGGGAGTCGGCGGGCCTGGCGAGTTCTCTCGGGGCCTTTCGAGATCACGACGGACGGCGGCGATCGACACGATGATGGGAACCACCACGGAGCGACACGGAATCAGGCTGAGGCGCTTCGCTGGGAGTGCCCTCTACTCGGACGCCCTGGCCTCGCCGATCCGCGTCGCCCACCTGACCGACCTCCACGTCGGCCTCGTGACCCCGATGAAGGTGCAGCTCGCGGCCATCGAGATCGCGCTGCGCGAGCGCCCCGACCTGGTCGTCATCACTGGCGACTTCGTGTGTCATTCTCACGCCTTCCTCGAAGACCTCACGGCGCTTATGAAGCGCATCGACGCGCCGGTCTTCGCCGTGCTCGGCAACCACGACTACTGGGCCGGGGCCCAGGGCGTGAAGACGGCCTTGAAGCGCGGCGGGGTCGAGCTCTTGTCCAACCAGAGCACGGTCATCGATGTCCGCGGGCAGAAGCTCCAGATCGTCGGCCTGGACGACGCCTATACCGGCCACGCCGACCGCACCAAGGCCTTGCGCGGCGCCTCGCGCAAGCTGCCGACGCTCGGCCTCTCGCACATCGCCGAGGAAGCCGACGGCCTCTGGGCGGCCGGCGTCCCCTTCGTCCTGTCCGGCCACACCCACGGCGGCCAGCTCACGGTCGCGCGCTTGAACGAGCTGACCCTCGGCAAGATCGGCGGCCACCGCTACATCCACGGCCTCTACGGGGCCCGGAAGGCCGAGGTCCGCGCAGACCACGGCGCGGTCTACGTCGGGGCCGGCATCGGGGCCGCGGTCGTGCCGCTCAGGCTTGGTGATCGCGGCAACCGAGAGGTCGCCCTCTTCGAGCTCGGGGCGAGCCCGGGCGACCTCGACGAGCACCACACCGAGCAGCGTCCCCTGAACCCGCCGCGCCAGGTCGCCGAAGACCTCGCCAAGGCCCAGGCCCACGCCCGCTTCCTCGCCCGCAGGAAACGCATCTTCCGCGCCCCGCGCGAGGGCTGAGTCCAGGCTCGCGTGCTCGCAGGAAACGCATCTTCCGCGCCCCGCGCGAGGGCTGAGCCCCCGCGTGTCAGGTCGCCTTGGCCTTGTCGGTGCGCCAGTAGACGCCGCCTTCGCGCGCCATGAGGCCCGTCATCGTCAGCTCGCGGCGGAGTGTCGCCGTGTCGTCGTGATGGCGCTTGATGACGGCGTTGACCTTGGCCTCGGGGTAGCGCTCGCCCGGGATGAAGTGGGTTGCGAGGTAGTCGAGGATCACGTTGCGCTTCTTGCGCGTCGTCGGGATCGAGGTCAGGCGCTCGCCCTCGAAGTAGGTCTCCAGGACCTTTCGCTCCCACTGCTCGGCGGCCACGTTGTCGGCGATCGAGGCCACCTTGGCGACCGTGAACAGGTCCTTGCTGACGCGGTGCAGGGCGTCGCTCTCGAGGGCGTAGAAGCGGGTCGTGCCCGCGGCCCGAAAGCTCACGAGACCGATGGCGTGCAAGCGCGCCAGGTGATGCGAGACGGTCGGCTCTTTCAGGGCCAGCGCCTCCGCCAGGGCGCTGACGCTCTGCTCGCCGTTGGCGAGGAGGCCCAGCAAGCGCAGCCGGCTCGGGTCGGCCAGACCCTTCAAGAATTGCACAAGGGTATCGAGCTCTTCGGTCTTCATGGTCCACTCCTTGGAGTGCCGGCACAGCGGATCGAGAGGTTCGCCCGCCGTCGGCATTCTTCGATGGACGTCTAACTTATACTTCGATGCCTGTCTATCTTCGATGAGTATCGAAGTAAGCCAGGGCCCGTCGCAGGCGCTTCACGCCGAGGCGCAGCTCGTCGGGGCTGGCCATGGCGAAGCCGATGCGGAAGTGGGGCAGGGGCGCGCCGTCGAGGCCGAACTCGCGCCCGGTGGCGACGCGCACGCCGAGCTCCACGGCGCGCGCTGCCCAGGCCTCGGTGTGGGCCGCCCAGGGTGAGCGCACGGTGGTCCACAGCGCCATGCCGCCGGCCGAGGGCGTGACGTCCAGGACGTCGCCGAGCTCGTCCGCGAGGGCCGTGAGCAGGACGTCGCGGCGCTCGGCATAGGCCTTCTTCATGCGCCGCGCGTGGCGTTGCAGCTCGCCGTCCTCGAACAGCTCGGCGACGGCGGCCTCGATGGCCGGGTCGCCCTGGCGGTCGCTGAGCTCGCGGATGGTGAGCATGGCCGCGGCGAGCTCGGGTGGGGCGACGGCGTAGCCCAGCCTGAGGCCTGGTGCGAGCAGCTTCGAGAGGGTCCCGACGTAGACGACGAGGCCGTGCGGGTCGCGCGCCTTCAGTGGCACGATGGGGCGGCCGCGGTAGTGGAACTCGTGGTCGTAGTCGTCCTCGATGAGGACCATCGGCGGGCGGGCGCGCGCGGCGAGGCGGAGGAGCTCCTCGCGGCGCCACGGCGACAGTGTCACGGTGGTCGGGTAGTGGTGGTGGGGCGTGAGGTAGACCGCGCGGATGGGGCCGTCGGCCAGGGCGCGGCCGAGGGCCTCGACGTCGAGGCCGTGGGCATCCACCGGGATCGGCACCAGCGTCGCGCCTGCCATCCGGAAGACCGCGCGGGCCGGCGCGTAGCCGAGGGCCTCGACCGCGACGCGATCGCCGGGGCGGACCAGGGCGCGCGCCACGAGGTCCAGCGCGCTCTGGCTGCCGCGCGTGACGAGCAGCCCGTTGGCGTCCACCGCGAGCCCGCGGGCCTGCGCGAGCATGGTCGCAAGGGCCGCGCGGAGTCGCGGGTGGCCGCGCGCGTCGCCGTAGGCCAGGTGCTCGGGGCTGCGCACGGCCCGACGGTAGGCGCGCGCCATGGCCGTGGTGGGCGCCAGGCGCAGGTCGGGCGTGCCTCCGTCCATGGCGATGAGTCCACGCCGTCGCACCGGTCCAGGCTCGCGCTCGTTCGGACCGAGGGACAGGTCGGGCAGCGCGAGTGGGATGGCCCGCCGCGGGGTCGAGCGCGAGCCGCCTCTCCCCTCGAGGACGGTCGGCGCCCGCGCCGCCACGAAGGTCCCGCGCGCGGGCAGCGCCTCGAGCCAGCCCTGGGCCACGAGCTCGTCGTAGGCCGCGACGATGGTGTTGCGGTGCACGCCGAGCTCGGCGGCCAGGCTGCGCGCGCCGGGGAGGCGCTCTTCCGGGGCGAGGCGGCCCGCGCGGATGGCGTCGCTCAGTGCCTGCGCGATGGCGAGGTAGACGGGGCCCTCGCCGTCGGTGAGATCTACGGTGAGCTGCCAGCGGGAGAGGGGGCGAGCGCCTTTCATCGCGAACCACCTTAGCATCGACGCGCGCGAGGCGTGCGACTGGACTAGCAGAATTCTCTGAACTGGACCTTCTGGCTAGTCCAGTGAGCGGCTATCCCTACGAGCGTGCCTGCCGCGGCATGCCGAGCGCGGGCGCGCCTTTCTCGTGAGGCTTTCATGTCGATCTCCGCAGACCCCACGGTCCCCCTCGACGCCCTCGGCCAGCTCACCGCCACCGAGCGCACCGCGCTGCGCCGCCATCCCGAGCGCGGCAGCTTCGACCGCGCGACGGCCTACGCCATCCTCGACGAGGCCTTCGTGGCGCACGTGGGCTTTGCCACCGAGCAGGGCCCGATGGTCATCCCGACGGTCTACGGGCGGCGCGACGACACCGTGTATGTGCATGGCTCGCAGGCCTCGCGCATGATGCAGGTCCTGGGCGCGGGCGTGCCGCTCTGCTTCACGGTGACGCTGGTCGACGGGCTCGTGCTCGCGCGCTCGGCCTTCTATCACTCGGCCAACTATCGCTCGGTGGTGTTGCTCGGGTGCGCGCGCGTCGTCACCGATCCGACCGAGAAGGCGCTCGCCTCGCGGGTCATCGTCGACCACGTCGTGCGGGGGCGCTCGGCCGAGGTGCGACCGCCCCACGACAAGGAGCTGCGCGCGACCGCCATCCTGGCCCTGGAGATCGCCGAAGGCTCGGTGAAGGTCCGGACCGGCCCGCCCGGTGACGCGCCCGAGGACCTCGCGCCGGACAGCCCCTATCGCGCGACCTGGGCCGGCGTGGTGCCACTCGCGTCGGTCGCCGCGACCCCTGTCCCCGAAGCCCAGGTCCCGCCCGAGGTCGCGCCTCCGAGCCTCAGCCGCTTCGTCCGGTGAAGCAACGGGCATACCGTCACCTGGTCCGCGAAGAGCTTCGTGGGCCTTCACATGTGTGAGGTGACGTGGCAAGGTCGGGCCCTGGGAGGAGCCTCACCATGCGTTGCCAATGCGCCTCGCTAGCCTTGCTTTCTTGGTCTATCGGACTGTCTGCCTGCTTTCCAGATCCGGTCGGCGACGTCGCCCAGGACACCGCCGACGTCGGGTCCGACACCGCCGACGATGCCGAAACGCGGGCCGACATCGACGCCGGGGGAGACACCGAGGTCTCGGTCGCGCAGTGTCCGGGCTCGGCTTGCGAGATCGGCGGGCAGTGCTTCGACCCCGGCGACTTCAACCCATCGAACCGCTGCGAGTCGTGCGTCAGCGGGACCGCATGGACCTCCCAGACGGGGACGCCCTGCGATGACCACGACGCCTGCACCGAGAACGACATGTGCTCCGCGGGACAGTGCGCGCCGGGCCGCCTTCGGAGCGACATCGGCTACGACTGGATCTATCCGCTCCGCGGCAACCTTCCTGGACCGGGGACGCGACTCCTCATTGATGCGGCAGCAATCTCCTACGACGCGGGCTTTCTCGGGGTGATGGCCATCGAGAGGCGTGGCAACTCGACAATGTGGGCCACGAACCAAGGCCCATGGTTGATCGACCTCGACCCCGACGGAACCGCCTTGCTCGGTTCATCGTGCGGCGCGGAGGTCACCATCGGTGTTCACGAAGTCGAGTTCCCCGAATCACCTGCCGAGCGGGACCACTGCGTCTTCAGGGTCTCTACGGATGGTGTCGTCGTGGATGCTCGGCGAGTCATCGCACCGGCATTCCGTCGCGACCCGCAGGGGCACCTCGTTGGCTATACGTCGACGCACATCGTGACGATGAACGCGGATGGCGACCTCGCCTGGGCCGCGGAGTACCAGGGGACCGTGCTGAGCCTCGCCGCCGACCAGCAAGGTGTAGCGCTGTATCTCCGTGCGGATGGGAACTTGTCAGTCAAGAGCAAGGGCAAGAGCCTCGCCCTCGAGGGTCCGGGTATCAATGCGGTGGCGAGACTCGACGTCGATGGCACACTCCTTTGGATGGAGGCGCTCTACCGAAGTCCGGACCTCGACTTTCGCTCCTTGGATGCCGGCAGAATTCAGATGCTACCCTCAGGTCATGTCGCAGTCGGTGGCGAGATGCACGTCCGTGAGGCGACCTTCGGAACCGGGGCGAGTTCTCGGCGGTATGTCGCCAGTGGCCTCTATAGCCTCGATCGCCCCGAGGTCGGCTCGTCTGGGGATGGCTTCCTGGTGATGTACAATCCCGACGGCCATCTCGCGTGGGTCCGCGCTATCGTACCGCTCCACAAAGACGGGAGTTCCGTGGTCGCGCTCGAGAGTGACGGGGACGGCGTGCTCTTCAGCGCGCGATACGCGGAGCGCGCGCTGCTCGAAGATGGGCGAGACGGTGTCATTGCGTCGAATGTCATCGGCGACGTGAACCCATATGTGGGACGGATTGGCAGCAGCATTGGACGCTTCGACATGAATGGGACACTGGACTGGTATCTGGGTCACCACGGACGGGCCTACGGAATTGGGCGTGATCGAGATTCGCGAGCGATCATTGTCACGCTCCAGCACTGCGAGGGCCCGGCGGGTTTCGACCTGACGCTGACCAGTGCAACCGAGTGCCGCGAAGTCATCCTATCGCTCAACTCGAACGGCGGATTCGAGTGCGCCCTCGAAGAGCGTGCCCCGAGTCAGTAGCTCGTCGTGCGAAGGAGGCCGGCCCCGCCGCTCGGGCCGACGTTGCCGAGGCTCGTTCCGCCCGGCCCACCCGTGCCCGCAGCGCCGCTGCCCGCGGTCACCGTGTTGTTCGTGACGTAGGTCGCCGCGAGCCCCGCAGCAACCGGGGC
>JAEUKJ010000238.1 GCA_016792665.1 Deltaproteobacteria bacterium | reverse complement strand
CGACCCCGCGCTCGAGGCCCAGCTCCAGGATGCGATGGCCCGCATGCGCGCCTACGAGGCCAAGAAGGCCGACCGCCACCTCCACGTCCCGGCCGGGCTCCTCTCGGTCCAGTCCCTCTCCCTGTCCAAGCGAAATGGAGTCGCTGCATGAACGACGACCTCACGCCCCACGGTTCCTCGACTGAATTCGAGATCGACATCGACGCCGAGCTCGCACGCTTCGAAGCCGAAGAGCGGCAGCGCATGGGGCTCGGCGAAAAGCCCGCGGCCGTCGCCGAGAAATCCGCGTTCGAGGCGCGCCCGCAATATCGCGAGCAGCGCTTCCATGATCCCAAGACCGCGACCAAGTCCAAGACGACGCTGCTCGTCTCGGGCCTGACCCTCGCGCAGGATCTGCTCGTCTCGGGCGCGCTCACCGGCACCGGCTATCGCGTCATCGCGATGGACTGCCCCGACACGACGTCCTTGCGCATCGGCAAGGAGTTCGGCAACCGCGGCCAGTGCAACCCGACCTATTTCACCGTCGGAAATCTCGTCAAATACCTCATCGAGCTGCGCGATCGCGACGGCCTGACGACGAAGCAGATCATCGACGATTACGTCTTCCTGACCGCCGGCTCGTGCGGCCCGTGCCGCTTCGGCATGTACGTCACCGAGTATCGCAAGGCCTTGCGCGACGCGGGCTTCGAGGGCTTCCGCGTGCTGCTCTTCCAGATGGCCGGCGGCATCAAGCAGGCCAGCGGTGACGAGTCGCTCTCGGACGGGCTCGTCATGGGCCCGCCGTTCTTCTGGGCCATCGCCAAGGCGCTGCTCATCGGCGACGTGCTGAACGCGGTCGCCTATCGGCTGCGCCCCTTCGAGGTCGAGGCGGGCGCCACCGACACCGCGCTGGAGGCCGCCAAGGCGCTGCTCTACAAGGCCTTCGTCGACCAGTCGAACCTGATTGTCGCGATGTGGAAGGTGCGTCGCCTCTTTGCCGCCGTGAAGCTCGACAAGCTGCGGCCGCGCCCGAAGGTCGGCATCATCGGCGAGTTCTGGGCGATGACCACCGAGGGGGACGGCAACTATCATCTGCAGCGCTTCCTCCAGGACGAGGGCGCCGAGGTCGACATCCAGCTCATCACCGCCTGGATCCTGTTTATGGTGTGGGAGGCGCGCCGCGACACGCGCCACCGCATGAACCTGAAGAAGGACGACGCCGCGCGGAAGGGCCTGGCCGGCAAGGACCCGGCCAAGAAGATCCGCATGACGTACCTCGCCGACAAGGCGCTGCGCGTGCTCTTCCAGGGCTTCGCCAACCTCATCGGGCTGCATGGCTACACGCTGCCCGACATGGAGGAGGTCGCGCGCGTCGCCAAGGACTTCTACAACCACGACGTACGCGGCGGTGAGGCCCACCTGGAGGTCGCCAAGAACATCCTGAACGTGCTGCACGCCAAGGTGAACATGACCCTGTCGGTGAAGCCGTTCGGCTGCATGCCGAGCTCGGGCGTGAGCGACGGCGTCCAGAGTGCCATCACCGAACTCTACCCCGAGGCCATCTTCCTGCCCATCGAGACCACCGGCGACGGTGCGGTCAACGTGTACTCGCGCGTGCAGATGATGCTCTTCAAGGCCCGCAAGGCGGCGCAGCGCGAGCTCGACGAGGTCCTCGAGGCCTACGGCATGTCACTTCCCGAGATGCAGAAATTCGTCGCGAAAGTGCCACTGATCTCGCACCCGCTCTTCCACCCGCCGCATCGTCACGGCTCGAGCGCGGCCGACATCGCCGAGCTCGCGGGCGCGCTGCGTCACCCCATCACCGGCCTCAAGCGCTGGTGGGAGCACAGGAAGCACCAGCCCGAGGAGCGGCTCGCGAAGCACCTCGCGTCGCTGCACACGCGCGGCACGCCTCAGGCCGCGACGGCCAAGCCCAGGCCGACGCTGTTCCAGGTCAAGGCGGGATGAGCTCGCTCGGCCGGGCGATCCACACGCGGCTCACCACCGAGCCCGAGCGGATCGCCCTGGTCGTCCATGCCGCGACGTCGCCTGTTCGCCTGACGGCAGGCGAGCTCGATCGGCGGGCGCGCCAGTGGGCCGCTCGCCTCGTCGCGCATCGGCGCGTGGCCATCGCCGCTGACAATGGGCTGCCGCTTGCGGTGGCCTTGTTGGGGGCGATCTACGCGGGCGTGGCGGTGGTGCCCTTGTATGCGGGGACGCCGCGGGCCGATCTGTTGGCGCGGCTGGCACGCTTCGGCATCGATCTGGTGCTGAGCGACCGGTCGCTCGAGCTCGTGCCGTTCGGGGAAGGCGCGGCGGTCGCGTGCTGGTCGCTGTCTGCCATCATGGATGATGCCCCGCTGGCCGAGCCCGTCGAGGTCGCGCCCGCCGCGCCGCAGCTGTTGCTCCAGACGTCGGGCACGACCGGGCAGCCGCGCGCGGTCGTCATCTCGGCCGAGGCGCTCGCGAGCCATCTCATGACCCTGGCCGACGGGCCGCACGCGGTGCTCGGGCTCGGCCGCACCGACCGCGTGTTGGCGACCCTGCCGCTGGCGCACTCGTTCGGGTGTCGCATGGCGTTCCTGGCGCCGCTCCTCGCGGGGGCCGAGGTGCACGTCGTCACGCGCTTCTCGGCGCATGCGACGCTGGAGATCCTCGCGGCCGAGCGCATCACCTGGGCGCCGGTGGTGCCGACGATGTTGTCGGCGTGGGTCGCGGTCGAGGGCGCGCCGCCAGGGGCCTTGGCGTGGGTGCTCTCCGCCGGGGCGCCGCTGCCCGATGCGTTGGCGCTCGAGGCGGAGGCGCGGCTCGGGTGCGATGTGCGGCAGGGCTATGGGCTCACCGAGGCGAGCTTCTCGACGTTGGATGCGCCGCCGTCGCCGCGCGCGCTGGGCACTGTGGGGCGGCCCGTCCCGGGCGTCGAGGTGCGCCTCGACCCGGCGAGCGGCGAGGTCCTGGTCCGCGGGCCGAACCTCATGTCCGGCTATCTCGACGAGCCCGAGGCAAGCGCCGCGGCGATGCCCGACGGGTGGCTCGCGACCGGCGATCTGGGCACGTGGGAGGGCGAGAGCCTGCGCCTGGTCGACCGCCTGAAGGACATCATCTTGCGTGGGGGCCACACGATCCATCCGGCCGAGGTCGAGGCGGTCCTGGCGAGCCATCCCCAGGTCGCCGCGGCGGCGGTGGTCGGGCGGCCGCACCCGCACCTCGGCGAGGAGGTCGTCGCGCACGTCGTGCCGCGTCCCTTCGAAACGATGGACCCGGTCGAACTGACCGCCTGGTCGTCCGCGCGTCTGGCCGCGTACAAGGTGCCGACATCATTCTTTACTGAGGCCGAGCTGCCGCTCGGTCCCTCGGGCAAGGTCCTGAAAAGGGCCTTGCGAAGCCGCCATCGGTTGCCGGGGAGCCCGCCGGGGAAGTAGATACTGCGCCATGCAGCGTCTTCTCGAGTCCCAGTCGCGTTCCCGTGTGGCCGATTCCAGCGAAGACCTTGGCGGCATCGCCCTCTTCTTCGACGTCGAGAACATCTTGCTCGGCATCCAGGGCGAGCTCGACGTGCACGCCGTCACGCGCTTCCTCGGCGAGCGCGGCGAGGTCATGATCCTGCGCGCCTATGCGGACTGGGGGCGCTATCGGCGGCAGCAGCGGCAGTTCCTGGACGAGGGCGTGCAGATGGTCTTCCTGCCGACCTACGGCGCCAGCGACAAGAACCGCACCGACACCGCGATCTGCGTCGACGCGATGGAGATCCTCTACACGCGCCCCCTCATCGAGACCTTCTGCATCATCTCGGGCGACTCCGACTTCGGCATCCTCGCCAACCGGCTTCGCGACCACGGCAAGCGCATCATCGGCATCTCGGCCCGCACCGCGGCCTCGCCGGTGCTCGTCAAGCAGTGTCACGAGTTCGTCTACTACGAGACCCTGGTCGGCCAGCGCGTCGCCGGCTTCTCGGTCGAGGAAGGCGAGGGGCGCTTGAAGCGTGCGCTGGAGCGCATCGTGGAGGAGGTCGGCCCCGAGTTCCGCGCGTCGGTCTTGAAGGACCGCATGCGCAAGCAGGATGCGACCTTCTCGGAGCGCAACTACGGCGCCTCGAGCTTCACGCGCTT
>JAEUKJ010000228.1 GCA_016792665.1 Deltaproteobacteria bacterium | reverse complement strand
GACCCCGCGTCCGATCCCGACCGCGCCGCCGCCGCCCTCGAGCTCTTCCTCCGCGTTCCGGGCGAGGCCGCCCGCGCGCGCGCCCTGTGTGATCGGCTCGAGACCCAGGGGCACGACGTCCGGCTCGCGCGCTTCCGCCTCGCAGCCGATCAGCTCATGACCCGCCACGCCGGCGCGCCCGAGGCCCTGGTCGCGGCGCTCGACACAGTCCTGACGACGCTAGCCGAGACCCACGGCGCCCTTGGCAAGGCCCCCCTCGAGCACGCTCGACAGCGCGCCGCGGCCTTGGCCCTGACCGCACTCGCCGACGCCCAGCGCTTGCCCCATGGCGCCCAGTGGCTCGTCGTCACGCAGGACCGCGCCGCGGTGCTCGACGCCGAGCTCGCTCTGTCCCGCCGCCCTGCCCTCGCGTCCGAGCTCGGTCCGATCGCGCGCTGGCTCGCGACTCCGCCTTCGACCCCTGTCGACGAGCGCGACCTCGCCACCTCGCGGTCCGTGCGCGAGGCCTTCGAGCTCACCGCCGCGTCGCTCGCCCTGCCTCCACTCCCGGCCCTCGAGCTCCCGCGCAGCGGCTTCGCGCCCCGTGCCGTCCGCCTCGCCGAGGCCGCGCACCTCGCTCCCCGCGCGCCGCTCGTCGGCCAGGATCTCGGTGACGCCGCGGCCCTGCTCGTCCTCGGCGATCGCCGCGCCGCCGCCGCGACCACCCTCGCCCTCGCCCTCGCCGCACCCTCGGCGGCCTCGCTCGAAGCGGCGGCCCACGCGGTGCGCCTGGCCGACGCGCTGACCTCTTCAGAGCGCTCGTCGCTCGCCGAGCACCTCGCCGACCCGCGCATGGACGACGAGCTCGCCCTCCGCGATCCGAGCCTGCGCACCGCTGCCGCCCTCCTCTATCGGCTGCGTCCCGACCCGCTCCTCAAGCTCCGCCTCGCGGCCGCCTCGGCCGATGGGTCCCCGCCCGGAGCCCGCGCCACCGCGTCCGTCGACGAGGCCCCCGCGAGCGACCCCCATCACCCGGACAATCGCCTCGCCGCCGCCAGCGACCTCCTCGCGACCGGCCAGGACAGCGCCGCCGCCAACATCCTCGCGGCCCTGTTGCGCAAGGTCGAGGCCGAGGCCGCGAGCGACGACACGCCGCCACGCCTCTACGCCGTCGTCACGACCGCGCTCGAAGTCGAGGCCCCTCCCGAAGAGCTCATCCGTGCCGCGCGCCGCGCCCTCCACGACGAGCGCCGTGCCCCGCCGCTCATCTCGGCCCTCCGCGCCTCCCCCACCGCAGGCTTTGCGCTGCACGAGGATCTCCTCGAGCTCGCGCGCGACCCCTCGCGCAAGGACCTCGACAGGCTGAGTGCCCTCGAAGCTTGGCTCGCGATCTGGCGCGCCACCGAGACCGCGCCCGACCCCGATGCCCTCCAGTCCCTGCGTCGCGACGAGCCGGCCCTGCCCGCGGCCGCCGCCACGCGCCTCGGCCTCTACGCGAAGCCCTTCACGGTGCTCGGCACCTTCCTCGCGACCGACGCGAGCGCAGGCCCCGGCACCGGCCACGCTTACGCCGAGGCCCTGCTCGCGCTCAGCCTCGGGCGCGCCTGAGTCTCAGCCCGATCAGCCGAGGGCAGCCTGGCTCCGCCAGGCCTGCGGCGTTGATCAGAACAAGAGGTTGCACTGGATCGGCGCGGCCGACTTCGTGTTCTTCGGGTACGCCGCCGCGAACACCATGCACATCTCGTCTTTCGAGCCCTTGTTCGGGTAGGTCCACGTCTCGCGTGTGTTGTTCCAGGTGCAGGTCCACTGCAGCGCGTCGCCCGCGGCCAGCAGCATCGGCGGCATGAACGCCTCGTAGGCCGGGTGCTTCCAGTCGTCGTCTTCGTACACCTGGGTGCTCTGGCCGCCGCGGATCGCGTCGATGGTGAAGCCCGTCCCGAGCTCGTGGAAGTGGCTCATGAGCCCGAAGACCTCGACGTCATAGGGCACCGAGCACTTCGCCGTGTCGGAGGTCTCCTTGCCCGGCGGCAGCGCGAAGCCCCAGTTCGCAAACCACATGATGTCGGCGTAGTGCTCGATGACGACCTCGGGCGCGGCCGCAATGAGGTCGATCTCCACATTCGCGACGATGGGCTCGGTCGTGTAGTTGATCGCGTGGTACTCGAGGATGAGGCGCTGCCCCGGCTCGAGGTGGAAGGCCACCCCCGACGGCGTCTCCATCACGCGATCGGGCGTCGCCGACCCATAGATGTAGGCCGCGTCGCCGCGCAGCTGCTCGGCCGCCGGCGCACAGTCGTGGACCTCGTACTCGCTCTCGGTGACCGGCTTCATCGCCGAGTCATCGATGACCTTGTACAGGTTGAAGTGGTGCGAGATGCCGCGCATGCGCGACTCGAAGCGCACGATGTCCAGCGCCGCCCCCGCCGGCACATTCACCGTGCGGCACACCTGACGCTCTTGTCCCGACTGGACCGTGATGGGCTCGATGACGAACGTGTGCACCGCGCCGAGCTTGTTCGGCGGCGCGACCGTGTCGCCCGCGTCGACCTGCGTGTCCGCGTCACTCGGCGCGACCGTGTCACCCGGTTCGCTCGTCGCGTCGGCCGTGTCCACGCCCGCAGTGTCCGCCACGTCGGCCCCATCGGGCCCGCTCGTGTCCGCCGTCGTCGTGTCCGCGACGGTGTCCGGGCTGGTCGTGTCCGGGCTCGTCGTGTCCGCGGGCTCGGCGCTCTCGCCACACCCCGCCGACCCAACCCCCATCATCCCGACGGGCCCCAGGAGCCCCGCCAGCGCGGCCCCGATCCCCCACCTTCCGAGCCCACTGCGCATCCCTGCCTCCGTCACTCTCGCACGCGCCCTGTGCGCCCGCGCGGCGGCATGATAGTCATTCCGCGCCATGGCTGAAAGCTCACTCCGCACAGTGGCCCTGCTGGCGGGCGCGACGACCTTGTACCTCGCCTACCACCTGGCGATCTCCAAGCCCTCGGTCTCCCGCCTCTTCGCCGCCCGCCTCGCCACCCTCGAGCGCCCCGCGGCCACCCGCCCCGCCCTCTCGTCGAGCGACGCCCTCAGCACCATCACCTCGTGGTTCCGAAAGGCCCTCGGCGTCGTCCTCCTGGGCCTCCTGCCCGCCGTGCCGATGGCGCTCAGCACCCCCGCCGGCCTTCACGCCCTGGGCCTGAACCTCGACCACCTCGACCAGTCCCTCCTATGGACCGGCGTGGCACTCGCCGTCTTCCTGCCAGTCATCGCCCTCTCGTCGCGCGGCCCCGCGCACCGCCAGGCCTACCCCGAGGTCCGCCTCCCCTTCACGCCCCGCATCGCGGCGTGGAACGCCGGCGCCTGGGCCGCCTTCCTCCTCGCCTACGAGCTCTTCTTCCGCGGCTTCATGCTGCTCGGCCTGACCCCGCTGCTCGGCCCCGAGGTCGCCCTCGCGGTGACGACCATGGCCTACGTCTTTGTCCACCTCGACAAGTTCGCGGGCGAGGTCCTCGGCACCATCTTCACCGGCATCGGCTTTGGCCTCGTCACCCTCGAGACGGGCTCCATCCTCATGCCCTTCCTCGCCCACCTCGCGGTCGCGGTCACCAACGACACCCTCGCCTCGCGCCCGCGCCCGCGCCCCGCATGAAGGTCGGCCTCTTCGTCCCCTGCCTGGCCGAGCACTTCGACGCCCGCCCCGTCGAAGCGACCCTGCTCGTCCTCCGCCACCTCGGCCTGGACGTCGCCTACCCACGCGCCCAGACCTGCTGCGGCCAGCCCTTCCGCACCACCGGCGACCTCGCCTCGGCCGCCGCCCTCGCGCGCCGCATGGCCTCGGTCTTCGCGCGCTACGACTGGGTCGTCACCCCCTCGGCCTCGTGCGCCGCGATGGTCTCCTGCCACGCGCCGACCCTTTTGGCCCCGGCCACCCCATCACGCCCTCGCCCGGCCTCCTCATCGCGCCCTCCTCCCGACGACCGCACTCTCGACCTCACGAAAGGCCGTCCGGACGCGATTGTTGCGCTGGGCGCAAAGGTCCGCGAGCTCGGCGCCTTCCTCCTCGAGCGCGGCTTCGACGCCAGCACGGTGCGCTGGGCCGGCACCGTCACCTACCACCCGAGCTGCCACGGTCGCGACCTCGGCCCCGACCCGGTGCCCGCGCTGCTCGCCCGCGTGACCGACCTCACCGTCCTGCCGCTGCCGCACGCCTCCCAGTGCTGCGGCTTCGGCGGCGCTTTCGCGACGCGCTTCCCC
This sequence comes from Deltaproteobacteria bacterium, assembly GCA_016792665.1. Lineage (GTDB taxonomy): Bacteria > Myxococcota_A > UBA9042 > PHBI01 > PHBI01 > WYBB01. The sequence continues at coordinate 1,418 of JAEUKJ010000228.1, read as the reverse complement.
GAGGTCTCCACCGCCCTTGGCCGCGACAAGCTCACCCACGTCGACGCCACCCAGGCGCGCGCGCTCATCGCCAACGACAGCGGCTGTCGCCTCCACCTCCGGAGCCTCGCCCCGAAGCTCCCCGTCGTGCACCTGGCAGAGCTCCTGGCCGAGGGCCTCGGCCTCATGCCGCGTCGCCCCCACCTCGTCCCCAACGTAGCCGTGACGCCCTGACATGCCTCCCATCCCGCGCAGCTCGCGCCCGGCCGATCTCCTCTTCCCTGGCGGCGCCGCGGGCCTCGCCCCACCCGGCCAGACCCGCCCGGCCTCGCCCTTCCGGATGGCCCCGCGCATCGACGCGGCGCTGGCCGACCGCGACCTCGCCCGGTTCGTCCCCGCGACGACCCGCCTGAAGGACGGCACCCGCGAGTCATCCCTGACCGCCGCCTTCGGCGACGACCGCCACGCCCTCCGCGCGCTCGCTGGCGAGATCCGCCGGCAGACGCTGGGTGCCCTCGACCACCACCTCGCGGCCTTCGCGCAGCAGGCCGAGGCCCATGGCCTCCACCTGCACGTCGCCGCCGACGCCGCTCAAGCGCGCGCCATCGTCCTCGACCTCATCGCCAAGACGACCGCCGATCTACCGCCCGACGTGCCGCGCCGCATCGTCAAGGCCAAGTCGATGGTCACCGAGGAGATCCAGCTCCTCGACGCGCTGCTCTCCGCAGGCCACGACGCCCTCGAGACCGACCTCGGCGAGCTGGTCCTCCAGCTCGACGACGACGCCCCGAGCCACCTCGTGACGCCGATGATCCACAAGGATCGCCAGGCCGCGGCCCGCGCCCTCGTCCGCCTCGGCGCCGCCCCCGACGCGCCTCCGACCATCCTCCCGCCCGACCCGACGACCCTCACCAAGCACGCCCGCCACCACCTGCGCGCCGCCTTCCGAGACGCCCACGTCGGCATCACCGGCGCGAACTTCCTGGTCGCCGAGACCGGCGAGATCGTGCTCTGCACGAACGAGGGCAACGGCCGCCTCTCCGCGCTCGCCGGCCGCGCGCACATCGCGGTGACCGGCATCGAGAAGGTCGTCCCCACCCTCGCCCAGCTCGGGGTCTTCCTGGAGCTGCTGGCGCGCTCGGCCACCGGTCAGCCGCTGACGGTCTACACGTCGTTCGTCGCCGGTCCTTTCCGCGCGAGTCCTATCAGCTCCGACCCGGCCCCATCCGACCCTGCGCGCGAGGTCCACCTCGTGCTCGTCGACAACGGCCGCTCCCGCGTCCTCGCCTCCGACACGGTCCGCGCCGCTCTGGCCTGCATCCGCTGCGGCGCGTGCCTCAACGCCTGCCCGGTCTATCGGACGATCGGGGGCCACGCCTTCGGCTCGGTCTGGCCCGGCCCGATCGGCATGGTGCTGACCCCGCTCATGCGCGGCCCAG
>JAEUKJ010000165.1 GCA_016792665.1 Deltaproteobacteria bacterium | reverse complement strand
CGGTCCCGGGGCGATCGTCGGACGCCTCGTGAGCTCGGACGTGTACCTCGACGACGCCGCGGTGAGCGAAGCGCACGCGCTGGTGAGCTTGAGGGGCGGCGCCTTCCGCATGCTCGCCCTGCGCGGTCGCCTCGCGGTCGGTGGGCAGCTCGTGAAGGACGTCGGGCTGAGCCCGGACACCGACATCCAGCTCACCCCGCGGCACACCCTGCGGGTGGTCGCGGTGCACCTGCCGCGGGCCATGCTCGCGCTCCAGGGCGACGGGCTCGCGCGCCAGGCCCTGGCCGCGTCGAGCTCGCTCCTCACGCGTCCGCGGCTCCAGCTCTGGCCGCACTTTCGCGAGGACGCGGCCGCCTGGATCTGGTCGAACGGGGTCGAGTGGAGCCTGCGCCTGGCCGGTGAGGAGGCGCCACGTCCGCTGCGCGACGGCGACTGCTTCACGGTCGATGGGGTCGCGCTCACGACCTCGCTCTTGTCGCTCGAAGGGGCGGGTGGGGCGACCACGGTCGGCTCGGTCCTCGAGGTGGAGCCGCTGGTCATCGAGGCGCGCTACGATGTCGTGCACATCCGGCGCGGCGGCGCGCTGACCGTGACCCTGTCGGGCAAGCCGGCGAACCTCGTGTCCGAGCTGGTCATGATGGGCGGCACGGCGAAGTGGGAGGTCGTCGCGGGCGAGGTCTGGCCGGGCGCCGACCGCGAGGTGCTGCGCAAGAACTTCGACGTGGTGATGGTGCGGCTGCGGCAAAAGCTGCGCGAGGGCGGGGTGCGCCCCGACCTGGTCCGCCCCCTGGGCACCGGTGTCGTGGAGCTCGTCCTCCACGCGAGCGACCAGGTCGTCGACGCGTGCTGAGGTCCGTTGGGCAGCCTGCTCCGCCAGGCCTTGTCTCTTGAGCACGCCGCCCAGAGGCGTCGCTGCTGGAGGCTCGGTCGATGGCTCGGGCGACAGCATGCATGGCGACGCGAGCGAAGCGGTCGAGCCCGCGGTCGTGAGCACCCACGAGCGCTACCTCGTCGCTGGGCTCCTCGGCCAGGGCGGCATGGGGCACGTGCTCGCGGCGCACGACCGCGTGCTCGGACGCGACGTGGCGCTCAAGGTGATCCGCCCCGACCGCGCCGGCAGCCCGGGGGCGATGGCCCGGCTCGCGGCCGAGGCGCGCATCACGGCGGGCCTCGAGCACCCGGCCATCGTGGCGGTGCACGACGCGGGCAAGGCCGCCGATGGCTCGCCGTTCTATGTCATGCGGCTCGTGCGCGGGCGCTCGCTGGCCGACGAGATCCGCGACCGGCCGAGCCTCGAAGGGCGCCTCGGGCTCCTACGCGTGGTGCTCACGGCCACCGAGGCCCTGGCCTATGCCCACCACCAGGGCGTCGTGCATCGCGACGTGAAGCCGCAGAACGTGATGGTCGGCGCGTTCGGCGAGGTGCAGGTCATGGACTGGGGGCTCGCCGTCCCGATCGGACACATCGACCCGGGGCCCGTCGGGACCAGCGCCTACATGAGCCCCGAGCAGGCGCGCGGCGAGCCGGTCACCGATCGGTCCGACGTCTGGAGCCTCGGCGTCACGCTGCTCGAGCTCGTACTGGGGCGGGCACCCGAGCCCGAGGCGCTGGCCACGACGCTCGCCGATCTCCAGCGGCGCTCACGGTCGCGCGGCCGAGCCGCACCGCCCCCCGAGCTCGTGGCGCTCATCGCGCGATGCCTCGTGCCCGATCCGGAGTCGCGACAGTCCGCGCGCGCGCTGGCCGACGACCTCGCGCGCTACCTCGATGGGCGCCGCGTCGCGGCCTATGACTACCCGCTCAGTGCCCTCATCGCGCGTCTTGCGCGAGCGTGGCGCGTGCCGCTCATCGTGGGGGCGGTGGCGCTCATCGTGCTCGGCGTGGTGCTCGTGATGGGGCGCGTGCGACTCGTGGCCGAGCGCGACCGCGCGTCGGAGGCGCTGGCCAGCCTGCTCTCCGACCAGGCCGTCGCGCACTTCCAGGCGGGTCGCTTGCCCGAGGCCGAGGACAGTGCGCTCGGCGCGTTGGAGGTCGACGCGCCGGCCTCGACGCGTGGGGCGTCGGCGCGGGCCAACGCGCGCGGCGTGCTCATGGCGCGGTATGCGGCCGCGACCCGCGTGGACACGCTCGAGCTGCCGAGCGACTGCGCGCTGCCGCGTCTCGAGCCCAGCGGGCGTTGGCTCCTCTGTCTCGGCGCGGGGCAGGCGAGCGTGTGGGAGCTCGCCCCCGACGGTCTGCGTCTCGCATGGACCCGCGCCAGCACGGCCGCGCACGGGCACATCCTGGCCGAGGCCGGCAATGTCGTGTTGGTCGTGGCCGAGGGCCCGACGCGCGCGGGTGCGGCTGCGTTCGAGAATACCGTGCTCGTGCGTCTGGCGCTCGCCGACGGGGCATCTCTCGGGGCATCGCGGCCCTGGTCCCCGAGCGAGCTCGCCCGGACGCGAACGCGGGTGGTCGCCTTCAACGCCGAGAAGCTCTTCGTGGAACCCGGCCCGGGCGATCCGCGGGTCCTCGACTTCGTTGGCCCGTGTCAGGGCCGCATCAACGCGCTCGCGGTCTCGGACGACGAGCGCCGCTGGGTCGTTGCCTGCAGTGATGGGCGGCTCCTCGCGGGGCCGCTCGGCGAGGTGCCGACGCAGTCCGTCGCGTTCTCGGATCCCGGCGCCGATCCCGCTCTGGAGGGGCCGACCACCATGGCGCTCGGGGCCAGCGGCCTCGCCTGGGGCGACCTGCGCGGGCACCTCGGCCTGGCCGACCTGGCGACGTTGGATGGCGACCGGGTCCGAGCTCAGTGGAGGCGCACGCTGCCCGGCGCGGTCACGCGCCTCACGATGGACGAGGTCTTGTTCGCGGTGCTGGCCGATGGGTCCGTGCAGGTCGTGTCGCTCGACGGCGACGACCTGGGGAGCCTGCCCGTCGGTACTGCCACGCGCGGGCTGGCGCGCGATGGGGCTGGTCGCATCCTCACGCTCGGTGACGCGCACCTGACGATCTGGACGCCACCGCCTTCGTGGCTCCCACATCGGATCGTGCTGGCCCAAGGCGGCGGGCTCACGGGCGCCGTGCCTTCCCCTGACGGGCGCCTGCTCGCGGCCTCGGCGGCCGACGGGCACCTCCATGTCGTCGCGCCGGGCGGTCGCCGCGTGGCGTCCCCGCAGCCGCGGCACGAGCTCGTCAAGCCGGTCGCGTGGAGCCTCGACGGTCGTGAGGTGGTCGGGACCTGGATGCTCACCGCGGGCCTCGTCACGCTCGAGGCCGAGACCTGGCGAGAGCGCGACCCCGGCACCCGCGCCGAGGGCACGGCCTTTCGGCGCGCGCTCGCGCTCGCGGGTGGCCTCATCGTGGGGGTCGCCTACGACAAGGGCTCGACCCTCTACGGGTGCCTCGCGTGTCGCACGGACCCGCCCGAGCTCCGCGCCGATGCCTTCGTCGACGCGGCGACCAGCCCGGGCGGGGCACACGCCGTCTTCGTGCCCGAGGCGAGCGCCGCGGTGACCATCCTCGACGCCGGACCCGAGTCGGCGAAGGACGCCGCGGGCCCGCGCTTCCGACGCGTCGCGACGCGAGGGCCGGCCTTCGCGGGCGACATCGGCCCGGACGGCGAGACGATCGTGCTCGCACGGGTCTCGGGCGCCCACGTGCTCGATGCGCGCACCGGCCTCGAGCGGCCGCTGGCCGAGGTCGGGGCCCGCGTCGTCGACCTCGCGATGTTGGACGATGGGCAGCGCGTCGCGGGCGGCCTCGTCGATGGCACCGTCGTCGTCTGGTCCCTCGAGAGTGGCGAGCTGCTCGCGCGTGCACACGCTCATGCCGAGCGCACGGCGTTCGTCGAGGCCCTGCCCGGCGGAGAGACGCTGGTGTCCGCGAGCTGGGACGGCACGGTGCGCCTCTGGGATCTGGGCGTGCTCGACGCGTCCCCCGAAGCGCTGGGGCGTCGATACGCGCGCTGGGGGTTCGCACGCTGAGCCGGCGCGATCGCCTTAGCGTTGGGGCGCGCGCTTCCCAGGAGGGACCTTTGCGCGCGGGGGTGGGCCGTCTTCGATCGAGAGCGCGAAGCGTCCGGAGATCCCCGTCCAGGCGGCCGCATCGAAGGGCTCTTGCGCGATGCAGGTCGTCAGCTCGCGCGGGGCCCCGCTCACGGTCAAGGCCGGTCCGGTCGGGCCGTCGTCGAGGCGCAGTCGCAGGAGCCCGGCACGCCCCCGCTCGTCGACGCAGGTGATGACTGCGTCGAGGAGGCCGCTCGTCACGAGCCGCTCCATGTGAGGGGCGGCCGCGACCACGACGCGCTGCAAGGGCTGCTTCAGCTGAGGGAACCTGGATCGTCTCTCGGCGCCGAGCCCGAGCGGCGTCGTCGCGAGGTTCACCGTGAGCGCGGTCCCGCTGCGCGCCCCGATGACCGCGTTGTCGACGAAGCGCGCCGCGGCTTGCGTCTCGCCCGAGGTGTCGGCCTCGCCCGCCGCGAGCTGGGGACCGAGGTCGGAGTCCGGA
>JAEUKJ010000158.1 GCA_016792665.1 Deltaproteobacteria bacterium | reverse complement strand
TCCTGGCGAACGCGGTGCTCGAGCTCGTGCCGCTGTCCGGCAAGGCGATTCTCTTTTCGGATGCGCTGGTTCGGGTCGACCTCCACATCGACGTCGGCATCGGCGTGGCGATGGTGGCCGGCGGGGACCGCATCGATGATTCGGCCTCGTTGTCGCCAATGTTCGGCGTCGGGGTCAGGATCTTCCCGAGCCGTTGGCTCAGCATCGGCGTCGACATCAAGGACTACTTCATCAATCGCGCCCTCGCTTCGAGCCGTGACGGCTCGGTGCCCGAGGCGACCTTCGGGCAGAACTGGCTCTTCGGTCTCTCCATCGGCTTCTCGTTCCCCACCAATCCGGCCATCGAGACCGGCAATTGATCGTGCCGTTGGGCCTCGCGTCGTGAGGCCGCCATCGCAAACCCCACGGAAGGTGACATGAAAGGCAGACTCGTCGCAGCCCTCATCGGAATGTCCACCCTCGTCGCTGCGCCGATCGCGGCGCAGGCGAGCCACTATCGCCTCCCCGTCGACAACTTCATCTCGCCGGAGGAGACGGCTGCCCTCGAGAAGGCCGGGGTCTCGACGACGCTGGCGTTGTTGGACCAGGTCTCGACGCCGGCCAAGCGCCAGAAGCTCGCGAAGGCGACCGGCCTCTCGGTCGCGCGCCTCACTGCCATGGCCGCACAGGTGGACCTCCTGCGCATCGACGGAATCGGGCCGAGCATGGTCCGGCTCCTGAACGCCTCCGGCGTGATGCACGCCAAGCAGCTCGCGCAGGCCTCGTCGTCGGCGCTCTTCGCCAAGGTCTCGAGCACGAACCTGGCCCAGAAGATCTCGATGGTCACCCCGCGCGAGGCGCTCATCGCCGAGTGGATCGGCGCGGCCAAGAGCCTTCCCCAGGTCGTCGAAGGCCTCCCCTGAGCCAGGCTGATGGGCCGTCCGAGCGGCGTGTCTCGCGCCGCGCATCGCTGCCGCGAGGGTAGGGGACCATGCTCTGCCTGACCGGCATCTCGGAGCTCTTGACGATGCCGCGCGGTCCTCGCGACGCATCGGATCCGCTCGGCCTCGTCACGGACGCCGCTCTCGTCATCGACGCCGGGCGCGTTCACTGGCTCGGCCCGCGCGGCGACCTCCCGCGCGAGCTCGCTGGGATCGCGACCCAGGATCTCGGCGGGCGTGTCGTCTTGCCTGGGCTGGTCGACCCCCACACCCACCTGGTCTTCGCTGGCGATCGTGCGAGCGACTTCGAGGCGCGGTGTCGCGGCGAGACCTACGAGAGCATCGCGCGTCGGGGCGGCGGCATCCGCACGACCGTCCGAGCCACGCGGGCCGCGAGCTTCGAGGCACTCTTCGAAGGAGCTCGGCCGCGCCTCACCTCGCTGCTCGAGGCCGGGGTCACCACGGTCGAGATCAAGTCGGGCTACGGCCTCGACGTCGCGACCGAGCTCCGCCAGCTCGGCGTCATCCGCGCGCTGGGGCGTGCTGGACCGCAGCGCGTGCGCGCGACCCTGCTCTTCCACCTCATGCCGGAGGCCTACGCGACCGACCGGCCTGCAGGCATCGCGGCGCTCAGCGAGCTCATGGCCCTGGCGGTCTCGGAGGGCCTCGCCGACGACGTCGATGTGTTCTGCGAGGAGGGTGCCTTCGCCCCGCACGAGGCGGACGAGCTCCTGTCCGCTGCGCGCGCTCACGGCCTGGCCATCAAGGCGCACGTCGATCAGCGCAGCGCGACCGGCTTTGCAAGCCGGGCCGCAGCCCTTGGCGCTCGGTCTCTCGAGCATCTCGAGCAACTCGACGACGCCGGCATCGACGCCATGGCCGCGGCAGGCACGGTCGCTGTGCTCCTCCCGAGCGCGTCCCTCTTCCTCGGCGATGCCGCGCGCCCACCGGTCTCGCGCCTGCGCGCCCGTGGCGTCCCGATGGCCCTGGCGACCGATCTCAACCCCGGGTCCAGCCCGACCTTCGACCCCTGGCTGGTCGCCACGCTGGGTTGCACCTGGTACGGGCTCACCCCGTTCGAGGCCCTGCGCGGCCTCACCGCCGAGGCAGCGCGCGCGCTCGGGCTCGAGGATGGGACGGGCTCTTTGGTCGCGGGCGGCCCAGCCGACCTGTGCGTCGCGCGCGGCGCCCGTTGGCAGGACCTGCTCTATGGGCTCGGGCATCGCCCGATCGCGGAGACCTGGATCGGCGGACAGCGGGTCGTCCGGGCATGACCCGATCGCGTGGCGGGTTTCGGTCCCCGCCGCGCACCAACATGCGATCGGCCGCCGACCGGCGACGGGCAGCCTGGCTCGACCAGGCCTTCAGCCGTGATCAGGCCGTCGGGCAGCCTGGCCCACCAGGCCTTCGACGCTGATCAGCGACGGGACTCGAGCTGGGGCTTGGACTTTTTCAAGACGCTGCTAGGATCCCGCGCCGCTGGCGCCAGCGTGAACCGCCGGCCCCGCCTGCTCCCTCAAGTCAGGAGTCCCCCAATGAAAGCTGCCTTCCTCGCGCTCACCGCACTCTTTGTCGTCGGAGCTCCGCTCACCGCGGCCGCCCAGACGGCCGACACGGTCGATGGTGAGCTCCACGCCACCCTCAAGAACGCCGAGTACGTGAAGGTCATCGTCAACGGCGAGGACTGGGAGAACATCGAGTTCGAGAACAAGGGCAAGGTCGTCATCGTGAAGGGGCTCTCGACCACCATCGAGCGCAACGCCGTGACCCTGGTCCCGAACCAGCCCGGCCTCCAGCCGACGACCGTCGACCTCCTCCAGAAGGAGTTCAAGAAGAAGCGCAAGGGCCGCGAGGTGTACCTGGTCGCGACGCGCTCGGTCACCTTCGAGAAGTCGACGAACCCGGAGCCGGCCCCCGACAAGGTGCCGCCCGCGCCGAAGCCCGACCCGGTCGCCCCGCCGGAGCCCCAGAAAGACGACCTCTGAGTCTGGGCGCAGATCCCCTCTGCCTTGCATGCAGGGCAGGGGGAGATCGATCCACTGAGAGACGCCGCAAGCCCCATGGGCCGGGCCCGCAGGACTCCAAGACTGATGCGGCCTTACGGCGAGTCGACGTCGTCGAGGGTCAGCTCGTTGCCGAGCCCCACCGTCGCGAAGTGCGCGGCGAAGACGCTGTAGATCACTGCGTCCTGGTCGGCCTCGGACAGCTCGGCGAAGCGCACCGCGACGATGGGCTTCGGCAGGTCCGGGCGCACGTGGCGGACGACGCGCCCGATCATCGAGACGATGCGGCGCGGTCGCATCTCGAGCACGACCCGGATGTCGACCAGGTCATCGAGCTCGAAGGGCTCGTTGGCCTCGAAGCTCACGCCGGAGCCCGAGAGGTTGACGCTCTGGATCTCGAACTCGGGTGACTCCTCGGGCAGCGGCGTCGCGAGCTGACGCTCACGGGCCTCGGCCGTGTCACGCGACGGGCACTTGCGGATGCGGATCCGCGCCTCGAGATCGGCGCGTCGGAAGTCGCGTCGATCGCCTTCCTTGGCCTCACCGATCGGCTCGACGGTGACCCGGTCGTCGGCCACGCGCTCGCGCAGCTCCGCACGGAGCCGCATGATGTGCTCACCGTGCGTGTAGAGCAGGGTCAGCGACTGACCGTCCGTCCAGCGCTGGGCCTCGGCCGACGGCGCCTCGAGCGAGAGCGCGATCTTGTGGGGCCGCGTCACGAGGACGCGCGCCGGCAGGACCGAGATGTTGCCATCTCGGACTGACACGATCGTGACCTGCTGGTCCTCGTCCGGAAGAAGGGCGGGGAGGGGGGAACTCGGATTCGTCATGGGCTCAATCCTCTCCGGAGAGCAGACTACGCATCTGCTTGAGCGCCTGCTTCATGCCGCTGGAGGCGTCGTTCATCGTCGAGAGGATCTCACTGATCTGCTCGAACGTCGATTCTGCTTTGCCATTTCCTGCGGCGCCCTGCACCTCGGTCACGAGATCTCCAAGAGATTCCACGTTGTTACGCCAGTCACGCGTGATCGAGTTGATGTCCTGGTAGACGAGGTCCAGCTCACCCTTGAGCTCCTCGGTCCCGCCACCCGCGCTCGGGGCCGCCTTCTTGGCGGCGGCCAGCTCGTCATTGAGCCGCTTGACCTTCTCGCGCTCTTCATCGAGCTGCTCGCGCAGCCGATCGAGCTTCTGCGTCGCCCGATCGAGCTCTTCCTTGGCCGCATCGAGGTCGTCGCTCGAGACCGCGCTCGCCTGCGCCTTCTTGGCCGCGGCCAACTCGTCCCTCAGGCGGTCGGCCTCGTCGGCGAGATCGGTCGCGTTCGACTCCGACTTGGCCAGGCTCTTCTCGAGGCCGCGCACGGTCTCTTCGAGCTCCTCGAGGCGCGCCGTATCGCCGCCTCCCTGAGCCGCCGCCTTGGCCTCGGCCAGCTCGCGCTCGAGCTCCTTGACCCGCCCGCGCTCCATCTCGAGCGCGTCGACGGCTTCCGCCAGGGCCTTCTCATGCCCAGCCGCGTCACCAGCGCCACGCTTGGCCTCGTCGACCTCCTCGGCCAACGCCGCGATCTTGTCGCGCGCACCGTCCAAGGCTCCCTGCAGCTCGGCCAGCTCGCCCTCGAGCCGCTCGGCCCGACCTGCCGCCGACCGCGCCTCCGCGAGCGCCTCGTCTTTCTGATCCGCCGCCGCGCGCGCCTCGTCCGCCTCGCGTCGGGCCGCCTTGGCCTCGGCCTCGGTCTGCCTCAGCTCGGCCTCGACCCGCGCCAGCTCGGCCGCCACCGCGCCCGCATCGCCAGCCCCGGCCCGCGCCGCCGCGAGCTCGGCCTCGAGCGACGCCACGCGCCCCTCGGCCGACGCGACCTTCTCGTCCGCCTCTCGCTCGGCCGCCGCCAACCCAGCGCGCGCCTCGGCCAGCGCCCCGCGCAGCTCGGTCTCGAGCTGAGCCTTGGCCTCCTCGGCCGCATAGACCAGCTCGGTCGCCTGAGTCGCTTCGGCCCGCGCGCCCTGGACCGCGTCGTGCGCCTCCTCGAACTCGCGCCGCACGCGCTCGAGCTCGGCCCGCGCCACCTCCAGCTCGCCCTCGAGCTCCGCGCTCCGCCCGGTCGCGTGCCGGAGGTCTCCCTCCAACGTCACGACCTTCTCGTTCATCGTGTAGAGCTCGTCGCGTGCCGCCGCGAGCTCCGTCGCCGAAGACGCGCCGTCGCCGGCCGCGCCCTCGAGCTCCAGCGCCTTCTCCTGGAGGCGCTCGACCTGACGCGTCAGGCGCGCCACCTCTGCCTGGGCCTCCTCGAGCTCGGCGCGCACCCGCTGTGCCTCTTCGCCAGCGCCGGCCGCGTTGCGCGCCTGCTCGCCCGCCGCGAGCTGCGCCTCGGCCAGCTCGCCCTGCAGCGACTCGATGAGCTCCTCGTAGCGCGTCACCTTCGCCTTGGCCTGCTCGGCCTCGTCGCGCAAAGCCTCGCTGTCTCCGCCCGCGCTCAGCGCCGCCGCGAGCTCCTCGCGCAGCCGCTCCTCGCGGACCTCGAGGCGCTCGACCACGCTGCGCGCCTCTTCCAGCTCGCCTCGCAGCTTCGTCACCTCGGCCGCGAGCTCGGCGGATTCGCCGCCCGCCAGCTTCGCCTCGGCCAGCTCGCCCTGCAGCGACTCGATGAGCGCCTCGTGGCGCGTCACCTTCGCCTTGGCCTGCTCGACCTCCTCGCGCAAGGCCTCGCTCTCGCCACCCGCGCTCTGGGCCACCGCGAGCTCGTCGCGCAGCCGCTCCACCCGCACCTCGTAACGCTCGACCGCGGCTCGCTCCTCGGCGACTTCGGCGGTGAGCTTGTCGACCTCGGCCCTCAGGCCCACGGCCTCGTCGCCGGCCAGCTTCGCGCCCGCCAGCTCGCCTTGGAGTTCCTCGACCAGCGCCTCGGTCGAGGCCAGCTTGGACTCGACCCCACGCAGCTGCGCCTCCAGCTCGGCAAGCGCGTCGCTCTTGGCCTGCAGCGCCGCCTCGGCCTCGCGCAGCGCCTCACCGGCCGCCGCACCGGCCGCATCTTCCAGGCCCTGGGCCTTGGCCTCCAGCTCGGCGGCCTTGGCCTCCAGCTCGGCGGCCTTGGCCTCCAGCTCAGCATTCGCAGCCTCGAGCTCGCTGGCACGGGTCTTGGCCGCGTCCAGCTCGGTCTCCAGCTCCACGACGCGCGCGTCGCTCCCGCCGGCCTTGCCCTCCAGCTCGGCCACCCGCGCCTGAGCCTCTTCCAGCGAGGCCTCGAGCCCACCGGCCTCCTTGCGCAGCGCCTTCAGCTCGTCGCGCACCGACTCGAGCTCGTCGGCCGGCACCGAAGCAGCGACCTCCTCCTCGAGCTCGCGCACCCGCTTCTTCGCGTGGTCGCGCTCCTGCTCCACCTTCAAGAGGTCCTGGTCGAAGCGCTCGAGCTCGTCGTTGGCCGCCTTGGCCTTGCCCTTGGCCTCGTGCAGCGCGTCCTCGGCATCGAGCAACCGGCCTTCGAGGTCGGCCACCTTCGCCTCGGCCTCGGCCACCTTCGCCTCGGCCTCGGCGACCTTGGCCTCGGCCTCGGCCTTCTGGGACTCGACCTCGGCCAACTTCTGAGCCGCCTCGTCGCTGGCACCCGCGCCAGCCTTGGCCGCCTCGAGCTCGCTTCGCAGCGCCTCGAGGTCCGCGGTCTTCTGCTGGTTGTCGGCGAGCGCCGCCGTCAGCTCGACGGTGAGCTCGTCCAGCTGTGCCCGAACCGCCTCGGAGTCGGCACGCCACGCATCCAGCGCGGAGCGCAGCTCGGCGACCTCGGCCTCATCGACCGAGCCCGTCCCAGCGCTGGCGCGCAGCGCCTCCAGCTCGGCACCCTGGTCCGCCAACTGCTGGCGCACCGCTTCGAGGTCGCCCTCGAGCTGGGCCTTCTCCTGCTGTCGCACCTCTTCGAGGGCCTGGATCTCCGCGTTCGCGTCTGCGAGGTCCTGCCGCGCCTGGTCCAGCGCGCCGCTATCGCCCGCGCCCTGGAGCTGGGCCTCGAGCTCGGCGATCTGCGCCTGATAGCTCTCGGCCTCCTGGGCCCTTGCCGCCTCGAGCTCGCCCGCATGCGCCTGCCACTGCTCGATGGCCTGATTCGCCTCCGCCAGCGCCGCCTGCAACGCCTCGACGTCGCCACCACCACCGGCCGCCTGCGCCGCCTCCAGCGCGGCCTGGAGCTCTGCCGCGTTGGCGACGTGCGCCTCCACCGCCGCCTGGTACTCGGCGAGCTGGGCCTCCATCGCCTGGTAGGCCTCGGCCTCCTGCGCCCGCGCCGCCTCGGAGTCCGCGAAGGCCTGGTTGGCCGCCGCGAGCTGCTCGTTCAACGCCGACGCGTCGCCGCCGGCCTGGGCCGCCTCGAGCGCCGCCGCATACTCGGCGAGCTGCGCCTGGAGGGCCGCATTCTCGGCCTGGAGGGCCTCGGCCGCCTGAGCGCGCTCACCGAGCTCGGCGAGCTGCGCCTGCAGGGCCACGTTCTCCGCCTGGAGCCCGTCGAGGTCGCCGCCGGCCACCTCGGCCTCGGCAACGCCGACTCCGGCGGCCTCGTCGGCCATCGTGAGCTCGGTGAAGAGGACCTCGAAGTTGCCGCAGAAAAAGGTCTCGCCGAGCGTCAGGTCGTGCTCGTCGATGCGCTCGCGGTTGAAGAAGGTGCCGTTGGAGCTCTTGAGGTCGGTGAGCTTGAAGCCCGAACCGGTGAAGACCACCTGGCAGTGCTTGCGCGAGACCGTGTTGTTCTTGGTCTGGATGTGGCAGTCGGTCGCGCGGCCGATGCGAACGATGGAGTTCTCGGCATCGATCGGCACTTCCGAGGGAACGCCATCATCCTGGGTGTAGCGCAGGTAGGGCATGGATTCGACCCATTCATGACTGCGGGCATCGACGTGCCTGCCCGCGAGAGGGAGCCGCGCGAAAACGTGGGCGCGCGAGACTTGAGAACACGGTCCGCCAGCGCGGACGCGGCGCAAGTTACCGCGAGGTCCAGCGACCGGCAAGTTGCTCCATGGACGGACTGAGGGCTGGGACAAAAGTTGACATAATATACATTATCGGCGGAACGCACATCGCAAGCATCCGCCGCAATTGAACAAATCCCCAGGCCTGCGCGCGCCGTCTGCTTCCGACTTGCGACGGAGGGAGCCACACGCCTAAGAGCTGCGCCATGACGCTCCAGGTCTCCCACGACAATCTTCGCGAGCTCGGCTGGCACCGCATCCAACTCGCGCTCGCCGACCGCGCCGCCACCGAGCCCGGCCGCGACGCGCTGATGCAGCTCGGCTTCCTGCCGGACGCCGACACCATTGCGTCCGTGCTGGCCACCGTCGACGAGCTCACCCAGCTCCTCGCCAAGGGCGGCGACCTGCCGCTGTCCGGCACCCGCGACCTCAGCCTCGCGCTCATGCGCGCTCGCCGCGGCGCGGTCCTCCAGAAAGACGAGCTCCTCGACATCGCCCGCACCGCGACCGCCTGCCACGGCGTGCGTCGCCACCTCCTCTTCCACCAGGTCCACCACCCGCGGCTCGGGGCCAAGGGCCTCCAGCTCCCCGAGCTCGGCACCCTCGCCCGCGAGCTCTCCGAGACCTTCGACGCCGCCGGCGAGATCCGCGACGACGCCTCGCCCGAGCTGGCCGCCGCCCGAGCGCGCCTGATCGGACTCCATCGAAATGTGAAGGAGCGTCTCGAGACCTTCCTCCTGCGCCCTGAGCTCGAGGGCGTCCTCCAGGACAGCTTCTACACGCAACGCGAGGACCGCTACGTCGTGCCGGTCATCTCGAGCTTCCAGCGCGAGGTCCCCGGCATCATCCACGGCACCTCGAACTCGGGCGAGACGGTCTTTGTCGAGCCGGGCGAGCTCATCGAAGCCAACAACGCCATCAAGGTCGCCGACGCCACGGTCCGCATGGAGGTCGAGCGCGTCCTCAGGATCCGCTCGGAGTGGGTCCGCGCCGAGGCCGACGCCCTCGGCCAGGCCATGACCAGCCTCATCGAGCTCGACGCCCTCCAGGCCCGCGCGCGCCTCGCCGCCGACCTCGACGCGGTGGTCCCGCTCCTCGCCGACCCCGCGAACCCTGCGGCCCGGCCCGGCCAGGCCACCGACGACCAACGCCCTCGCGGCGGGCTCGCGGCCGGGACCATCCAGCTCCGCCAGGCCCGAAACCCGCACCTCCTCCTCAAGGGGTCGCGGGTCGTCGCCAACGACATCGCGCTCGCGCCGAATCAGGCCTTCCTGGTCGTCACCGGGCCCAACACCGGCGGCAAGACGGTCACCCTCTCGACCGTCGGCACCATGCTGATGATGGTCTCGGCGGGCTGTCCCATCCCGGTCTCGGAAGGCTCCGTCATCACGCCGTTTTCGTCGCTCTGGGCGCTCATCGGGGACGCCCAGGACCTGGAGCGTGACCTCTCGACCTTCTCGGGCCACCTGAAGGCCATCCACACCATCCTCGACGCCGCGGAGCCCGGGGCGCTGGTCCTCCTGGACGAGATCATCGTCGGCACCGAGCCCCAGCAGGGCGCGGCCCTGGCCATCGCGGTGCTGGAGAGCCTCGCCGACCGCGGCGCGCGCGGCTTCGTGACGACCCATTACGAGCGCCTGAAGACCCTCGCCTACGAGGACCCGCGCTTCGCCAACGCCTCGGTCGGGGTCGACCCCGCGACCCAGGCCCCGAACTTCCAGCTCGCCATCGGCCGCCCCGGCTCCTCGAACCCCTTCGACGTCGCCCTGCGCCTCGGCTTCCCCTCGCACCTGGTCCAGCGTGCGCGCGACGTGGCCGGTGGGCACTCGGGTCTCGGCGAGGCCCTGGCCCGCCTCGAGGACGCCGAGCGACGTGCCGACGATGCCGCGCGCGAGGCCGGCAAGGCGCGCGACCTCGCCGCCCAGGAGCGCGAGCGCCTGAACAGCGAGCGCCTCCGCCTCAAGCGCGAGGCGAAGCTCGAGGTCGAGGCCCTCGCCCGAGAGGCCAAGGACCGCATCAAGGAGCTCCTCGCCGAGATCCGCGAGGCCCGCGAGCGCGTGGTCGAGAGCGCGCATCGCTTCCAGGACCCGCGCACCGGCAAGTCCCTGTCCGAGGACGAGAAGCGGTCGGCCCAGCGCCTCGGTGACCGCCTCGACGAGGCCCGCGCGCTGCTCCCCGATGAGCACCCCGAAGGCGCCGCCAAGCCCGCGGTCCCGACCGGCCCCAAGGATGGTGGCGACCTCGCCCCGGCCGACGCGCGGCCCGGCCTCGCCGTGTGGGTCCGGGCGCTGGACAAGCTGGGCGAGATCGTCGAGCTCCGCGGCGAGCGCGCCACCGTCGCAGTCGGCATCATGAAGACCCAGGTCCACCTCTCGGATCTAGGGCGCGTGCGCGGCCTCGAACCCGCCGCTTCGCGACCGCAGGCCGAGGCCAAGCGGCCCGCCGACCCCGCCCGCGGCGG
Organism: Deltaproteobacteria bacterium; assembly: GCA_016792665.1. GTDB lineage: Bacteria > Myxococcota_A > UBA9042 > PHBI01 > PHBI01 > WYBB01. The sequence goes on along the minus strand of JAEUKJ010000158.1, from coordinate 2,460 downwards.
CAAGCCCGTGCGCATGGTCGAGCTGCCCGAGGACGACGCCCGCATCCCCCCGCCGCGCACCGATGGGATCACGGCAGACCTCCGCGGCGCGCGCCGGGACGAGGTCCACGAGCGCGTGGAGCCCCTCCTCGACCGCGCCTACCGCGACGGGATCGACGCGATCTGGGTCATCCACGGGCACGGCACCGGCGCCCTCCGCGACGAGGTCCGCGAGCTGCTGTCACGGTCGCCACAGGTCGCGGGCTACCGTCGTGGGCGCCGTCACGAAGGCGGCGACGGCGTCACCATCGCCTTCCTCGCGCGCGACTGACCGGGTCCCCACCTTCGCTGACGGTCAGCGCGCCAGGTCGAGCGGGATGCGTTGGTCGGGGTCCGGCGGGTTCGCCAGCGAGGCCAGGGCGCGTCGGGCCTCGGCCCAGCCGAAGAAGCCCTCGAGCTCGTCGCTCGGGACCTTGCCGGCCCGCTTCACCTCGTCCTGGAGGCGCGCCACGACCAGGCGCGGAGGCAGGCGATCGGCGACCTTCTCGGCCTCGAGGCCGTCCAGAGGCAAGGCCACGCCGCCGCGGAAGACGCCGACCACGTCGGCGATCGGGCTCCCGACCTCGGTCGGATCCTTGACCGCCTGGAAGATCGGCAGCGGTCCCTCACCAAAGGCCCGGTTCTCGAAGAGGAGGCCCAGGTCCGCGTCGTCGGCCAGGACGACCAGCACGGGCTGCCGCGGAATGCGCGCCGACAGCGGCATCGCCCCTTCGGACCCGAGATAGCTCCCCAGCCAGCGCGCGAGGACCTCGCCGCGCGGCGATACCCACACGGGGCGTGTGCCGGCGGGAAGCCACCGCCGCACCAGCACCGAGAGCGCCATCATCCAGCGCGCCACGCGCTCCGGCGTGAGCGTCTCACCCTCGCCGGCATCGTCCAGGAGGAGGGTCCCGTAGAGCGTGAAGAGGAGGTGCTGAGGGTCCGGCTCGTCGGCGTCGTCCTCGGAATCGTGATCGTCGCCAAAGGCCCGCGCACGCGCGACCACCTCGGCGATCCAGCGGTCGGCCGCGTCCCCCGCCTCCAGAGCCGCCGCCACGCGCCCGAAGGCCACGACGTCCCCCAACAGGATCGACGCGAGGGCCCAGCGCACGCGCTCTTCGGGGCCCACCCGGTCACTGTCGATGACGGGGTCCAGCCGCTCGAGGACCTCGCGATGGAGCCCCATCCGCGACAGCGCGAGCGCTCCGACGAGGCGCCCTTCGCGCCCGCCGTCCCCCTCGCCTGCTCCGCGCCGCGACTTCGCGCGCGCCCGCTCGACCGCGCCATCACCGAGCGCCAGGGCCAGCTCGGGGTCGTCCATCGACAGGAAGGTGTGGGCGAGCTCGGCGAGCGGCAACCCCGAGGACGACGTCGCGGCCTGCTCGAAGCCGCTGGCCAACGCCTCGTCCCCCAGCTCGCGCAGGAGGGCAGCCGCGCGTCTCAGCACCCGGGGGTCGGTCGGTCCCGCGCGCACCAGCTCACGGATCCCGGCGACCGCGGCCTCCGGTCCGAGCTCGGCCAGCTCGCTATCGAACTGCTCGAGGGCGAGGACCAGCGGATCCTCGACCTGTTCGACCGGCTCGACCTCGGCGGTCGCCTCGGACGCACGCGAAGCCGCCATCAGCGACGGCCCCTCCGACTCGGACGGGTCGGGCCAGCCATCTTCCGAGGGGTCCTTGGACCACCAGCGCTTGAGCCGCTTCCACACGCTGCCTATCCTTCACGTTTCGCCCGTCGTGGCAAGGCCTGCTCGCGCGGCCCGCGCCTCACCGGCCGACCTTCGGGGCGACGACTCGGCTCACGACGCCTCTCACCGCGCCATGCTCGAGACCACACCCAGGCCCCACCGAGCCGAGCTCCGCGCGCCAGGCCCTCAGGCGGTACGGCTACGCGCCCGAGGACTCAGAACGTGCCGCCGAGCCCCGTCGGGTGCCCGTTGGGGTCCTTCGGATCCTTCGGGTCCTTGGCGACCGCGCCACTTTGGCGCTTCAAGTCCACGCGCTTGGCCACGTCCTGGACGGTGCCCAGCGTCAGGACCTCGGGGCGATAGCCCCGCAGCTTGAAGTTGAGCCGGACGGGCCCGGAATCCTTCTCGCGCTCGAACTCGAGCGGGGTCGTCCCGAGGAGGGCATCGCCCTCGTAGACCTCGGCGTTGGCGGGCACCGACGTGAGCGAGAGCTTCACCTTGGGCCGCGCGGGCTGGCGCTCCTCGAGCTGCCGGTCGGGCACGGCCTCGGCCTTGGGCGTCGGCGCGGCGAGGGTGTCGCTGGCCCGCTGCCCGGCCTCGGCCACCGTCACGCCGGCCACCGCGCCACCGCGCGAATCATGCGGGTCCGCTGGCGGCGCCACGTGCGGCACAACCTCGCCAATGGCCTTGCCGGCCTCGGCACCGGGTCGCGCTTCGACTGGGCTGGGCGACGTCTTGGGCGCGTTCGGCCGCGT
>JAEUKJ010000155.1 GCA_016792665.1 Deltaproteobacteria bacterium | reverse complement strand
GCGCGACGCCTTCCGGATCGCGCTCGCGGTCGCCTACGAGCTGCGTCCCAAGCGCCAGGCGGGCACCTATGTCAGCGACGACGTCCTGCACGTCTCGCTCGGCGCGCGCATCGGTCTCGTCGCCGACCTCGGCCTGCTCGTCACCGCGCAGAGCACGATCCAGACGGCCGACGGCATCGACCCCAACGACCCGACCCGCGCCTTGGACGACGCGCCGAACGTCAGCGTCGAGGCCCTGGGCGCGCTCGAGCTCGTGGTCGCCGACGGCCTGGTCCTCACCGCGGGCGGCGGGGCGACGGTGCTCCACGCGGTCGGCTCGCCCGACGTGCGCGCCTTCGTCGGGATCGGCTGGACCCCGATGAGCGCGGTGGTCGAGGCGCCCGACGAAGACCCCGATCACGACGGGATCCTCGCGGCGAACGACAAGTGCCCGGACGCGGCCGAGGACAAGGACGGCTTCGAGGATCAGGACGGCTGCCCCGACCCGGACAACGACAAGGACGGGATCGCCGACGCGGCCGACAAGTGCCCGAACGCGCCCGAGGACAAGGACGGCGACGAGGACCAGGATGGCTGCCCCGAGGCCGACAAGGACGGCGACAAGGATGGCGACGGCCTCGCGGACTCGAAGGACAAGTGCCCGACCGAGGCCGAGGACAAGGACGGCTTCGAGGACGAAGACGGCTGCCCCGACCCCGACAACGACCAGGACGGGATCCCCGACACCGCCGACAAGTGCCCGAACGAGCCCGAAGACAAGGACGGGGTCGAGGACGGCGACGGCTGCCCGGACGTCGAGCTGGACCGCGATGGCGACGGCATCCTCGACAAGGACGACAAGTGCCCCGACCTGCCCGAGGTCAAAAACGGCGTGAAGGACGACGACGGGTGCCCTGACACCGCCGACAAGGACATCGAGCTCACCGAGCGCGAGCTGAAGATCCTGAAGAAGGTCAACTTCGCGCGCGACGCGGACAAGATCGCCAACGACTCCTTCGCGCTGCTGGACACGGTCGCCAAGGTCCTGTCCGAGCACGGCTACCTCACCAAGGTGCGCGTCGAGGGTCACACCGACAGCGAAGGCCCCGACGACTTCAACCTGCAGCTCTCGCAGCGCCGGGCCGAGGCGGTGGTCGCCTACCTCGTCGGCAAGGGCGTCGACGGCCAGCGCCTGGTTGCGCAGGGCTTCGGCGAGTCGCGGCCCCTCGCGAAGAACGACACGCCCGGAGGGCGCGCCAAGAACCGCCGCGTGGAGTTCAAGATCCTGGAAGTCCTCGGCAAGCCCCTTCCCGAGCAGGCCCCGCCTCCGCCGCGATGATGCGGGTGGGCAGGACCTGAGTTGCACCCGTCGCGGATCGACGCCCGATCCGGGGCAACTCCCTCGCCGCTGGCGTGAGCGCCGCGTGCGACCGGGCTCGGATCGCGTGCGGCCGTCTCGCGGCGGCCCGTGCAACCGTTGCGCCCCCAGCGCCCGATTGCGCGGCGCCGCGGTTCATGGCTTCATGGCCAGACGCCCGGTCGCGGGTCGGCTGGAGGCACGCTCGGGGCTCTCCAAGCTGCTCCGGGCGATGCTCCGAGGAGAGAGTGCGCGATGCGTTCGAACTGGCGTCACCTGGTCTTCGTCTCGATGATGGTCACGGGCTCGATGGGGCTCGTCGGTAGTGGCTGTGGCAAGTCCGAGCCGGCCCCCGCGGCGGCTGCCGATGCGGCGCCGGCGGCCGGTGGGGGGCGAAAGATCGACCTCACCGACAGCAAGGATGTCGAGAAGGTCTGCCTCGACGCGCTCGCGGCATACCGCGACAAGAACCTCGAGCGCCTGGCCGAGCTCGGCCCCGCGTCGGCGAAGGAGAAGCTGATCTTCCTCGAGCCGCGCAACCCGAACTACCAGACGCTGCTCGGCGACGACACGTGGCGCATGAAGTCGCTCAAGGCCTGGGACGGCAAGCTCGAGAAGATCGCACGCGGCATCGACGACGTCGCGCGCTGCGTCTACCACTCCGACGCCGAGTTCAGCTACGAGATGGAGGTCCGCAAGGACCAGGGTCGGTGGACCTTCTTCGACATCATGCAGACCCCGAAGAAGGCTGCCGCGGCGCCCGCACCGAGCCCCGCGACGCCCTGATCCATCGGTCTGGGCGGGCGAGGCAAACCTCGCCCCTTCATGAGTCTTGATCAACGCCCGAAGGCCTGGCGGAGCCAGCTGCCCACCGGCTCGATCAGCCACGTTGCGGACCCCGAAAACGAAAAAGCCCCGAGATTTCTCTCGGGGCTTCGTGCTTCTGGAGCGGGTAATCGGGCTCGAACCGACGACATTCAGCTTGGGAAGCTGACGCTCTACCAACTGAGCTACACCCGCACACGCGGCAACGGGACAGTTCCTAATTCCAGGCGCCGAGGCTGTCAAGCCCGAACGCGGCGCCGCGCCGCCTCACTGGACCAGTGCGGCCATCGCGTCGAGGAGCTCCGCAAGACGCGGCGTGTCCGCCTGCCCTCCACGTCCGAGCTCGGCCTGGGCGTCGCCGATGAGGCCGGCGAGCGTCAAGGTCCGGGCCTCCATCTCGGTCTTGAGGGCGTCGAGGCGCGCGTTGGTGCGCTCGAGGCGCGCGAGCAGGTCGTGCTCCCGGCGGCGCAGACGCTCGCTGGCGACGACGCGGCGCAGGACCTGCGGCAGGTCGCGCCAGAAGCCGCTGTCCTTGATCACGTACTCGGCCACGCGCTGGCGCCAGGCCTCGACCACGAGGTCTTCGCTGCCGGCCGAGGTCATCAACACGAAGGGCACATCCACCCCGACCTCGCGCAGCTCGGTCAGGAGATCCAGCCCGCGCGTCCCCGGGATGCGGTTGTCGACCAGCATCACGTCGAAGGTCATCTGGCGGGCGAAGCGCACCGCCTCCTCGCTGTCGCGCGCGAACTGCACCGTCGCAAACCCGCTGCCTTCGCGGGTGAGGGCCTTTCGCACCAGGAGCTGGTGCTCGGGCTCGTCCTCGACGACCAGGACCCGGATGGGATCGGCGGACTCGGCAGCTTCGTCGGGTGGGTTCGGTGTCTGCATAGGTGCTCCAATTCCTTTGTCGCCGCGAGGCCGCTTCGCGTCAAGCGCCCGGTCCTCCCGCCCCCGATTCCAGTGACAATGGGCGTGCTCCCAGCTTGACTCTCTGGCCGCAATGTGGATGAGTCCTCGTCCCCGTGCGCCCGCCGCTGACCTGCGGCAAGCCACGATTCCCCAAGGAGCTGACCATGGCCCGCGTGACGATCGAAGACTGCCTGGACAACGTCGAGAACCGCTTCGCCCTGGTCATGCTGGCGGCCAAGCGCGCCCGTGCCCTGGAAGGCGGCAGCGAGGGTCTCGTCGAGACCCGCAAGAACAAGACCGCGGTCCGCGCCCTCCGCGAGATCGCGGCCGGCAAGGTCGCGTTCGACCGCGGCGTCGGCGACCTGCTCTCGGGCTGGAACACCGGGCGCAAGTAAGTTGGCTCGGGGCGTCGCTACGCGAAGCCCGCTGCGGCTGGCGCGACGTCTGAGCGTCGTGCTCGCCCTGCTCACCGCGGGCACGAGCCTCGGCGCTTGCCCCGGCACGCACTTCGACCCGCCGCCCGACCCTCTCGTCACGGCCGAATCCGTCCTTGCGCTCGCCGAGACCTATCTCGCGACGAGCCCCGGGGCCGCGGTCATCGAGGGTCGGGCGTCTCAGTACAGCGACCGCGGCGGCTTGAAGGGCAAGGTCCTCCTGCTCTTGAAGCGGCCCGGCCAGCTCTCCCTCTCCGGGCTCTCGCCGACCGACGACGTCGTCTCGGTCCTGGTGAGCGACGGCGCGCGCTTCACCGCGTACCAGCGCGGTGCCGCGAGCTGCTTCGTCGGCCGCGCGTGCCCTTCCAACGTCGGTCGCTTCGCCTCGATCCCGCTCGAAAGCGACGAGCTCGTCGGCGTCCTGCTCGGCCGCCCGCCGGTCATCCCGCATCGCGTCTCGCCGGCCCCCAGCATGAGCTGGGACCGCGACGTCGGGGCCTATCGCGTCGAGCTCACCGGCGACTCGGCCGACCTCGGCCTGGCGCACGGGCGGACGCAGCGTCTGTGGGTCGCCCACGGCGACGGCCGCATCGTCAAGACGGCCCTCTTCGAGGACGGCAAAGCCAAGGTCGAGGTCACCTACAGCGACTTCGCGACGATTGGCGGCAAGGTCATGCCGCGCCGCCTCGACATCCACATGGCGCGCGAGAGCACCGACCTCCGCCTCGACTACCGCGACCTGGATCTGTCGCCCGAGCTCGAGCCCGGCGCCTTCACGTTCACCTGCCCGAGCGGCACGAACCTCGAAGAGCTGCCCTGCTTCGAGCCGTGAGCACGGTCACGCCGTGCGAGCGCTTGCAGTGCGGAGATCGCGGACGTATGCCGTCGCGGCGACCGGGCCATGCCAGGCCTGGTGCGGTTGGCTTTCGTAGCCGGACTTGAGAGGAGCGTGGCGATGACCAGCAAGAAATCCCGACGCCGCGGCCGCTTCATCGTGCTGGAAGGCATCGACGGCTCGGGCACGACCACGCAGCTCAAGTACGCGGCCGAGTGGCTCGAGCGCAAAGGCGAGCTCGTCCACACCACGCGCGAGCCGACCGATGGCCCCCTCGGGCTCATGCTGCGCCAGATCCTGCGCGGTCGCCTGGTCAGCACGCCGGGCGCCGTGAGCGGCGACGCGAAGCCCCAGCCGATGGATCCCGCCGCGGTGGCCCTGCTCTTCGCGGCCGACCGCCTGGACCACCTGCACAACGAGGTCCTGCCCCACCTCGAGGCCGGGCGCCACGTGATCTGCGATCGCTACGTCTTGTCGAGCCTGGCCTACCAGAGCCTCGAGACCGACCTCCGCTTCGTGCGGAACATCAACGAGAAGGCGCTGGCCCCGGACCTCACGATCTTTCTGCGCGTGCGGCCCGACGTCGCCATGCAGCGCATCGAGACGACGCGCACGACGCGCGACACGTTCGAGCAGCTGCCGCTGCAGCGCAAGGTCGCGGCCGCCTACGACAAGCTCCTCGAGGGCTACCGCGAAGGCACCGTCACGATCCTGGACGGCGAGGAAGAGATGTCGATGGTGACGACCCGCATGCGCGCGGCGCTCGACACCTTGTTCTGAGCGCGCAGGCCGCCCGGGGCCCCACCCGCGGGCGCGACGAGAGGAACGCATGTCGGTCTGGCCCTTCCGCACGATCATCGAGCCCTTCCGCATCAAGGCCGTCGAGCCGATCCCCTTCCTCGCGCAGAGCGAGCGGCGCACCGCCATCGAGGCGGCCGGGTGGAACGTCTTTGGACTCTCGGCCGACACCGTGACCATCGATCTCCTCACCGACTCGGGCACGGGCGCGATGTCCGCGGCGCAGTGGTCGGCCCTCATGCAGGGCGACGAGAGCTACGCCGGCAGCCGCTCGTTCCACCGCTTCGAGGCGGCCGTGCGCGAGCTGACCGGGTACGAGTTCATCTTCCCCGTGCACCAGGGGCGCGCCGCCGAGCGCATCATCGCGCGCACGCTGCTGGGCCCGGGCAAGGTGGTCCTGAACAACACCCACTTCGACACGACGCGCGCCAACGTCGAGCAGAGCGGCAGCCTCGCCCTCGACCTGCCCGTGCCCGAGGCCGCCAACGCCACGAGCCACGCCCGCTTCAAGGGCGACATGGACCTCGCGGCGTTGGAGACCGCGCTCGACCATCACGGCGACAACGTCGCCATGGTCTTCATCACGATGACCAACAACGCGGTCGGCGGGCAGCCGGTCTCGATGGCCAACGTCGCGGGCGTGAGCCGCCTCTGCCGCGCGCGCAACGTGCCGTTCTTCATCGACGCCGCGCGCTTCGCCGAGAACGCGTGGTTCGTCCAGCGCGACGAGCCGGGCTGGCACGACGTGCCGATCAAAGCCATCGTGCGCCGCGCCTTCGACCTCGCCGACGGCTGCACCATGTCGGCCAAGAAGGACGGCATCGTGCACATCGGCGGGGTGCTCGCGACGCGGTCCGCGGCCCAGGCCGAGCGCTTCCGGAACGAGCTCATCCTGGGTGAAGGCTACCCCTCCTACGGTGGCCTCGCCGGGCGCGACCTGGAAGCCGTCGCGGTCGGCCTCATGGAGTCGATGGACGAGGACTACCTTCGCTATCGCGTGCGCAGCACGGCCTACTTCGCCGAGGGACTGGAGCAGGCCGGGATCCCCGTCGTGCAGCCGCCGGGCGGGCACGCGGTCTACATGGACGCCGGCCGCCTGCTCTCGCATCTCGCCCTCGACGCGCTGCCCGGCGCGAGCCTGGCCGCGGCCTTCTACCTCTACGGCGGCGTCCGCGGCGTCGAGGTCGGCACCCTCATGTTCCCGGGCGCGCGCCTCGAGCTGGTCCGACTCGCGGTTCCACGTCGCACCTATACCCAGGCCCACGTCGACTACGTGATCGAGGTCGCCGGCCACATCGCCGCGCGCGCCAAGGATCTCCCGGGCATGCGCATCGTGCGCCAGCCGCCCTTTCTCCGCCACTTCACGGCGACCCTCGAACCCACCGGCCACTTCCCGGACTGAACTTCGACTTGTGAGAGTGGCTATCCATTCTCACTCGGGCGCGGGGCAACTTGTGAGAGTGGCTATCCATTCTCGGACCAGCGCCGCGTCCGGGTCGACCTTCGCGCTGGCGAGCGGAGGCATCTGCCCCTCCCCTCGCGTCGAGGCACGGAGCCAGAGCAGCGAGCGATCGGGGTCGCCGGGGGTGATGAGCCGCGCGTCGGGGTGGCCGAGGTCGCCGCGCATCGGCGTCGCATCGCACGCGGCCATCGCCGAGAGCGGCGTGGTCTTCCGGAGGTCGAGCGGGGTGCCGCTGGGGCCGAGGCCGTCGTGGCAGTAGGCGCAGTTCACGTGCAACCATGCGCGGGCGCGGGTCTCGAGCGAGGCGGTCAGGTCGGCAGGCAGGACGTGGGCAGGCTCGGCGGTGACCGGGCGCGCGAGCAGGCCGAGGTCGTCGAGCGTCGTGGCCAGCGCCCCGACCTGCGCCGTCTCGAGGCCGAGCGGACCGAGCCCGCGGTGGCAGGTCCCGCACTCGGCGCGCGCCGGCAGGTGCCAGTCGAAGGTGCCGTCCGCGGTGGTGACCGGGAAGGTCACGCCGACCGTCGTGTGCTGGGCGAGCTCGGCGTCGTCGCCGGCTTCGTTCCAGCGATAGGTGAAGCCGCGCACGCCGAGCGCCTCCTGGATGAGGAAGCGCGTCTCGAGGCGGCGTGGGCCGGTCGGGGTCGCGAGGTCGAAGTGCTTGATGAGCACGGTGCCGCTCGGCAGGCCCCAGGCACCGGAGCCTCGCTGCCCCGCCTGGGGCGCGGCGTTGGGGGTTACCTTGCCGCCCTCGGGCAGGACCAGGAAGCGCGACTTGGTGGCGCCGTCGGACCAGAAGGGCAGCGTGACGGCGTACGGCAGGACGCCCGTGGCGGGCGTGAGGGTGGCGAGATCGGCGAAGCAGCCGGTCTGCGAGAGGCGCTCGGGAGGCGGCTCGGAGGCGGGTCCGATGCGGGCCTCGAAGCGGAAGAGGCGACTGCCCTCGAGGTCGAGCGCGTAGAGCTCGCCGTCGGCGTCCTCGGCGAAGCCGGCGATGGCGAACGGCGAGGTCATGAGCGGCTCGGGAAAGGCCTCGCCGCGCTTCCACGCGAAGACGAGGCGCGAGGCGTAGTCGGCGAAGACGTAGCGACCCGACAGGGCTGGCACACGTGCGCCGCGATAGACGTAGCCGCCGGTCACCGAGCGCCCGAGGCCGTGGTCGTATTCGAGGACGGGGAGCTCGAGGCCGGTCTGGTCGCAGCTCGCCGGGCCACCGGGGCGGCAGCGCGAGCCTTCCATGATCTTCCAGCCGTAGTTCTTGCCGCGCTCGACGATGTCGATCTCTTCGACGTTGTCCTGGCCGACGTCTCCCACCCAGAGCTCGCCGGTCTGGCGATCGAAGCTCATGCGCCACGGGTTCCGGAGGCCCCAGGCGAAGAGCTCGGGACGGCCTGCGGCGGGATCGGCCGCGAAGGGGTTGTCGCTCGGGATGGCGTAGGTGGCCGGGGCGGCGGGCGTGTCGACATCGACGCGCAGGATTTTTCCGAGCAGGCTCTGGAGGTCCTGGCCCGAGCCGAGGGGGTCGTTGCCCGAGCCGCCGTCGCCGAACGAGATGTAGAGGAAGCCGTCGGGGCCGAAGGCGAGCGCGCCGCCGTTGTGGTTGTCGTAGGGCTGACGCTGCTCGAGGAGGACGCGCTCGGAGGTGGGGTCGAAGGTGTCCGCGCCGTCGGCCGAGAGCCGGAGCTCGCTCACGATGGAGAAGGTCTGGCCGCTGCGCTTGGTGCAGTAGTCGACGAAGACGCGACCGCCGCCCGCGGCGAGGGGTTTGCCGAAGTCGGGGTGCGCGGCGAGCCCGAGGAGCCCGCACTCGAAGTTGGTGTAGACCTTGGTGCCGAGGTCGACGGCCACAGTGCTGCGTCCATCGGGATGGAGGACCAGGATGCGCCCGGCCCGCTCCGCGAGGATCATCCGCCCGGTCGCGTCGGGTGTCGGCGCGAGGACCATCGGCAGCGACATCGACGTGGCCGGGAAGACCTGGACGAGCTCGACCTCGGTGGCGGCCGGGCTCGACTGGCCGACCTGGCAGGCCGTCGCGTAGACGTAGGGCGTCGGCGCCACGTCGTCCGAGCACGCGGCCAGGGCGAGTGCCATGAGGACGAGTGGCGCGACTCTCATTTCTCGGCCGCGGCTTGGAGCTCGGGCGAGGGCGGCGCATAGCCGACCACCTCGAGCACCTCGAGGGCCGAGGCGTAGCGACCGAGCGGCGGCATGATGTAGGCGCCGACGACGCGGTGGGCGACCTCGAGCAACGTCTCCTGCGCGATCTTCAGGCCCTCGGCCCGCGCCTCGGCGCCCTTCTTGGCGCGCGCCATGCGGTCGCGGATGGGCTGCGGGATCGACATGCCGGGGACCTCGTTGTGGAGGAACTCGGCGTTGCGATGGCTGGCGAGCGGCAGGATGCCGACCAGGACCGGCAGGTCGAGGTGCTTCGAGTCGTCGAGGAAGCGGTTCAGGACGACCGGGTCGTAGACCGGCTGCGTCATGATGAGCTCGGCGCCCGCCTTCTTCTTTTCTTCCAGGCGGCGCATCTCGCGGTCGTAATCGAGCGCGGCCGGCTCGGCCCCGCAGGCGCTCATGAAGCGGGTCGTGGCGCCAAAGGCCTTGCCCGCCGGGTCGATGCCGCGGTTCAGTCCGCTGACGAGCCGGAGGAGGCCGATCGAGTCGAGGTCGAAGACCGCCGTCGCGTGCGGGTAGTCGCCGAGCTTGGGCGGGTCGCCGGTGATGATGACGAGGTTGTGCACGCCGAGCACGTGGGCCGCGAGGAGATCGCTCTGCAGGCCGAGCAGGTTGCGGTCGCGGCAGCAGACGTGAAGGATGACCTCCATGTCGAGCTCGCGCTGGACGAGCTGGGCCAACGCCTGGTTCGACATGCGCACCGAGGCGCGCGGGCCGTCCGCGATGTTGATGACGTCGGCGCCACCTGCCTTCAGCATGCGTGCGGCCTCGATGGCCGAGCGCGGGTCGAGGCCCGGGGGCGGGTTGACCTCGACCGAGACCACGAAGTTCTCGGGCGAGAGCGGCGGCGTGAGACCCGGCTGCACGCGCTCGCGGTAGACGCGCGCGATCTTGTCGGACAGCCGCGTGCGCTCTTGGAACGGCACGGGCTCGAGGCCGCGCGGGGCCTCGGTCTGAGAGGTCACGGGGGTGGCCGGCTCGAGGTCCTCGACGTGGGCCCCGGCCAACATGCGGCGCGCGTTGGCGATGCGGCGGATGTGCTCGGGGTTGGTGCCGCAACAGCCGCCGACGATGGCGACGCCTGCTTTGAAGAAGCGGCGCGCGAAGACCCCGAAGTACTCGGGCGTGGCCATGTAGATGAGGCGGCCGTCCTGGAGGCGCGGGTAGCCGGCGTTGGGCTGGGCCGAGATCGGGATGCCGTGGCCGAGCATGAGCTGGGCGGCGCGGAAGGTGGCGTCCGGCCCTTCGACGCAGTTGGCGCCGGCGACCGTCGCGCCCCAGCGCTTCAAGAGCTGGACCGAGCGGGTCGGGTCGGCGCCGTCGGCGGTGCGGCCCTCGGCGTCGAAGGCCATCTGCGCGATGATCGGCAGGTCGCAGACCTCGCGCACGGCCTCGATGGCGATGCGCATCTCGGACAGCAGCCGAAAGGTCTCGAGCACGATGAGGTCCACGCCGGTGTCGGCGAGGATCTTGGCCTGGTCGCGGAACATGCCGCGGATCTCTTCGAGGTCCTTGTCGGCGGCCACGCCGGGCATGATGGACGTCGGGCCGATGGCGCCGCCGACGTAGGCTTTGCCGCCGGCGACCTCGAGGGCGATCTCGGCCGCGCGGCGGTTGATCGCCTCGAACTTGTCGGCGAGATCGTAGCGCGCGAGCTTCGAGCGGTTGGCCGCAAAGGTGTGGGTCTGCAGGATCTGGGCGCCGGCCTCGAGGTAGTCGGCGTGGATCTGGCGCAGCATGCCGGGCTTGGCGAGGGCGACCTCTTCCAGCGCGGTGTTGATGAACACGCCGCGCTCGTAGAGCAGCGTGCCGATGGCGCCGTCGCCGACGATGAGGCCGTGCTCGAGGGCCTCCCGGAACGAGCGAGGCGGATGCTTGGGCGCCGGGACGGGGGTGAGCTCTGGGGTGGTCTGGGTCATTCCGAGGGGAACGCTAGTGCTTGCGCACAGGCCTGTCGATAGCCTTCGCAGGCAGGCGTGACAGGCGCGCGCAAAGCGCCCGGTGGTCGTCGCGGCGCGCGATCGGTGTCGCTTTACACTGGGATACAAACTGTCCCATGTGTGGGACAGTCGGGCGCGGTCGAGGTGGCGCGCGACGGCCTGGCAGGCGGCCCTGCGTTTTTCTGGTCGAAAGTCGCTCGACCGCTACGCGACGGTTCCTCGCGGTGAGGCCGGGCCCTGGGGAGGGCCTCGGCAAGCGTGTTGGCCCTCGACCCGGGGGCCCGACTCGACGGGGAGGACAGCGATGGGGACGTGGGGGAAGTCAGAGGGTGCGCGTGCGCCGGCTCCGGGGCGCTGGCTCGCGCTGTGGGCGGCGCTGGTGGGGCTCTGGGGATGTGAGGTCGGGGTCGACCTGGACACGCCAGTGGCACCGGGACAGGTCGAGCTGAT
>JAEUKJ010000095.1 GCA_016792665.1 Deltaproteobacteria bacterium | reverse complement strand
CTTCGAGGCGCGCCACGCGTCCAGATCGATCTCCAGGACGACGCCGGTGTGCGCGAGCCCGAGCTTGTGGAGGAGCCCCGGGTGCAGCTCGGCCAGGCGTCCGATCTCCGCCCCTTCGACCACGAGCCGCGCCTGGCGCACCGGGTGAGCCCAGCCCTTGTCGACCCCGCCTCTGACGACCTCGGGCACGACCCTCTCGACGCTCTCCGCGAGGCTCGCCAAGAGCGCCTTGCCCCGCCGGAACCAGCGCGACCCCTCGCTCGCCGCGGTCTCGGCCATCAACACCCCGAGCGTCGTCGGCTGCTGCGGCAGAGCGCCGGCGACCGGCAGGAACACGCGCCCGATCTCGAAGACACCGACCGACTCGGCGGCGCGCGCGTTCTTCTCGAGCACGGCCACGAGGTGCGGCGCCAGCTCGGTGCGCATGCACGGCATCTCGCTCGAGATGGCGTTCATCAGCCGCACCCGCTCGCCGACCGCCAGCCCCGCACGCGCCATGAACACGTCGTCGTCGAACGAGTAGGTCTGCACCTCGTCCAGCCCGGCAGCGTGCGCGAGCCGTTGGCGCACCAGCGTCTCGAGCTTCTTCTTGGCGTTGCGATCGGGCCGCGCCACCAGCACCAGCGGCGCCACCGGCGGGATATTGTCGTAGCCGAAGATGCGCCCGACCTCTTCGACCAGATCGTCGGCGATGCCGATGTCCTTGGTCGCACGCCAGGTCGGCACGGTCACCGTGAGGCGACCGCCGGCCCCGACCTCGACCCCGAAGTCCAGCCCTCGCAGGACCTCCACGATGCGCGCCTCGCCCACCGCGAAGCCGAGCCGCTCGTCGATGTAGGCCACGTCGATCGTGATGATGGTCGGCGCCGGCGTCGGCGCGGCCACGTCCATGAATGCCGAGGTCACGGCCGACCCGGGGCAGAGCTCGTGGATGAGCGCGATGAAGCCCTTGGCCGCGTCGGCGACGAGCTCGGGATCGAGCGACTTCTCGAAGCGCGCCGAGCTCTCCGTGCGAAGGCCCAGGCGCTGCGCCGTCACCCGCACGCGCGCCGCCTCGAAGCTCGCCGCCTCGAGCACGATCTCGCGCGTGTCGTCCTTGATCTCCGAGTCGAGCCCGCCCATCACGCCCGCCAGCGCCACCGCGCGCTCGGCATCCGCGATGACCAGGTCGCTCGCCGCCAGGCGCCGCACCTGGCCGTCCAGCGTCGTGAAGGCCTCGCCGTCGCCGGCCGCGCGCACGACGATCGTGTCGCCGGCGATCTGGCGCCGGTCGAACGCGTGCAGCGGGTTGCCGAGGTCGAGCATGACGAAGTTGGTCGCGTCGACCACGTTGTTGATGGCGCGCGTCCCGACGCGGAACAGCAGCACGCGCAACCAGAACGGCGAGCGCGCGATGCTCACGCCCGACATCGTCGTCGCCGAATAGCGCGTGCACGCCGGGTCACGCACCTCGATGGCCAACGGCCGCTCCGTCGTGAACCGAACCGCGTCGTGCGGCAGCGGCAGGAGAGGGCGCCCCAGCAGTGCCGCGACCTCGCGCGCGATGCCGCGATGTCCCCAACAGTCCGGCCGATGCGTCAGCGACTTGTTGTCGACGACGAAGAGGGTGTCCTCGATCGGCAGGACCTGCGCGAGCGGCGTCCCTGGCCGCAAGACCGCGTCGGAGGCGCCGGCCGACGTCCCATGCGCGGCCCACGCGGGGTCGATGACCAGGATCCCCGCGTGCTCGTCCGAGAGCCCGAGCTCGCGCTCCGAGCAGATCATGCCGTGCGAGGTGATGCCCGCGACGTCGGCCACGGCGATCTCCATGTCGCCCAGCCGCTGCCCCGGCAGCGCGACCGGCACGTACTGTCCGGCCGCGACGTTGGGCGCGCCGCAGATGATCTGCCGCACGCCGTGCTCACCGCAGTCGACCTCGGTCAGGCGGACCTTCTTGCCTTCGAGACCCTGCACCGACCGCACATGCCCGACGACGACCTTGTCCAGCCCGCGTCCGACGTGCTCGACCCCGTCGAGCTCTGCCACCGCCATGGTGAAGCGCCGCCCGAGCGCGTCGAGATCGACGCCGGAGAGATCGACATGCCGCGAGAGCCAATTGCACGAGATTCGCATTTTCCGAATCCTCAGGATATTCGCAGGAAATTCAGGATCGCATTCACGGGCTGCCCGGCGTGGCCGGCGCTCACTCGAATTGCTGGATGAAGCGCAGGTCCCCACCCAACAGGTGTCGGATGTCCTCGATCTGGTACTTCATCATCACGAGGCGCGAGAGCCCGAGCCCGAAGGCCCAGCCCTGCCACTCGTTCGGATCGAGGCCACCGTGGCGCAGCACGTTCGGGTGCACGAGGCCGCAGGGCAGGAGCTCGACCCAGCCCGAGTGCTTGCACACCGAGCAGCCCTTGCCACCGCAGACCTGGCACTGGATGTCGAGCTCGAAGCCCGGCTCGACGAACGGGAAATAGCCCGGCCGCAGCCGAATCGTGACCTCGCGCTCGAAGATCTCCGAGAGCAGGGTCTTCATCGAATAGATGAGGTTTGCGACCGACACCTTGCGGTCGATCATGAGCCCTTCGACCTGGTGGAAGGTGTGCTCGTGCGAGGCGTCGACCTCCTCGTAGCGGAACACGCGTCCGGGGAAGATGGCGCGGAAGGGCGGCTTCATCGCGCGCATCGTGCGCACCTGCCCGGTCGACGTGTGCGTGCGCAGGAGCTGCTTGTCGACGCCGGGCGGCGTCTCGACCCAGAAGGTGTCCTGCATGTCGCGCGCGGGGTGCGTCGCCGGGATGTTCAGCGCATCGAAGTTGAAGAACTCACTCTCGACCTCGGGGTAGTCGAGGAGGAGGAAGCCCATGGCGCGAAAGACGTCCTCGATGTGCGCGGTCACGCGCGTCAACGGGTGCAGGGCACCCACGCCGCCGACCCGACCCTCGAGGCCCAGGCGACCCACGTCGAACGGCGGCAACGACACGTCGAAGTCCGGGTCGGCCGAGAGCCGCGCGATGCGCTCGCCCTCCAGCGCGTCGCGGCGGGTCGTGATGGCGCCCTCGACGGCGGCCCGCACCTCGTTCACGCGCGCACCGACCTTCGGCTTGTCGGCCGGGGCCACATCGCGCATGCCCTTCATCACCTCGGTGAGCGCGCCCTTCTTCCCGAGGAAGCGCACCTCGAGGTCCCGCAGCACGCCTTCGTCCGTCGCGGCCGCGATGGCCACCAACGCCTCACCCTCGATCTGGTCCAATCGCTCGAACATCGGGCTCCTCGCACCCCCGACCTCTGTCGGGGAGCGGGACCCTAGCGAGCCCTCGCCCACTTGTCGACACCGATGTCAGGCCCGTTCTCCCGAGCCCCCACGGCCGCTCCACGGCACTGAGCCGTCGAGCCCGGCACCCACCAGTCCGCGTCAGATGCCTGCCTCAGGGGCCGTCGCAGCCGATGCCGTCGGCCGAGTTGATGCGCGCCAGGAAGCCCGTGACCTTGCCCTCTTCGCCGATCACCTGCTTCCGCCCGAAGCCGAGCTCACATGGCGCGTAGACCTGCCCGGCCACGATCATGCCGTTACTGCCTGGGACTCCCACGACCTGAACCCCTGCTTCGGTCTCGTCTGCGAAGGGTGAGGTGCCACCCGATTGCAGGGGCCGGCACAGCGAGCCGGCCCAACGTCGCCCGGTCTCGTCCCAGCCTGCGACCAGGCACCCGCCCGTTCCATGTTCGTTCAAGACGACCTGAGACGGCCCAACGCCGAAGGTGTTCCCCGAGGTTCGCCCTCCGGTCACCACTCCATTCTTTGCAAACGTGACCTCGGCCAGGACGGAGTCCTTGGCCTCGCCGCTCGTCACGTTCGACCAGAGGGGTGCCCCATCGAGATCGTAGGCCGCGAGGAGGTATCTTGGAGCAAGGACCGCAGCCCCGGTCGGATTGCCAGGCAGCGGCACCTCAATGTCGCGATGATCGACAGTGGTCGCGACTCCCGCAAGTCCTGTCGTGATTGCGAACCCATTGCCGAGGGCCGCGCCCGAGATAATCGCGCTGAAGCCACTATTCGCACCTTGGTCACGAAAGCTCCGGGCGACCCTGGGGGACTTCGCCGCGTCGAGGATCAGCGCGAACCCTTCGAGGTTGTTCGAAGCGGGGGCGCTCCCCGCGATGAGGTCGGTCAAGACAGTACGAGATCCATAGCGGAGGCCTTGCTTGCTCAAGCCGTACACCAAGGTCGTCCCATCCCCGGTCGACTGAACTCCGAACGCGACCGCCTCTCCCGTAGGCCCCCCGGCGATTCGGCGGATACCTGCTGGCGTGGGGGCACATCCCGGAAACCACAGGACCCAGGCTTCCGATCTCACGTCCTCGGCACTGGTCAACGTCTCGACGAGCTGATTCCGCGCATAGACCCGGCCTGAGTGGCCGCCCGCGACCGTCATCACCGCGACGCAGTCTGTGCCGTTCGTGGCGAAGCGCGCGAGTACGGTGTCAGCGCCGAAGGGACTGACCTCCTGTTCGAGCGTGGTGATATCGGAGAAGTTGTCCGCCCTGAGGACGGCATTGAACTGGCCCACTTGTCCCCCGTGCAGATCCACCGATGCAA
>JAEUKJ010000083.1 GCA_016792665.1 Deltaproteobacteria bacterium | reverse complement strand
TCGAGCTGTGCCAGGTTTTCGGGTGCGGGGATCGGCATCGCGCGGGTCCTTCAGGGATGGAAGTTGGTCGCGTCCTCGTCGCCGAGCGGCCCCTCGCCGCGGCTCGGGTTCGCGTAGCGCGGGGTCGGCGGCCGCGTGGGTGGGGTCGCGCCTGGGACGGCGAGGCTCGTGCCACCGCGGACCCCGGCCCAGCGACGGCTCTGCGCGAGGGCGAGCGAGGTTCGTCGGCAGGGCGGACAGATCCACTGGTAGTGCTCGACGCTCGCGCCGCCAGCCGAGGGGGGAGCGGGGTCGGGCATGCGGTAGTCGTAGCCGAGCTCGGCGCTGACGGTGATGAGGTCGTGCACGTGGGCGAGCGAGGTGAAGGCCGCGCCGCAGCGGCGGCAGGCCGCGTGTGGGCCGTCGCGCCCGAGGTCCTTGTAGAGCCCGACGCCGAGCTGGGCCGGGCGCTGGAAGACGTGGAACAGCTTGCCAAACGGCAGCCAGAGGAAGGTCGCGATGACGGTGATCGCGTGCAGGATCGCGATGAAGTCGTAGCCCGCGCCCTTCATCCAGGTGTAGCTCGCGGTCAGCATGAGGCCCGTGACGCTGACCGCGAAGAGGAGGAAGAGCGGCAGGAAGTCTTCGCCGAAGCGCTGGAGCGCGGCGGCGCCGCCCTCACGCATGCGTCGGCGCATCGCCAACATGACGCCGGCGATGACGATGAAGGACGCCCACACCAGCCCATGGAAGAGGAGGAAGCCGACCAGCGAGTCCACCGGGAAGGTGAAGGTGTCGAAGCCGAAGACCACCGCGGTGTAGCGCGTGAGGTCGTCGGGGACGGGCGCGAAGTGGAGCCAACCGAAGACCAGCGGGAAGGTGATGGCCGCGGCCAGGAGCGAGCCCCACATGATGCAGAGGTGGGCCAGGCCGCGCATCGCGCCGCGCTTGAAGATGAAGCGGTTCAGGACGAGGTCGGCGCCGAAGCGAGAGACCCCGCGGGCCAGGCGGCGGGGCGCGAGGCCGTGTGAGAACATGGCGCGCCAGCCGCGGCGCCAGTAGAGGCGGGTCGGGGGTCGCTGGAGCCAGACGACGTAGCGGTAGGTGAGACCGAAGGTCGCGAACAGGATGGCGAAGGTGTAGGCGACGAGCGCCGCGTCGAAGTGCGCGAGGTTGCGGGAGCCGAGCACGATCAGCCCGCCGAGCGCGGCGGTCATGAGCAGGCCCCAGAGGGCGGCCTTGAGCATCACCGGGGGCATCGATCCTCCGTCAGAGAGGGCGTTGTCGGAGCTGACGCACAGCACGGCCGACGCGACTCTCCGTTCGGGGAGTCACGCGGGTGTGAGTGTCGATCAATCCGATGATAGCAGGTCTGGGCAGCGCTCGACCAGCGCCATCATGTCTCGAACTCCAGATAATTGGGATCCCAATTATCTGCCGTCGGGATGCGCGGCCGGCGGGCGCGGGGACCTCATCGTTTGGGTCCCGGGGGCCGCTTACGCTTGGGGGTGTCCTCGAAGAAGAGGGGTGCGCGCGGGTCGCTCTGGGTGGCGTCGAGGACCTCGACGAGCAGGGTCGCCAGGGTGCGACGGCGTGCCGGGGGCAGCGCCTCGAGGGCGGCGACGAGCTTGTGTTGGACCGCTTTGGGCGCCTTGCGGATGGCGGCGCGGCCGGTCGCGCTGAGCGTGAGGAGGTGCGGCGCTGGTCGCCGGGGTCGACGCTGCGCGTGACGAGGCCGGCGGCGACGAGCTCGCGGGCGACGACCGACACCGAGGAGGGATCGGTGTGGGTCAGCGCGGCCAGATCGCTGACGCTGAGGGTGCGATGTTCCGCCAGGAGCTGCAGCACGAAGAGCCGGGCCGGGCCCAGCGTCGCGGCGACCCCGGTCGCGGCGGTGGCCTCGGTCGGGGCGCGTCGCAGATCGCGGACGATGCGGCGCAGCGCGTCCAGGATGCGGCGCGTGTCGTCCGCGGGAGGAGCGGGAGCAGAGGGAGCCGGGGAAGCGGAGTCGGGAGGGCGTCGCGCCATGCCGACCCATAATTTTGGATCCCAACTATTTCAAGACAGAACTCGACATGAGCCGCTGGTAGATCTCCTCCAGCACCTCTGCATCCAGCGCCGCATAGTCCCGCTGCCACGGGCGCAGTGGACGTCGCGACCAGTCGCTCACCTGCGCCTGCTTGTCCAAGGCCTGTCCAAGCTCGCGAGCGCAGACGGCGCGAAGGCTGTGTCCACCGTTGGCTTTGCCGCGGCGCGAACGGGACAGGGCCAGCGTATCCATGACGCCCTCGAGCACCAGTCCGTGGCGGCCCAAGACCGACCGCTCGAAGCTCGCGTTGTGAACCAGCTTCTGGATCTTGGGCTCGCTCAGCACCCGCGAGAGCGGCGTGAGGTCATCTATCATCAGCGCGTCGATGAGCCACGTCGTCCGCCGTCCCGCGATCTGGACCAGGCACAGCGTCTGCCCTCGCAATGTCGTCTCCACGTCGAGCCCGATACGTTCCTCGTTCGTCAGCGCCTCGACGGCCCTCGACAGCCCTGCCGAATCGGCGACCCACACGAGTTCGCGCGATCGATCTCGGACCATCGCGCCGGCCTCCGGCACGTGTTCCGTGCCAGGGTCGGGCTCCGCGGGGGTCGGGCGCTCAATCAATCGCTGCAGCGCTGAGCGTGTCGTTCTCTCGATGTGCGCGGCTTCCGACATGCCCGTCACCAGGCGTTGCGCGGCCCGACATCCTCCCTCGACGTCGACCAGGTACCCGGCCAGCATCTCCCGGACGACCCAAGGTGGCATCAGTACTTGGAACTTGCTCAGCCGGTAGTTTGGTAGTCGCGCAGCGACCTCGGCCCAGAGGCTCTCACTCTCCCACGTCTCGGGGTCGGCAAGCTGCTCGACCAGCGTGCGCACATCGCCATGTACCACGCCGCCGTCGCTTCGAATCCTCACGCCGAGGTTGTCGGCCGAGACCGACCATGTCGACCGAAGAGCACTCACGACGAGCTTCAATGTCTGGTTGATGCGCCCGCCCGCGAAGGTCCACCACCTCACGCCGTCACCGCTGCCGACGAGTCCCCCACGCACATCGACGCCGTCCAGCGAGTCGCGCCACTCCTGGATCTTCTCCATGGCCGCGGGCGACAGCCACGGAATCGGCCCGTCCGACAGCGTCACCGCCAGCATGGCCTGGCACACCTCGAACCCGAGGAAGCGAGGCAGAATCCCTCCCCAGCTCGGCTCCTTGCCGCGTGGCGCCGCCACGACCGCCACGCGGCGCTCATCATGGCTCACGCGCTCGACCCACCACGCTCGGCCCGCCAGCAAGAAGGCACTCTCCCCTTGGACCAACAGGTCCACGAAGTTCTGCTCCAATGTTCCGATGATCTGTTGCCCGGCCGTGACTGTGTAGCTCTGCGGGCTCTCGAAGACCGCGTAGATTTCCCGAAAGTTCTTACGTCCGAAGTGCTTCTCGACCTTCGGCCCCACCACGAGGCGCCCACTGACGCGCACCAGGGCTTCGTCTCTGACCAGTCCGTCGATCAACCGATCGAACTCGCCGCGCCCGATGCCCTTGAAGTCCTCGACCCGCGACAAGACCGCCCACGCCTCGTCGGGTGCGACGCCGTCCTTTTCCAACGACATCGCGACCACTTGGTGAATCAGCACGGGCCACGCTCGGCTCGGCTTCTCGATCAACTCTACCCACCCGCGCTTCGCCAACTCGACCAGCGCGACAGCCTGAAGTGCTCCCATCGCTTCCGTTGTGAGAAAGGTCGTATTCGGGGTCTGCCCCTCTCGGCGCCCGGTGCGTCCCATCCGCTGCAAGAAGCTGCCGACCGTGCTCGGGGCGTCGACCTGAACGACTCTGTCCAGGTCCCCCACGTCGATGCCGAGCTCCAAGGTCGAGGTGCAGACGATGCACGCCCCTCCAGGGTCGTGCTCGTGGAACTTCGCTTCGGCTCGCTGACGCTCTTCTCGCGCCACCGCCGAGTGGTGCACGAAGACCGCCGTGCCGCGCGCCGCCATCTGCTCGGCAACGCGCTCGGCCGTTGCCCGCGACTCGCA
>JAEUKJ010000074.1 GCA_016792665.1 Deltaproteobacteria bacterium | reverse complement strand
GACGCTGGCGGGGCGCGGGCTGGGCGGGCGCGGCGGCAACGGCACGGCCGGGCCCTTCCGCGGAGTCCCGGGCGGGGCGTTCGTGTCGTCATCGGGCGGGAGGTCGTTGCCTGCCATCGTTCCACACGCTCTGCTGGGTCTTTCACCGCATTCGCCGCGGCCGGCGCGGTCCCGGACAACGCTGTTCGGTCGGGTCGGCGCGGCTGCGATCGCCGGGTGCGCGCGCGCCGACGGGCGGCGATCGCGTGCCTCCGGGCCGCCTGCGACAAGGGTCCGGACGCTATCGGGGCCGGGCGGCGGAGGCGACCGTAGCAGACATTTTGAATGGTCGCGAGCCGAGGCCGTAGTCCGCCCTCTTAGGCGCTCGGACGCTCGCAACAGTCATGCGAACCCGAGGCCTGGAGGTGTCCAATGCGCAGGCTCGCTCTCGTCGTCGCTCTCGCGTCCCCGTTCCTCCCGCTGGTCCCTCATGCGCTGGCGTGCGCGCCACTGCCCGAGCGCGGACCCCACGAATCGCGACCCCGGGACCCTGCCCCGCCGCCGGATGCGAGCCTGAACGACGACGAGGACGACGAGGACGGCGAGGACGCGGCGCTGGACCCCGATGACGAGGTCGGGGCGGACGATGCGGACTTCGGCCCGCGGGACCCGCGCGACCGCCGCTTCGCCGAGCCGTATCGGCTGCCGGCGCGGGCGCCGCAGGGACGTGACCTGCCGCGCGACGGCTTCGCCAACCCGCGCGAGGAGTCGGGAGAGCGCGTGCGCGAGGTCGACTATGCGGCGCTGGAAGAGGCGGTGCTGGACGAGATGAACCTGCTGCGGCGCGACCCGCGGCGCTACGCCGAGAAGCTGGCGGCGATGCGCCCGTTCTATCGGGGCAACCTGGTGGTGCGGGGCGAGGGGCGGCCGAGCTGGGCGACGCAGGAAGGGGTCGCGGCGCTGGACGAGGCCGTCCTGGCGCTGAAGCGGGCGCCGCGGAGGCTGCCGCGGCTGGCCTGGGCCGATGGGCTGGCGCGGGCGGCCAAGGGGCATGCGCGCGACCTGGGGCGTAACGATCTGTTGGGGCACGAGGGCAGCGACGGCTCGCATCCCGATGCGCGCGTGAGGCGGCAGGGGCAGTGGGATGGGATGGTCGCAGAGAACATCAGCTTCGGGCCGACCGACGCCGAGGAGATCGTGATGGGGCTGCTGGTCGACGATGGCGTGCCCGACCGCGGGCACCGCGACGTGCTGCTCACGCGGGAGCTGTTCTTCGCGGGCGTCGGCTGCGGGCCGCACCCGAGCTATGGAGCGACCTGCGTGGCCGACTACGCGACCACCTTCAAGAGTGGGCGGGCGCGGGCGCCGCGTGAGCCGGTGCAGGAGCAGGTCCCCGAGTCCGTGTGGTGAGTGGGTGATCTGGCGCGAGCGAGTCGTTGCGGAGGCGTTGCCGAAGCGACACAGACTCGCTGCCGCGGCATTGGATTTGGTCTCGCTTCTGGGTCCGGTTCGGGTGTAAGCCACCGGCGACCTGACCCGGTGACCCGGAGGCGAGATGGTTCTCAAGCTGCAGACCCTGCAGCCGGTTGACGCTCCCTGGGATGACGCTGCGAGCTATCCTCGCGAGGCTTGTGGCGTGTTCGGGATGGTCATGACTCCGCGCGGCACCGTCACGCCGCCGGCCGGTCGGACCGCGTTCGAGGCCCACCCGGGAGACGCGGCGCAGGCCGCGAAGTCGGCGTTCTTCGCGCTCTATGCGCTGCAGCATCGCGGGCAGGAGTCGGCCGGGATCGCGGTCATGGGGCCGGGCGGGATCCGGGCCCACAAGGGCATGGGCCTGGTCACGCAGGTCTTCACCGAGCGGGATCTCGGGCCGCTGGTCGGCGACCTCGCGATGGGGCACGTGCGCTACTCGACGGCGGGGACCTCGGATCTCAGGAACGCCCAGCCCTACGTCGTCCACACCTCGGCCGGGCCGCTGGCGCTCGGCCACAACGGCAACCTCACCAACGCGAAGGCGCTGCGCGAGGTGTTGCTGGCACGCGGGGTCGGGCTCAGCTCGGAGAGCGACTCGGAGCTCCTCACGCAGCTCCTGGCGCAGCCGGTCGACGGTGAGGGCGCGGTGCAGGCGCGGGGTGGAGACGTGTGGCTGGCGCGCATCGAGGCGATGATGCGGCTGGCCGAGGGGGCCTACTCGCTGGTGCTGCTGACGGCGGAGGCGGTCTATGCAGTGCGCGACCCGCATGGGCTGCGGCCGCTGTACCTCGGGCGCGTCGAGCGCGGCGAGGCGAGCGCGGGCGGCGAGGGTCCCGAGGGCTACGTGGTGGCGAGCGAGTCGTGCGCGTTTGGTCCGATCGGGGCCAAGCTGATGCGCGAGGTCGAGCCCGGGGAGATCGTGCGGATCGCGCGGCTCGGCGGGAACACGACCGAGGCGGTGAGCTCGGTGCGCCCTGCCCTGCCCTATCACGCGCGCGCCTTCTGCAGCTTCGAGTACGTCTACTTCGCGCGGCCCGACTCGCAGGTCGAGGGCCAGCTCGTGCACGCGGTGCGGCAGCGGCTGGGCGAGGTGCTGGCGGCCGAGGCGCCGGCGCAGGCGGACCTGGTGGTGGGCGTCCCCGACTCGGCGCTGCCGGCGGCGATGGGGTATGCGCGGGCTTCGGGGATCCCCTACGGCGAAGGCCTCATCAAGAACCGCTATATCGGGCGCACCTTCATCCAGCCGACCGAGGCCCTGCGCAAGGCCGGCGTGCGCCTGAAGTACAACCCGCTGGGCGACAACCTGCGCGGGCGGCGCGTGGTCCTGGTCGACGACTCGATCGTGCGCGGGACGACGGCCGGGCCCATCGTGCAGCTCCTGCGCGACGGCGGCGCGACCGAGGTGCACGTGCGCATCTCGTCGCCGCCCGTGACCCACCCCTGCTACATGGGGGTCGACATGCCGCGGCAGGAGGACCTCATCGCGAGCCGCTTGTGGCCAGACGAGATCGCGCGGAAGATCGGCGCCGACTCGTGCGCGTTCCTGTCGCACGCCGGCATGATGAGCGCCATCCGTGCGGGCTTGAGCGGGCCAGCCGGCGCGGCGCGCGGGCACTGCTCGGCGTGTTTTTCCGGTCGCTACCCGCTGGTGGTGCGCGACCTGGAGGACCCCGTCGGCTCTGGTGGAGACTGAGGAGCACCCATGTCGCAGGTCGTGATGGTCATCGGACAGGGCGCCCGCGAACATGCTCTCGCGGCGGCGCTGGCGCGATCGCCCCAGGTCGCGCGCGTGTTGGTCGCGCCGGGCAACGCCGGGATGGAGGCGGCCGAGCTGGCGCTGCCGAAGGTCGAGTGCGTGACGGGCGCGAGCCTGGACCCGGAAGAGCTCTTGGCGCTGGCGGTGCAGCGCGGGGTGCACCTGACCGTGGTCGGGCCCGAGGGGCCGCTGGCGGCGGGCATCGTGGACACGTTCGAGGCTGCGGGGCGGCGCATCTTCGGGCCGACGCGGCGGGCGGCGGAGATCGAGACGTCGAAGGCGTTCGCCAAGGATCTCATGCAGCGGCATCAGATCCCGACCCCGCGCGGTCAGGCGTTCACGAGCTACACCGAGGCGCGGCACGCGCTGGAGCTGGTCGGGGCGCCGATCGTCATCAAGGCGTCGGGGCTCGCGGCGGGCAAGGGCGTCTTTGTGTGCGACGACCTGGCGAGCGCGCACGATGCGCTGTGGCGCTTGATGGAGGCGGGTGAGCTGGGGCCGGCGGGGCGCGAGGTCCTCATCGAGGAGCGCCTCTTCGGGGACGAGCTGTCGGTGATGGCGCTGACCGATGGGGTGACGCTGCGACTCCTGCCGGTGGCGCGCGACCACAAGCGCTTGAAGGACCACGACCGCGGGCCGAACACGGGCGGCATGGGGGCGTTCGCGCCGGTGCCCGAGGTGACGCCGGCCTTCCTGGAGCGGGTCGAGCGCGAGGTCATGGCACCGGCGATTCGCGCGCTGGCAGCCGAGGGGAGGCCCTTCCGCGGGGTGCTGTATGCGGGGCTCATGCGCGCGCCGGCGGCGCACGGAGGGCACGTCCACTGCTTGGAGTTCAATGCGCGGCTGGGCGACCCCGAGGCGCAGGTGCTGCTGAGCTTGTTGGATGGGGACCTGTTCGCGATCCTCGAAGCGTGCCTCGACGGGCGGCTGGCCGAGGTGCCGCTGGCGGTGTCGAGCGACGCGGTGTGCGCGGTGGTGGTGGCGGCGCCGGGGTATCCCGAGCGGGTGCGGCCGGGGTCGGCGATCGGCGGGCTCGAGGCGGCGCGGGCGCGGGCGCATGCGGTCTACACGGCCGGAGTCGAGCGCCTGAGCCACGGGCTGACGGCCGTCGGCGGACGTGTGCTGACGGTGGTCGGGCGTGGCGCGACCCTGGGTGCGGCGGTGCGGCAGGCGTACGACGCGGTGGACCAGATCACGATGGAGGGCGCGCAGGTGCGGCGCGATATCGGCGCGTCGGCGATGGGGTTCGCAACAAGTGCGAGCGCGGGCGAGACGGGCGCGGCGGGCGCTTATGCGGCGGCCGGCGTCGACATCGAGGCGGGCAACGCGGCGGTGCGCGGGATGAAGGCGGCGGTCGAGTCGACCTTCAACCCGTTCGTGCTCTCGAAGCTCGGGAGCTTCGGCGGCCTCTTCGATGCGCGCGCGTTCGCGGGGCTGCGACACCCGGTGTTGGTGGCGTCGACCGACGGGGTCGGGACCAAGACGATGATCGCCGCCGCGGTCGGGCGCTGGAACACGATCGGCCGCGACCTGGCGGCGCACTCGGTCAACGACATCCTGGTGATGGGCGCGCGCCCCCTGTTCTTCCTGGACTACGTGGCGGCCGCGAAGCTGGACCCGCGCGTCATCGCCGAGGTGGTCACGGGGCTCTGCGAGGCGTGCCGCGAGTACGGCGTGGCGGTGCTGGGCGGCGAGACGGCCGAGATGCCCGGGGTCTATCGGGCGGGCGAGGTCGACCTGGCGGGGACCATCGTCGGCGTGGTCGAAAAGGACGAGATCTTGGACGGGGCGCGCATCGCGGCAGGCGATGTGGTGCTCGGGCTGCGCTCGTCGGGGCTGCACACGAACGGGTACTCGCTGGCGCGGAAGGCGTTGGAAGGGCTCGAGCTCGGGCGCACCCTGCCGGGCTTCGAGGCGTCCCTGGGCGAGGTCCTGCTGGCCCCGCACCGGCCGTATCTGAACGAGATCACGACGCTCTGGGATGCGGGCGTGGCGGTCAACGGGCTCGTACACGTGACCGGCGGGGGCTTCGTCGACAACCCGCCGCGCCTGACGGGGCCCGAGCTGGCGTGGGAGTTGGACCTGCACGCGTGGGAGTGGCCGGCGATCTTTCGGCTGATCCAGGCACGGGCCGCGGTGCCCGAGGCGGAGCTCGCGCGGGTGATGAACCTGGGGATCGGGATGCTGGTGGTGGTGCCGAAGAACGCCGTCGGCGCGGCGCGCGAGGCGCTGCCCGAGCTGGTGCCGATGGGGCGCATCGTGGCGCGCGACGCGGCTGCGGCGAGTCCGCGGGTGCGGTTCGTGCGCGGCGCGGGGGAGGCCTCGGCATGAGCGCGCGCATCGTGGTCCTGGCCTCGGGGCGCGGGACGAACCTGCAGGCATTGATGGACGCGGCGGCTCCCGGAGGACGCCTGCATGGGGTCGCCGAGGTGGTCGCAGTGGTGTCGCACACGCCGACCGCGCTGGCGCTGGAGCGCGCGCGGCGGCATGGGATCCCAGCGGAGTTGGTGGTGCCTCCATCGAAGGGTGCGCGCGAGGGCTGGGACGCGGTGCTGGCGGAGCGGGTCGCGAGCCACCGCCCCGACGTGATCGTGTTGGCGGGCTGGATGCGGATCCTGGGGCCGGCCTTCATCGACCGTTTTCCGGACGCGCGCACGGCGGGGCGCAGGGTGCCGACGGCGAAGATCCTGAACCTGCATCCGGCGCTGCCCGGCGAGCTTCCCGGGACCGACGCCATCACGCGCGCCTTCGACGAGGCCCTGGACGGGCGGCGCACCGAGACCGGCGTGATGGTGCACGTGGTCGTGCCCGAGGTCGACGCCGGGCCAGTGGTGGTCACCGAGCGCGTGCCCATCCCGCACGCCAGCCGCGCAGCCGGCGACGACGCCAACATCGCCGCATTCGAGGCGCTCGCGGCCGCCATCCACGCGGTCGAGCACCGCCTCATCGTCGACGCCGTGCTGGCGTTCCTGGCTGCCCCGCCCGCCGAGCACGCCCCTTGAATCCAACGCGAGGATGCCCATGACGAACCCATCGAACCCCTCGAGCACGGAGACGCAGCGGCCCCTGGCGCTCTTGTCGGTGCATGACAAGACGGGGCTCGCGGCCTTCGGGCGGGCCCTGGTCGAGCTGGGCTATGATCTGCTGGCGTCGGGCGGGACGGCGCGGGCGCTGCTGCAGGCCGACCTGCGGCCGATGCTGGTCGAGGATCTCACGGGCTTTCCGGAGCTGCTGGGTGGGCGCGTCAAGACGCTGCATCCGGCGGTGCACGCGGGGATCTTGTCGCGGCGCACGCCGAGCGACGAGGCCGAGCTCGGGGTGTACGGGCTGCGGCGCATCGATCTGGTGGCCGTGTCGCTCTACCCGTTCGAAGAGGCGCTGGCGCGCGGGGTGTCGGCCGAGAAGCAGCTCGAGGAGATCGACATCGGCGGCGTGGCGCTCTTGCGCGCGGCGTCGAAGAGCTTCGAGCACGTGACGGTCGTACCCGGGCCCGAGCACTACGCGGAGGTCCTGGAGGTCTTGCAGAAGAAGGAGGCGCTCGGGCCGCTGCGGCGGAAGCTGGCGGCGCTGACCTTCCAGAAGACCGCGGCCTACGACCACGCCATCGCGAGCTGGCTCTTGGGGGCCGCGGCGACGGCCGAGGGCGGTCAGGTCGCGCTGCGTTACGGCGAGAACCCGCACCAGAGCGGCGCGTTCGCGTGCGCCGAGGGGCCGCCCTGGACGCAACACGGCGGCAAGGAGCTCTCGTACAACAACCTCCTGGACCTGGATGCGGCGTGGAGCTGCGTGGCCGAGCTGCCTCGCGATCGGCCGGGGGCGGTCATCGTCAAGCACGGATCGCCGTGCGGGGTGGCGGTGGCCGACACGCTGGCCGGGGCGGTGAGGTTGGCGATCGCGGCCGATCCGATCTCGGCGTTCGGCGGCATCGTCGCGGTGAACCGGCCGCTGGACTACGCGAGCGTGGAGGCGCTGGGGGACCTCTTCCTGGAGGTCGTCGCGTGCCCGCCGCACGACCCGAAGAGCGTCGTCGCGCAGCGTGACCTGCTGGCGGCGGTGCATGCGCTGAAGACGTCGAAGAAGAACTGCCGCATCCTGACCATGGCCCTGGACGTCGGCGTCGACGCGCGGCCGCGGGCGCGCACGGTGCTGGGCGGGACGCTGACGCAGGCGCCCGATCTGGCCTTGCCCGAGCCGGCCGTCTGGCAGACGCCGACCGCGCGCGCGCCGAGCGAGGCCGAGACCGAGGCGTTGGCGTTCGCGTTCCTGGTGGCCAAGCACGTGAAGTCGAACGCCATCGTGCTGGCGAGCCACGAGGGCAAGGCGCTGGTCACGCGCGGCATCGGCGGCGGCCAGACCAACCGCATCGACGCCGTGCACCAGGCCATCCAGCGGGCGGGCGAGCACGTGGCCGGCGCGGTGCTGGCGTCGGATGCGTTCTTTCCGTTCTCCGATGGCGTCGAGGCCGCCGCTGCCGCGGGGATTGCGGCCGTGGTCCAGCCGGGCGGGGCGCTGCGCGACGCCGAGGTGGTCGCCGCGGCCGATCGGTTGGGCGTGGCGATGTGTCTGACCGGGCGCCGGCACTTTCGGCACTGAGGAGGGAACCATGGTTCAGCGCCTGCACCGCTTCGAGATTCGCCTGCGGCTGGGTGAGCGTGATGCGCGCGGGGAGGCCGTGCGCGCGGCCGCGACGACCTTCGGGTTGGCGCTGGGCGACGTGCGGGTGGTCGATGTGGTCTGGCTCGCGGGCGAGCTCGAGGGGGCCGTGGCCGAGCGGTTGGTGGCGACGTTCTGCGACCCGGTGACCGAGGTCGCGGCGCTGGCGGTGCCGGTGGACGGCGAGAGCTTCGTCGAGGTGGCGCTGCGTCCGGGCGTGACCGATCCCGTCGCCGAGACGCTGCTGGCGCTGGCGGCGCGGCTCGGGTTCGAGGGGCTGGAGGCGGTCGCAACCGGGCGACGCTACGAGGTGCGCGGCGCGGGGCACGACGAGGTCGACGGGGTCGCGTTGACGCTGCTGGCGGAGCGCGTGGTCGCCAACCGCATCATCGAGCGGGCCGCGGTCGGGGTGCCGCTGGCGGCGGCGTTCGTGAGCCCGCCCGACGAGCGCCCGCGCGCGGCTGAGGCCGTGCCGGTGCGCGGCTTGTCGGATGCAGCGTTGGAAAGCCTCTCGCGGGCGCGGCGACTGGCCCTGGACGGGGCCGAGATGCGGGCCATCGCCGACCACTTCGAACGGGAGGGGCGCGAGCCGAGCGACCTCGAGCTGGAGATGTTGGCGCAGACCTGGTCCGAG
>JAEUKJ010000644.1 GCA_016792665.1 Deltaproteobacteria bacterium | reverse complement strand
TGCGCTGTAGGTCGGGTTGAGCGGGGTTGCGAGATCGGAGCCCGACATGCGCAAGGCGCGGACGTTCGTATCGGTCGTTCCCGCGGCGCCGGTCGGCGTGTAGCCCCAGCCGCTCGGGCCGAGGTACTCGACCACGAAGCCGGCCGGCACGTCGCTGACCGAGCCCACCACGAAGGCCGTGCCGCTCGCGATGGTCGAGGTCAGCGTGGCGTCGCCCGCGGCGATGTCGCCGACGTTGTCGTAGGTCACGGTCCAGCGGATCTGCTCGCCGCGCGCCACCGGCTCGATCGTGCCCGCGAGGTCGGTCGCGCGCATCGAGACGAAGAGGTCGGGGCGGTACGCGGTGACGCTCGCGGTTGCGACGTTGTCGCTGGCGAGCTCGGGGTCGGTCGTCCCGGGGTTGTAGTCGTAGCTGTAGTCGGTCCCCACCGTGAAGGTCGACGCGAGGACCTCGCGGCTCGCCGTCGCGGCGGGCACGGTGCCCGTGAATGTCAGGGTGAGGGTCGCTCCGGAGGCCAGGCCGACGTTGCGGTAGTCGAGCGGATCGGACGCGCCGCCCTGGGTGCCGAGGAGCACACGGTTGCCGACGACGGTGAGCGGGATCCGCTGGGCGATCGGCGCCCCGTTGGGACCGACGGCGGTCACATCGGCGTAGGTCGGGAGCGTGCTGGTCGAGACGAGGCTGCCGCGGTCGAGCGCGAACCAGTTGCCGAAGCTCGGCGCGAGGCCGGTGTTCGTGAGGGTCGCGGTGTGGGTGACGGAGCCGCCGACGACGACGCCCGGGCTCGTGCCGCTCGGGGTCGAGGTCAGGCGCGCGGTGAGGTTCAGGCCGGGCACGTCGACCGTCTTGCAGTCGTCGTTGTCGCTGGCGTCGGCGTCCGAGTCGGTGGTCAGCTGCGCGCACACCGGGTGGTGCGTGCCGCCGCTCACGAGGTCGCCGTCGGCCGTCACGAGCTTCGACTCGAGCGTCACGCTGCGGGTCCCGAGGCCGGGGATGTTGGCGGCGACGATCGCGACGTGGGTCACGGCACCCGAGGGCACGGTCGTCCAGCCGTTGGCGAGCGGGTCGGCCGGCAAGGTCAGCGCGGCCCCTGGGGTCCCGATATAGTAGTAGAGGACCTCGCCGTTGGTGGCGGTGGCGCGCACGAAGGTGTTGGCGGCGGCGTCCCCGTCATTGGGCAGCGCCACGACGATCGCGGTCTCGCCGGCGGGCTGGCGCGTCTCGTTGCCGTAGCGCACCAGGACGGCGACGGTCGCACCAGGCTTGGCCGCGACGGGGGCCTCGACCACCACGTAGGGGCTGGCCTCGGGGGTGGTCGCGGTGACGGTGATGGTATCGTTCGCGGTGGCCCCACCCTGCCCGGTCGTGGTGCCGACGGTGAGCGTCAGCGGGAGGTCGGTCTCGGGGGCGAGGCTGCCCGAGGCCGCGAGGCGCACGGTCACGAGGGCCGGCGTGCTGTTGCCGGGGATGGGAGCACCCGGGAGGCCCGTCGGGGCGAGGTCGGACCACACGAGGTCGTAGGCGACTGTCTGTCCGCCGTCGATGACCGGGACGACCGTCGGCTCGCCGAGCGCGTAGCCACCGACGATCGAGGTCGAGCCTTCGACGTAGGTGAGGTCGGCGGGGATCCGCAGCGACAGGGTCGGGTTCGCGGCGGAGTGCTCGCCGATGTTCTTCAACGAGAGCTGGGCGACCAGCGTCTCGCCGGCCAGCGGATCGGTGCGGTCGAGGGTCAGGCCGGCCTGGAGATCGGCCGTGCTCACGCGCACATTCGAGGTCGCCTCGAAGCCCGCGCCGGCGGGGTTCGACGCGTTGGCGATCTGCGCCTGGGTCGTGAACGTGAGCACGTCCCCGGTCTGGAGATCGTCGGCGGCGAGCACCGTGACCGTCAGCGTGCCGCCTTCCAGCGAGCCGACGCTGGCGCCGAGGTCGGCGATCACCGTGCGCGTCCCGTCGTCGTAGGTCGGGGTGACGGCACCGCCACTGGAGCCATCGTTGCGCGTGAAGGTCGCGCCCACGAACGTGACGCCCGGCGGCAGGTGCTCGGTCAGGGTGAGGCTCGTCGCGGTCACGGAGCCACTGTTGACGACCGACACCGTGTAGGTGATCGGCTCGCCGCTGGCGATGACGCTCGGCGTCTCGCGCGTGACGCGGGCGCTCGGGGCGCCGCTCACGACGGTGCGCGCGGCGCCGCTGATCGCCGCGGTGACGTCGGCCGCGTCGAGCGCGGCGCGGTTGTTGATGACGCTCTGCGCGGGCAGGCCGCCGACGGTCGCGAGGACCTGGATGGTGGCGTCGTTGCCGGGGGCGAAGCGCGGGGGCGTGAGGCTCGGGTCGTCGAGGTCGACGGCGACCCAGACCGCGTTCGCGATGGGCGAGGTCCAGCTACCGTCGAGCTCCCGACGCGCTGGCACGAAGTGCGCGCCGATGAGCGCGCGCGTAAGGATGGCCGGGTTGGCGAAGCTCGACGGGAGGGTCGGCGGCAGGGCGTTGGAGACGTAGACGGTGCCGACGTCGGCCGAGGCGATGATGCGATCGAAGCGCAGGCCGAGCGGCAAGCGCTCGAAGAGGGTCGTCTGGGTGGCGGCCCCGTCGCCGCGGTTGGACGCCGCGAGGGTGTAGACGAGGCGCGAGCCGGGGACCGCGGCGTCGAGGTCGACGGTCTTCGTGACGACGAGCGCGGGGCGGACCACGAGGGTCGTCGTCGTGGCACCGTTGGCCGTCTGCGGGTCGCACACGTCGTCGGGCACGGTGAGGCCGGCGCGCAGCTCGGCGACGGCGCCGTTGAGGCCGCCGGCGGGCCAGTCGACGACGAGGCGCACGTCGCGGGACGAGCGCGGCGCGAGGTAGGGCCAGCGCACATAGACCTTGCCGTTGGCGAGGTCGGTCAGGTCGAGGGTGCCATCGCCCGGGTCGGAGGTCACGAGCGGGAGGTAGCCCGGGCCGGTGGCGAGCTCGACGCGCGGCAGGTCGATCGCCAGGACGGCGTTCCGGCCCGCATCGATCGCGTCGATGGCGCTGCCGTCGTTGGCGACGTGGATCGTGTAGGCGATGGGGCCGGCACCGATGCGCTGACCGACATCGCGGTTCACCTGGAAGTCACGGATACGCGGCTGCGCCGGCGCCGTGCGGGCGGTCTCGTCGTCGAGGACGAGACCGCCGGTGTAGGGCACGGCGACGGTCTCGCCGACGGGGATCGAGCCCGCGAGGGTGAAGAGACCGTGTCCCTCGTAGACCGCCGGGGCGCATCCGCCTCCGACGACCGACTCGATCACGTCGATATCCAGCGTGAACGCGGTCGCGCCCGCGGCCCCGAAGTAGCGCGAGACGAGGTCGGCCTTCGCCGCGACCCAGCGCACGTTCGGGAGGAGATCGGGGTCGTCGGTCCAGCTCGCGCCGAGGACGCCGTCGACGAGATCGGGGATGGCCGAGCCGGTCGGAGCGTCGCTGTAGAAGACCTCGCCTCCGCCCGAGGCGGACGCGGCGAGGAGCTCGAGGCCGTCGGGGATCGGGAAGACGAGGTAGACCCCTTCGAGCGCGGAGAGGCCCTTGTTGGTGCCGCTCAAGACGTAGGTGAACGACGAGCCGCTCGGGACCACGAGGCCGCCGAGGTCGTCGCGACCGCCGTTGACTTCGCTCAGGCCGCGGTAGCTCTGCCCGATCGCGAAGCCGCCGTTGGCCGCGTCGGGCAGGCCGATGGTGATGCTGCGCCTGGTCGTGGCGGACGTGTTGTCGAAGCGCGAGGTGGCCGTGATGGTGCGCACCGCGGTGACCTCATCGGCCACGGCGGCGTCCACGGTGACCTGGTAGCTCAGGTCGACGGCCGCGCCCGGGGTCAGGCTCGCGACGGTCCAGACCACCGCGGGGCCGGTGACGCTCTGGCCGAGGAAGGCCTGGGTGGTGCCCGCGGGCAAGTAGGTGCCGCCGTTGCTGATCGCGGTCGGGGCCTGGCCAGGGGTGAGGACGGTTGTGAGGTCGGCGAGGTCGTCGACCACGACCACGTCGTGGAGCGTCTGTCCGCAGAGGGCCGCCACCGCGTTGTCGAGGCGCAGGTGCGCGGTGATGGTCTCGCCCTGGTTCGCGAAGACGGTGTCGTTGTCCGCGTAGAGCGTGCTGTAGCCCGCGACGACGCGCGGGTTGGCGGCGGCGGTCGCGGCGATGCCGAGGTCGGGGGAGATCTCCTTGGCGGCGTTCAAGGCGTCGCCCGAAGCGCGCGTGGTGAAGCGCGTGGCATTGTCGAGGCCCGAGGGCACGCGATAGGTCACCGAGAGGACGAGCGAGCTGCCCGGCGGGACGGGGGCCGCGAAGGTCCAGTAGACGTCGCCCGCGGCGACGAGCAGCGTGTCGTGTTGCGAGGCCACGGTGGCGACGCGACCGGGAGAGGTGGCGCTCTGCGCGTGCGAGACGGTCACGACCTCGAGGCCGGCGACGGCGTGGGTGTTGTTGCTGGCGACGGGCTTGTCGACCTTCACGACGAGGCCCTGGGCCTGCACGAAGTTGACGGACACCGGCACGTCGATCGTGAAGGTGTCGCCCGCGCACAGCGAGGTCCGCGTCGTGACCGCGCCGATCTGGATCTCGGACTGTGGGGCCCAGGTCACGAGCAGGTCATCGAGGGTCGGCGCAAACGGGGCGCCGACGCCGTCGAGGGTGATGGCGAAGCGCAGGCTCGGGTTGGTCCCCAGCGGCAGTCCGGCGAGGCTCGCCTCGACCTTGAAGCCGGCTTGCGCCGTGGGGACGAGCGGCAGGTCGGCGAGGTGCTGGCCGCCTTCGCTGTACACGGCCAGCGCGATGTCGTTGGCCGCGGCCGCGCTGTAGGCGAGGTAGACCTTCTTCCAGGCGCTGGCCGAGAGGGGCTCGTAGGGCTGGGTGTACACGGTCCCGACGGTGTTCGAGGCGTCGAGCCGGACGAGGTTCGCGGCGGTGTCGTTGGACACGCCGGCGGTGAGGGAGCCTGCCTCCGTGTCGACGCCGCCGAAGTCGCGGAACGTGTCGCGGGCCTGGCCGCGCTGGTCATCGAAGACCGGCGAAGCGCTCGCGGCGTGCGTGAAGAGTGCAAGGAAGCACGCGGTGGTGATCCAACGCATTGGTGTGACTCCAGACCGTTGCCCGCGGTCGATGACGGCTGTGACCCGTCGAGGAGTCGCCTGTTCGAGGCCGCGGCGGCAATCCAAAGGAACGGCCGGTCAGGATCCGCTCAGGGTTGGCTGCGCCTCACGTGGATCATCGCTCGGCCGGAGCGCTCCAGCGGGCGAGCTCCCGGCCGGACTTCGCGTCGAGCACGACCACGTCGCCGCCGTCGTTCGACGCGATGCGGCGGCCGTTGAACGCGACCGTCGCGATGTTGCTCGCGCCCGCGATGAAGCGCCCGACGACCGTGTTCTTCTTCGTGTCGATGCGCAAGATGGCGTGGCCTTTGCCGTTGTCGAAGATGCCCGCATAGAGGTCCTTGCCGTCGCGCGAGTAAGTGAGAGCGGTGACCTCGTCGACATCGAAGGTCGCGTCGAAGACCGGCTTCCAGGTCGTCGTGTCCCAGAGGACCAGCACCTTCACGCTCGGGTTCGAGGTCACGAGGTTGCCGTCGACGCCGGTCGGCGAGCCGAGGCCGCGGGTCCACACGGAGAGCCCGTCGCCGCCGGTCGCGAGGCGCTTGCCGTCAGGGCTCCACGCGACCGAGTCGACGACTGCGTCATGGCCGACGAGCGTCGTGACGAGCGTGCCGTCGAAGCGCCAGATCTTCGCGGTGCCGTCGTTGCCCGTACTTGCGATCAGCGTGCCGTCGGGCGAGATGGCGACGTCCGTGACGCCGCGTTCGTGGCCCCGCAAGATCGTGCCCGTGCCGGCCTCGAGGTCGAACACACGCACGGTCGTGTCCCAGCCCCCGGCCACGACGCGCTTGCCGTCGGCGCTCAGCGCCATGCAGTTGATGCCGCCCTCGAAGCGCTTCAGCGCGTACGGTCCCCAGAAGTAGGAGTGCACGGCCTCGCCGGTCGCGAGGTCCCAGACGCGGATCATCTCGTCGTCGCCAGCCGACACGAGCTGCTTGCCGTCGGGCGTCACGGCCAGCGCTTCCACGTCGTGGAGCGTGTACCTGGTTGCCACATCGGTGCGGCTCGGGCGCGCGGCCTTGGCCTTCTCGCGTTGCTCGCGCGTCGGGTAGAGCTTGCGTCGCTCGCGGCCCGTGGCCGGATCGAGCTCGCGGATGAAGCCATCGTCGCCGCCCGCGAAGAGCGCCTTGCCGTCGGGCGCCCAGGCCACCGCGTTGGTGAAGCCGGTGACGATCATCGACGTTGGCAGCGGCTCGGGCGGGACGGCGAGGGACAGCGCGATGACGAGGCTGAGCATGCACTCTGAGACGAGCGATGTCGCCGCGCTTGAAAGTGCCTCGATCAGCTCTGGCACCGCCTCGCGCTCATCAGGCCGGAGCGGATCGCTCAATGTGGGTCGGTCCCACGCTGCTCGAGGATCACGTCCTGCGCGACAAGATCACCCACTTCGACCACGAGCGGATCCCAGAGCGCGTCGTCCATGCGCGCGGCTCCGGCGCGCACGGCTTCTTCCAGGCCTACGCGTCGTGCGCGGACATCACGCGCGCTGGCTTCCTCCAGGATGCGACGACCGTGCCCCCCGTCTTCGCGCGCTTCTCGACGGTCGCGGGCGGCGCCGGCTCGGTCGACCTGCCGCGTGACGTGCGCGGCTTCTCGGTCAAGTTCTACACGGCCGAGGGCAACTTCGATCTCGTCGGCAACAACATCCCGGTCTTCTTCATCCAGGACGCGATGAAGTTCCCGGACCTGGTCCACGCCGTGAAGATGGAGCCCGACCGCGGCTTCCCGCAGGCCGCCTCGGCGCACGACACGTTCTGGGACTTCATCTCGCTCATGCCCGAGAGCATGCACATG
>JAEUKJ010000042.1 GCA_016792665.1 Deltaproteobacteria bacterium | reverse complement strand
CGAGGCCTTCGACGTGGCGCGCCTGCGCATCGACGTGGGGGCGCACAAGGCCTGGGTCGACGGCAAGCAGGTCTACCTGACGGCGCTGGAGTTCAAGCTGCTGCAGACGTTCGTCGAGAGGCAGGGGCGCGTGCAGACGCGCGACCACCTGCTGAACGACGTCTGGGGCATCGAGGCCGACATCACGACGCGCACCGTGGACACGCACGTGAAGCGGCTGCGCGACAAGCTGGGTGCGGCCGGGACGTACATCGAGACCATCCGCGGCGTGGGCTATCGCTTCCAGACCGAGCCCGACGAGGTCTGAGCCGACCATGCGCATCGACCTGCGAACCAAGTTCCTGCTGCTCGGGGTCGCGCTCGCGGGGGCGGTGCTGTTCGGCGTGTGGTTCGGGCTGGATGCGCTGCTGGCGCGGGAGGGCGTGTCGGACGCGGCGCGCGGCGATCTGCGGACGGTGGTCTACGTCGCGGCCGGATGCGCGGCCGTGCTCGCGGTGGTCTTCGCGATGCTGGCGGTGCGCTTCGTGCGCGCGACGCTGTCGTCGCTGACGCAGGCCATCGAGCGCGGGCGCAGCGTGGACGCGGCCTTTCCCGACGAGCTCTTGAGTGAGCTCGCGGCGACCTATCGGCGCCTGGCGAGCGATCTGGTGCGCGTGGACTCGAGCCTCGCCGAGGAGCACAGCCGCTTCCAGGCCGTCTTGAACGGCATCGACGCGGGCGTCTTCGCGGTCGACGGCGAGGGCCGCATCACGCTGACCAACACGGCCTTCCTCGAGATGTTCGAGATCGCCGAGTCGCCGGTCGGGCGGCGCTATCGCGAGGTCGTGCCGCTGGCGGCGCTGCACGATGCGGTGCTCGAGGCGCAGCAGGGGCGACTCGTCCGCACCGAGCTGCGCGTGCCCGGGACCCAGCCGCGGACCATCGTCGCCAACGCGTCGCCGCAGGGCACAGGACATGGGGCCGCGGTGGTGCTGCGCGACGTGAGCGCGGTGCGGCACCTG
Source organism: Deltaproteobacteria bacterium (assembly GCA_016792665.1). Taxonomy (GTDB): domain Bacteria; phylum Myxococcota_A; class UBA9042; order PHBI01; family PHBI01; genus WYBB01. The sequence continues at coordinate 8,674 of JAEUKJ010000042.1, read as the reverse complement.
GAGCGCGTGCGGCGCGACTTCGTCGCCAACATCTCGCACGAGCTGAGGACGCCGGTCTCGGTGATCCAGACCTCGGCCGAGACGCTGCTCGACGGCGCGCTGGAGGACCCGGTCCACGCGCGCGAGTTCGCGAGCCGCATCGAGCGACATGCGTCACGGATGTCGCAAATCATCGCCGGGCTGCTCGACCTCGCGCGCCTCGAGGCCGGCCAGCAGAGCCTCGCGAAGGAGTCGGTGAACGTGCGCGCCTCGGTCGAGAGGGCGCTGGATCTGGTGCAGGCCAGCGCGCGCGACAAGGGCCTCGAGGTCGAGGTCGAGGTCGATCCCGAGCTCACCGTGCACGCCGATCAGAAGGGCGTGGACCAGGTGCTGTCGAACCTGGTCGTGAACGCGGTCAAGTATGCGGACGCCGGGGGCTCGATCCGCATCGAGGCCGACGCGAAGAAGGGCTGGGTCAAGGTGATGGTCGCCGACGAGGGGCCGGGGATCGCGCCCGAGCATCGCGAGCGCGTCTTCGAGCGCTTCTACCGCATCGACAAGGGTCGCTCGCGCGAGACCGGAGGCACCGGCCTGGGGCTGGCCATCGTGAAGCACCTCACCCTGGCGATGGGCGGCACGGTCGGCGTCGAGCCGCGCGAGCCGCGGGGGTCGACCTTCTGGGTGCGACTGCCGGCCGGGCGCGAGGCGCCGCACCCGATCGCGTGAGCCTGCCGTGCATTTCGCACAAGGCCTCGCGGAGCGAGGCTGCCGGCGAGTGCATTTCGCACAAGGCCTCGCGGAGCGAGGCTGCCGGCGAGTGCATTTGCCGGGATCGGGGGCATCTGGGATAGTCCTGGGTCATGAACGACCTGCCGCCGCTCCCGACCGCTGCTCTCGAGCCGCACGTCCGTCAGATCGTCGCCATCGCCGAGCTCATGCTCGGGGCGGCGCACGCGGACGGGAACGTGAGCTGGCCCGAGCGCTCCGCCATCGCTGACGTGCTCATGAGCTTCCTCGGCCATCGCGAGCTGCCCGACGCGGTCGTGTCGCGGATGCAGGGCTTCGACCCGAAGACGTTCGACGTCGAGACGGCGTGCGCCGCGCTCACGGTCGGGTCGTCCCAGGATCGCGCCGAGCTCCTCGGTCTCATCGCGCGCGTGACCGACGCCGACGCGCTCTTGGAGGGCGGCGAGGAGGGCTATCTGCGGCGCGTGGTGCGGGCCATCGGCGCCAGTGACGAGGAACTCGCGCCGTTCCTCGCGCCCGACGCGAGCTGAGGTCGCAGGCGTCGGCGAGGGGTCACTCGAAGGCGGCGGGGCAGCTTCCGTCGACGTCGATCAGCTCGTTCTCGTAGGCGATGAGAAGCGCGCTCGACGAGGTGTAGGGGAAGCGCGTGGTCGCGTTGAGGGCCGTGCCGGCAAGGCCGGTCTGAGAGGGCAGCCCGATGAAGGCGACGCTCAGGCGGTAGTTGCCGTTGGAGAGGTCGTCCATGTTGCGCGCGAGGGCGAGCAGGGCGAGCTTGGCGGACTTGATGGTCGAGGCGCGGCCCGAGGCGGTGGTGCCGTTGGCGGTGGCAAGGGCGCGCACGTCGAGCTTCATGCTGTACTCCCAGACGCCGGTCGCGGTGACCGCGTCCGAGACGTAGGTGTGGACCATGAGCTTGGCCGGCGCGGCGAGGTTGTTGTTGAAGTAGGTCGCGGTCGGGAAGTCCTTGCGGATCTGCGTCGGCGCGAGCGTCGCCTGCGCGAGCGAGGCCTGCGGGATGCCGAAGCTCGCGAGCAGCGGCAGGCGCATGAAGCAGATGGCATCGGTCTGCACGTGCTTGTAGGGCACGTTGTAGAGGATGTAGCCCTCGACCGTGGCCTGGGCCGGGGCGGCGAAGGCGGTGGTGGCGAGGGCGGCGAGCGTGAGGAGGGTGCGCTTCATGGGAGTCTCCGGCACGAACGTGAGGGCCTCGCGGAGGAGGCCCTTCCCGATGGGGAGGCGTTCGATGTGGGCGCTTCGTACTTGCTCACGCGGCTCGGTTCAAGCGCATTCGCAGCGCCTCGCCCGAGGCTCCGCAACGAGGCCCGGGTGAGGCGCGTGTCTCGTGTCAGTAGCGGGCGACCGTCGGGTCGATCTCGCGCGCCCACGCGTCGATACCGCCGTGCACGTTGTGCACCTTGGTGAAGCCCGCCTTCAGGAAGGTCTCGGCCATGGCGTTGCTGCGACCGCCGTGGTGGCAGTGGAACCAGATCGGGGTGTCCTTCGGGAGCTTCATGGCCGCTTCGCGCACGTCCGGCGTGAGGAGCTTGGTGCCCGGGATCTGGGCGCGCGCGCGCTCGTCCATGGTGCGCACGTCGTAGACGTGGAGGCGCGGGTTCTCGTCGAAGGCCTTCTTGAGGTCGCGCACGGTCGACTGCTTGACCTTGGGCGGCTCGTTCGGGTTCTCGATCAGGAAGCCCTTGTTCTCGCGCGAGTAGTCGAGGACGAGGCCGTTGGCGCGCTTGGCCGAGCCGCGATCGACGAGGATCGTGAAGCCGTTGGACTCGAGCACGAAGTCGCCCGGGCGGTCCTCGGAAAAGAGGAGGCCGTACTGGAACTTCGGGCTGACCTCGACGCGGAGACCCTGGTGCTTTTCCTTCTTGGCGGCCTCGCGCAGGACCTCGGCCGCCCAGTCGGTGATGGTGACCTTCGGCTCGGCGACCTCTTCGACCGGGACGCCGAGCAGCTTCTGGAGCTCGCCCTGGTTGTAGAGGCCGCGCACGATGTCGGCGCCGCCGACGAGCTCGCCGCGGACATAGAGCTGCGGGAAGGTCGGCCAGTCGGAGTAGACCTTGGCGCCTTCACGGACCTCGGCGTCCTCGAGGATGTTGAAGGTCTCGTACGTGGTCCCGACCTCGTCCAGGATTCCGACCACCGAGGCCGAGAACCCGCACTGCGGGAAGGTGCGGTTCCCCTTCATGAAGAGGAGGACGGGGTGGTCCTTGACGAGCTTGTCGATCTTCTGGTGCGTCGGGTCGGCGAGATTGATGGGCATCGGTGCGCTCCTCGCTCGCGGCTGGGGCAGCGCCACGATGGGCCCATGAAGTGTCGGGCGACCGCGGCGGCTCGGCGAGCGCAGGGGATATAGGCACACCCCGGCGTTTCAGCAAGGACAGGGCGGCGAACGGGAGGCCACCGAAGGGGGAGGCGAGCGAAGCGAGGGAGTTGTCCCCCACGCCGCCAGGGCGGCGGAGGGGGTCGCAATCGAAAGCGAGCGAGGGGGTCGCAATCGAAAGCGCGCGAGGGGGTCGCAATCGAAAGCGAGCCAGGGGGAATCCTACTGACTCGCTTGGACTTCCTTGCCCTCGGCATAGTTCGCCGTGCGCCACACCGACCCGTCCTCGCGGTACCAGGTCCAGGTGCCATCGCGCTTGCCGGCCTTGTAGCTGCCCTCACCGCGCTTCTTGCCGTTCGCATGGTACGAGACCCACGGCCCCGACTCCTCGTCGGCCTCGAAGGTGCCCTCGTCCCGCTTCTGGCCGTTGGAGTGATAGTAGGCCCAGACCCCGACCTTCTTGCCGGCCTCGTAGCGCCCCTCGGCGCGGACCTTGCCATCGGGCCCGAAGGTCTTCCAGGCGCCCGTCTCGACGCCCTTGTCGAAGCTGCCCTCGAACTTCTTCTGGCGGTTGGGGTGCCAGCCGGTCCAGAGCCCGTTCTCGACGCCCTCGTCGAGGGTCCCTTCGAGCATCTTGGTCCCGTCCTCGTACCAGAAGGTCCACTGGCCGTCGGGCTTGCCGTCCTTGAAGCGCCCCTGCTTCTCTCTCTTGCCGTTGGGGTGCCAGAAGATCCAGTCGCGCTCCGCGCTCTTGACGACCTTGCCGGCCGGGTCTTCCTGCTTCTTGGCCGCATCCTTGGGGTCGGGCGTGGCCGGCTGCGGCTCGGCCGTGCCGTCGTGCTCGGGCTGCTTGTCGTGGGGCGTCGCCACCGGGCTCACGGCCTTGGGCTCGGGCACGGGGGTCATCTCCTCGTCGCCCTCTTCGGCCTTGGCCTGCCACCGGCAGAGCTGGCACCCGGTGAGGCGCGGCTCGGCCAGGTTCACCCACTCGCCGCCCGCCGCCTTGCACTCGGCGTCGCCCGAGCCGACCTCGACCCCGTTGTCGTACTGGGTCTCGCGCCAGAGCTCGCCGGTCTTCCACCAGAACTTCCAGACCCCGTGCCGCTTGCCGCGCACCATGGGCCCCTCGCCGCTCTTCTCGCCGTTGTCGTGGAACTCGGTCCACACCCCGACCTCTTCGTCGTTCAGCATCTCGCCGACGTTCTTCGGTGTGCCGTCGGGATAGAACTCGCGCCACGTGCCGGTGCGCTCGCCGTCCTTGCCGTAGGGGCCTTCCCACGCGATGTGCCCGTTGGTCCACCACGCAGTCCACGTGCCCGAGCGGTTGTCGTCCTTGAAGTCGCCCGACACCTTGAGCTGCCCGCTCTCGAACCACCACTTCATCGCGCCGTTCTTCAGCCCGGCGACGTAGGATTCCTCGGCGCTCTTGTTGCCGTTGTCGAACCAGGTGGTCCAGGTCCCGCTCTTCAGGCCGGAGCTGTAGCGCCCCGCTTCCTTGGGCTTGCCGGTGTGGAAGAAGGCGCGCCAGGTGCCGCTGCCGTCGTTGATGTCACTCACGCCGAAGGCGGTCTTGCCGTCGGTGGCGAGCCACGCGTGATGTCCGGTCGGCACGCCCTTCTGCCACATCCCCTCGTGGAGCAACTTGCCGTCGGGATGCCAGTCGCGCTCCATCCCATGGACGACACCTTCGTCGTATGTTCGCTCCCACTTCTTGGCGCCGTCTTCGAAGTAGCCACGCCACGTGAGGAGCCGCGTCGCCCACGGCGGCATGCCGCGCTGGCACCCCTCCTCGCGCGCGGCGAAGTCGACGACCCAGCTCGCGCCTTCGATCTTGGCGCACGCGGCCGGGCCCTCGCCGACCCGCTGGTCGTCCTTCCACTCGACCTCGCGGAAGCGCTGCCCGGTCGCGAAGCTCTCGGTCCACGTGCCCTGCCGCTTGCCCGCGACGTACTCGCCCTCTTCGACCAGCGCCCGCGTCTCCTCATGGTAGAACTTCCAGCGACCGATGCGCTGACCGTCCTTGAAGGTGCCCTCGGACAGGAGGACGCCCTTGTCCGTCCACTCGCGCCAGACGCCGTCTTCCTTGCCGCCGACGTACTGGCCCTCCTTCGACTTGAAGCAGTTGCGGTGCCACTCGGTGTAGGCGCCCTGGAGCTGGTCGTCCTTGTAGGCGCTCTCGATCTCGGGCTGCCCGCTGGCGAGGTAGACGTGCCAGGGCCCCTGGCGCTTGTCGTCGACGAGGTTCTCTTCGAAGCGCAGGGCGCCCGTGTCCCAATAGCCGCGGAAGGGCCCTTGCCGCTTGCCGGCGACGAAGGTGCCGTCCTCTTTGATTTGCCCATTCGGGTGGAAGCGGATCGAGCGCCCATCGAGGACGCTGTTCTTCCACACCGCGGCCCACGCGAGGGTGCCGTCGTTGGCGAAGCGGAGCCAGACGCCTTCCTGCTTGCCGCGGATGGCGCAGCCCTCGTCGGCCTCGTGATTGAACCACACGCCGCCGGCCTTGCGGCAGCCCGCGGCGTCGTGGACCTGACCGGGGAAGAGGGGCTCGAGCGGGGGCGGTGCCTTGTGCGGCTGGGGCTTCTCGGGCTCCTCGTCGGGCTCCTGTGCGCGCGTCGTGGTCGCGAACGGTGAAGCCGAGACGAGCACGACGAGGCCGATGATGATCCGGGCGATCACTCTTTCTCCTCCTCATCTTCGAGGCCGACCGAGGTCTTCAGGATACCCTTCAGGACCTCGTCCGAGTTCGCGCGCACGGTCGAGCCGTCGAGGCTGTTGATGTCGCTCGACGTGAGCTCGACCATGGGCGAGAGCGCCTGCGTGTGGAAGGCGTCGGCGACCTTCTCGGCGTCGAGCGAGAGGTCGGCACCGGGCCGCTCGAAGGTCTTCTCGCCGCAGCCCAGGCGGAACCCGTCGGCGCTGGCGATGCACACGGTGATCTTCTTGCGGTCGCCGGCGACGTGCACGCGGAAGGGGGCGCCCTCGAAGACGTCGAGGCGGTCGGAGTCGACCAGGAGATCGGCGACTTCCTTGGCGAGGTCGTTGGCGTCGTGGGTCACGACCGCGGGGATCTTCACGTCGAGCTCTTTCAGCGGCGTCGGGAAGCGGTTCAAGACCTCGCGCATGAGCGCTATCGCGCGCGGCGAGCTCGCCTGGCCGATGCGCCCGAGCGCGCCGGCGAGGTAGGCCTTGGTGCGCAGCTCGAGCAGGACGTTCTCTTTCTGCAGATTGCGCAGCGCCGCCTCGCCCTCGCGGATGGCGTCTTCGTAGTCGCCGGCCAGGTAGTAGAGCTCGCCCGAGATCGACTGGAAGTAGCCGGTGCCCGAGGCGCCGAGCTGCGGCTGGTCGAGGACGCTGGCCTCATCCATGGCGGCGCGCGCGAGACCGACGCCGAAGATGCGGCCCAGGGCCCCGGCGTACCAGGGCTTCACGCCGCGGAGGAAGGGGCGCAGGTTGGTGATGAGGATCTCGTCGCGCGGCGCGAGGTACATGAGCGTGCGCTGGACCTCCCACTGCTTGAGGCGGGTGGTCTGGATCTCGCGCTCGAGGTCGAGAGCGTCCCAGAAGCTGCGGACCGAGGCCTGGTCGGTGAGGTCGCGGGCCTTCGCGTCGAGGGCCAGCCAGAAGAGGACGCCGCTGGCGAACTTGATGTCGTCGAGCGAGATGCTGGTCATGCCAGGGCGATCGGGGTGCTCGAAGACGTCGCGCACGAGCTTCAGGGTCTCGGGCACCTTGCCGAGCGACATCAGGATCTCGACGAGGACGCCCTTGTTGTCCTTGTCGAACATGGGGCGGTAGCGCGGCGAGATGTAGGCGCGCATGAGCTTCTTGAAGGCCGAGACGGCCTTGTTGAACTCGCCCTGGGCCAGATAGACGTTGGCGAGGTGGTAGTAGCTCGAGCTCGGGCAGTCCTTGAACTCGGCGCGGATGGCCTTGCGCGCGAGCTCTTCGGCCTCGCTGAAGCGGAACAGGGTGAGCGCCGCCTGGGCCGTGTTGTGGAGCAGGATGCAGCTGCGCTGCTGGGTCGCCTCGATGCCGCGCTGCCCCCAGTCGTAGCTCGAGAGGCGATCGAGCTGCTCGTCGCCGATGGCCATGAGCCCGTTGTAGCCAGAGATGCGGTTGATGAGGTCGTCGCTCGACAGCAGCGTCTTGGCGGCGGCGATGGCCTCCTCATGGCGGCCGAGCTTCATGAGCGGCCAGACGCGATTGCGCGTGAGCTTGGGCGCGTAGAGGGCGTCGTACTCGTCGAGGGCCGCGACCTGACCCTCGCGGTCCTCCATCTCGCCCAGGATTTCACTCTTCGACTCGAGGATCTTCTTGTGCCACCAGATCGCGGCCTCGTCGGTCGGGGCGCGGCCATAGCGCCGCTCGAGCATGTCTTTGCAGCGCTCGACCAGGTAGCGGGCGCGCGGGTGGCGCCCCTCTTCGAGGTGGAAGATCTGCGAGAGGACCCAGTTGGCGAGGAATGAGTCGGGGTTGTCCTTCAGCACCTTCTCGGCGATCTCGCGCGCCTTGATCGGCTTCTTCGCGTCGAGCAGCTGCAGCGCGGACTGCTCGTCGGCGGTGCCCTGGAGCATCGGGTCCGAGCTCGTCGGGATGCCCGGCGAGAACAGGCCACCGAACTGCGCGGACGCCTGAGGCGCGATGGCCAGCGTCGCGAGCAGCGCGACGAGTGTGAGTGACTTAGCGACCACGGAGGGCATTCTTGGCGAGGGTGTCGAGGGGGCCCTTCAGGTTGTCGCGGATGACCTGGCTCGCGTCGTCCACGCCGGGGACGAGCTCCATGCGATGCGTGAAGAGCGGAGTCACGAGGTGCTCGATGTCCTCGGGGGCGACGAAGTCCCGACCGCGCAGCATGGCGAGGGTCTGGAGCGCGGGAATGGCGAGCACGAGGGAGCGGGTCGACACGCCCTGGAGGATGCGCTTGTCGGTGCGGAGCCCGCGCGCGATGTCGACCAGCGCCTCGTGCACGGCGACCGAGACGTGGACCGTCTGGCGAAGCAGCTTGCGGGCGGCCAGGATCTCGGAGCGGGCCACCTTGGGCAGAGACGTCGGCTCGCGCGGCGTGCCCCAGGTGCGCAGGACCTCGAGCTCGGCGTCGCGTGCGATGTGCTTCATCTTGATCTTGAAGAGGAAGCGGTCGAGCTGGGCAAGCGGCAGGGGGTAAGTGCCGACCGCGTCGAGCGGGTTCTGCGTGGCGATGACGAAGAAGAGCGGGTCGAGCTTGTGGGTCGTGTTGTCGACCGTGACCTGCTTCTCGGCCATGGCCTCGAGCAGCGCCGACTGGACCTTCGGCGTGGTGCGGTTGATCTCGTCGACGAGCAGCACGTACGCGAAGACCGGGCCGCGGCGGAAGTGGAACTGCGCCGAGTCGGGGTCGAAGACGAGGACGCCGGTGACGTCCGAGGGCAACAGATCCGGCGTGAACTGCACGCGGCGGAACTCGGGCAGCGAGCCGCCGGCGCGCTGCGGGTCGTCGTCCAGGATAGCGTGGCCGAGCGAGTTGGCGAGCGTGGTCTTGCCCGAGCCGGGGTAGTCCTCGAGCAGGACGTGGCCGTCGGCGAAGAGCGCCACGAGGACGAGCTCGATGACGTCGTCGCGACCCATGACGTTGTCACG
>JAEUKJ010000041.1 GCA_016792665.1 Deltaproteobacteria bacterium | reverse complement strand
GCGCGGCCGGGCTCTAACGCCCTCGCCACCGTCGTCGACGACCCGGCTCGACACGCGGAGCTTGCCGAGGACACCGGTCTCGGCAACGACCGGGGCCATGGCCTCGCACGCGTTCAGCACGATGCCGAGGAAGACCTGGTTCAGCTCGGCCCCGTGGCACTCCACGCGCGGCAGAGCCGCGAACGAGGTCTCGAGCTCGGCGACATTCGAGATCTCGTGGTTGGCGATCCGCAGCGTCGCCTCCAGCGCGAGGTTGAGGTCGGCCGGCGCCTTCTCGCGCACATCGGCACTCGCGAAGGTGCGCATCGACTGCACGATGCGCGTCACGCGCTGGAGTCCGTCGAGGGACCGCGAGAGCGCCTTGGGGATCTCGCGCAGCGAGTAGTCCGCGTCCACGACGACCTCGAGCTCGGCGAGCTCCTCGGCCGTCTTTCCGAGGCCGGCCCCCGCGAGGACCGGCTTCAGCTCGAGGTAGCGCGTGATGAGGGGCGACAGGTCGGCGCAGGCCTCGCGCACGAAGTGGAGGCTGTCACTCACGTACTGGATGGGTGTGTTGAGCTCGTGGGCGATGCCGTTCGAGAGCCGCCCCACCGACTCGAGTCGCTGGGCCTGGCGCAGCTCGAGCTCCAGGAGGCGCTGCCGCGTCACGTCCAGGAGGAAGCCCCGGATCTCCAAGCTCTCGAGCCGCGGCCGCTGGTTCTCACGCGGCGACGAGGCCCCGACCAAGAGCCTCACCCACTTCTCGTTGTTGGTCTCCGGCTGCGTCAGGCGCATCTCGAGATCGGTCGGTCGGTCCTCGATGACGGCGCGCTCGAGCTCGGCCTGCACGCGCGCCCGGTCGCTCGGGTGCACATGCGTCTCCCAGAAGTCGTGGCGCGCCCAGACCTCGGCCGGGACACCGAAGATGCCGTGCACCTGAGGGCCCACATAGAGGAAGCGCCAGGTGCCGATCTCCAGCTGCCAGGGCACGGTGTGGGTCGTCTCGAGCAGCATCTTGAGCTGGTCGTTGCTGGCGTTGAGCGCGGCCGTGCGCTCCGAGACCTCGCGCTCGACGACCTCGACCATCGAGCGCAGGGCACGCGCCATCTCGCCGAGCTCGTCGCGACCGGAGTCGACCGGGGGACCGACCGAGAGGTCGCCCGCCGCGACCCGCATGGCATGCGCGCGGATGGTCTCGATGCGACGCCCCAGGACCGAGCCCACCATCCATGCGAGGAAGCACCCGAGCGCAATCGCGACCAGCCCGACCAGGACCGCCGTGGCTCGTACGCTCGCCCCTTCGGCGATCACCCGCGTCCGCGCAAGATCCACGCGGAGTGCGCCATCAATGGTCCCCGGGGCCTCCAGGGCGACCGGCACCGACACGATGAGGCGGTCCTCGAGCTCCGTGCTCGTGGGCTCGCTCGTCACCTCATGAGGGCCCGCCGGGGCCGACGCGCTGCGCGTGGTCACGTCACCCACGCGCGCGACGACCTGGCCCTGGGCATCGCTGAACGCGACTCCCAGCACGTCCGGATCGACCAACACGCCCGATAAGACCGCCTCGTAGTCGAGCCTCCGACCGGGCCCGGCCGAGCGCGTCGAGCTCGAGAGGTCCTGCGCCACGACCGCGGCGAACGAGCGCGCCTTGATGACCAGGTCCCGGCGGATTTGCGCCATCTGGGTCGCCGGGAAGTACACGACGAGCGCGACCACGGGGACGACGACGACGAGGGAGATGAGGCCAAACAGCTTCCAACGAATCGAGCGCCCACGCAGCTCGGGTGACCCACGCGTGCGACCCGCGGTCGCAGAGCGCGTCGGGAGCCCCGGCATTGGTCGCGCCTGCCCCATCGTTCCTCGGCCTCCTCCTGCGGTGCCCCACTCGGCTGGGCACCCTCCAACCCGACAGCCCCCTGCAGCGGAGGTGCGTCGCAGCGGTCTTCGGTGACCTCGTCCACCTTCTTGAGCGAATTCGCCGCCCAAACCGCCGCGCGCGCAAGGCGCGCTCGCTGGGCCCCCGAAACGAAGAAACCCCGACCTGGGCCGGGGTTTCTCAGGGCTCGAGCGCAGGCTCGAACCTCAGCCAGGGACCGACGCTCGCGCGCCGGCCCCCGACTTCAGGTCACTTCTTGCAGTTCTCCTGGGTCGGCTCGAGGATGATGAACTGCACGCGGCGGTTCTTCTGGCGGCCGGCCGGAGTCTTGTTGGTGTCGATCGGCTTGGACTTGCCGAAGCCCTTGGGCGTGAGCCGCGAGCCTTCGATTCCGCCGCTGTTCGTGAGCCACGCCACGACCGCCGCAGCGCGACGCTCGGACAGGTTCTGGTTGTAGGCTTCGCCGCCGTCGGCGTCGGTGTGGCCCTGGACCTGGATGAGGGTGATCCACGGGTTGGCCTTCAGCACCCCGGCGACCGCCTCGAGGATGGGCTTCGACTTCTGCTCGTCGATCTCGTCCTTGTCGTACTTGAACTCGACGCGATCGAGGATGACGATCTCGCACTTGTCGACGAACGAGTCGCAGTCCTGGCCGGGCTTGTTCGGGCAGCGGTCGTCGACGTCGAGGATGCCGTCACCGTCGTTGTCCGGGTCGGGGCAGCCGTCGTCGTCCTCGTACGCGTCCTTGTCCTCGGAGTCGGCCGGGCACTTGTCGAGCGCGTCGGGCACGCCGTCGTTGTCGTTGTCCGGATCGGGGCAGCCGTCGTCGTCCTTGAACCCGTCCATGTCCTCGGGGTCATTCGGGCACTGGTCGCTCGAATCCGGGATGCCGTCCTTGTCGTTGTCGGTGTCGGGGCAGCCGTCGGTGTCCTCGAAGCCGTCGAAGTCCTCGGGGTCGTTCGGGCACTTGTCCTTCACGTCCAGGATACCGTCGCGGTCGTTGTCCTTGTCGGGGCAGCCGTCCTCGTCCTGGAAGTTGTCGAAGTCCTCGGGGTCGTTCGGGCACTGGTCGACGCGCGACTTGATGCCGTCACCATCGGGATCGTCATCTTCCTTCGGCGTGTAGTTGTAGCCGAGGTAGACGCGGAAGTCGGGGGCGCCGTAGCCCTCGGTCAGACCGCGCGCCACGCCCAGCGTGAGTGCGTGCTGCTGGACCGGCCACCAACGCGCCGCGAGACCCACCTCGACCGGCAGCTCTTCGGCCTGGGTGTCGCTCTCGAGCGAGTACTTGCCATAGCCTTCGGCGATGATGGCGAGCTCTTTCTCGATGACTTCGTACTCGATGCCCGCGCCGAACGTGAGCTCGTTGCCGACGTCGATGTTGAAGAGCTTCTGGGCCTCGGGGCGCCAGATGAAGCCCGCCGTGAGGCCGATACGGAACTGCTCCGTGAAGGCGTACTCGAGGGCGACGCGCGGCTCGATGGTGACCGAGTCGTTGCCCTGGAGGTTCTCGGGCGAACCGGTCGGCAGCGTCACGAGCGCGAGGAACGACAGACCGAAGCCCTCGGGGTCATGCAGGATGCTGACCTTGGGGTAGAGCCGGATGTCGCCCGTGGTGAACGAGTCGACCGGCGCCGGGGTCAGCGACGTGCCGGGGTCGCCCGCCTTCTGGTAGAGCGTCAACGGGATGCTGATGCCGACTTCGAGGATGTCGAAGAGGCCCAGCGCCGCGATCAGGTCGAGCTGGAGGTGATGCTCGATGAGGGAGATCTCCTCACCATTGCCGATGCGGCGCAGGATGAGGGGATTGTGAGCGTAGTTCAGGTAGATGCCGACCGCGGGCATCATGTCCGGCAGGACACCGGTCCCCTGCACGGTCACGTAGTTGTTGTCGCCGCCGGGCGCAGGAGCGAATTGCTGCACCGGCAGCCCCTCCTGAGCGAAGGCCGGCCCGCCGATGATGGCGGTCGCCACTGCTGCTGTTAGGACCCGCGTTTTCAAAGCTCTACTCCCTCAGGGCTGATGGATCATGCATGTGCGGGCGCGCAGTCGTCCCGCGAGGTGATTCTTTTGGACCGACGGAAGGCGGAGACCATCGGTATTCGCCGACTTGGCACCTGCAAGCACCAAGCGGGGGCGACCATGTGCGTTTTGTTGCGAGGAGCACCGGGTGACGACTCTCCCCCGACTGCTGGCTCTTGAATAACTCAAGAGCCTTCGATCGCGCAAGCGAAGCCTCGACGTTCCCAGCCCAGCCCAAACCCAGCATTTACGGCCAGTTGAGAGCGATCTCGCCCCCCGGCGAGATAATTCCTCCGCCCGGTGCCCTAAAATGCGATGAACTCCAGCTCGACGCGCACGGGAAAGGAAAACGTGTCCGTCGCGCTCTTCGCGGTGGTCCCGCTGATGCGCACGGTGAAGCGCCCCTCGGCGACCGCGGGGTAATTGTCGAAGCCACCGCGCGGAATGAGGACCCTGGGGGCCCACGCCGCGACCCCGGTCGCGGGACGCGTGCCTTCGCCGACCAGGATGGGGATGCCCGACCCCTCGGGCAGGATCTGAATCTCGACCTTGTCGCTGAAGGCCTCGGCCCACGACGCGATGCCTGCTCCGGTCGAAGCCTCGGGCCTCTCGACGCCGATACGGACGAGGTCGACGCGCGTCGGGTCGTGGCCGAGCTTCGCGCGCAAGTTCGTCAGAAAGGACTCGGCCCGCAGCGTGGTCTGCCCGGCGATGAGGCCTTCGGACACCGAGGCGCCGGTCAGCGTGATGGGGATGAACTGGCTGCCGATGAGGCCGGCGACGTCATCGTTGCCGTTGTCGGTGAGCGCGTCGCAGCTCACCTGGAACAGGACCGCCGCGCCAAGGACCAGCGGCACGACCTGCCTGGCCCAGCGGGCCCACGCGCCACCCCTGAGAGTCCGCCCGCTTCCGACGGGTTCGGGGGTCGCAGGGCTCGCCGGACGGGGCATCGGAGGGGTGGCTTGCATCGGTCGGCTCTCGTCGCTCGGGGGAAGGCAAGGTAACGAAATCGCGGCGACACTGCCAAGCCGAAACCCAGATGCCCGAGTTGATTGCGCGTCCGATAGGACCCTGTTAGCTTCCCGCGCCTTCCGGGGTCCTGGCGAACAGGCCGAACGTGGCCCGACGGAAGGCGATGACGGTCCCTTAGGGAGGCGACGTGAGCAGGTTTCTGTCCGAGTGGAAGCGGTCCCACAACTGCGGCGAGCTCCGCATCGACCAGGCCGGCCAGGATGTCACGGTGATGGGCTGGGTGCAGGGCTACCGGGACCACGGTGGCTGCATCTTCGTCGACCTCCGCGACCGCTTCGGCGTGACCCAGGTGAAGTTCGATCCGGCCGTGTCGAAGGACGCCCACGCGGCGGCCGACCGGCTCCGCCCCGAGTGGGTGTGCGGCGTGCGCGGCAAGGTGATCTCGCGCGGCACCAACGTGAATGCGAACATGCCGACGGGCGCCATCGAGGTCGAGGCGACCGACCTCGAGATCTTCAATAGCTCGAAGACCCCGCCGTTCCCGATCACGGACCGCATCGACGCCAACGAGATCCTGCGGCTCAAGTACCGCTACCTCGACCTCCGGCGCCCGACCATCCAGCAGAAGATCGTGCTGCGTCATCACGTGACGCAGCTCGTGCGCAACTACCTCGCCAAGGAACACCAGTTCCTCGAGATCGAGACGCCGATCCTCTCGAAGAGCACCCCCGAGGGCGCGCGCGACTACCTCGTGCCCTCGCGCGTGCACCCCGGCGAGTTCTACGCGCTGCCCCAGTCGCCGCAGACCTTCAAGCAGATCCTGATGATCGCCGGCTACGACCGGTACATGCAGGTCTGTCGCTGCTTCCGCGACGAGGACCTGCGCGCCGAGCGCCAGCCCGAGTTCACCCAGATCGACCTCGAGATGAGCTTCATCGACCAGGAAGACATCATCGGCGTGGTCAGCGGCCTCCTCCGCGAGATTTGGAAAGAGTTCAAGGGCATCGACATCGGCACCGCGCTCCCGCGCATGACGTACGCCGAGGCCATGGCGCGCTACGGCATCGACAAGCCCGACATCCGCTTCGGGCTCGAGCTGGTCGACGTCGGGTCGATCGTCGCCAAGAGCGACTTCCAGGTCTTCAAGAACGTGCTCGCCCAGGGTGGCCTGGTCAAAGCCGTCAACGGCAAGGGCGCGGGCAACGCGCTGTCGCGCGCCGAGATCGACAAGGTCGGCGAGGTGGCGCAGCGCTACGGCGCCAAGGGCATGGCCTGGGTCAAGGTCACGGCCGATGCGTGGCAGGGGCCGGCGGCGAAGTTCTTCTCGGACGAGGTCAAGGCCGAGCTCACGACCGCCCTCGGGGCCGAGCCGGGCGACCTGCTCTGCTTCGTCGCGGACTCGTTCGTGGTCGGCAACGACGCGCTCGCGCACGTGCGCCTCGAGCTCGGCAAGAAGCTCGGGCTCATCGACGACAACAAGTTCGCCTTCCTGTGGGTCACCGAGTTCCCGCTCTTCGACGAGACCACCGAGAACGGGCGCTACTTCTCGAAGCACCATCCGTTCACCTCGGCCCATCCCGACGACATGGAGCTCCTGGCGACCGACCCGACCCGGGTGCGCGCGCGGGCCTATGACGTGATCCTGAACGGCATGGAGCTCGGCGGCGGATCGATCCGGATCCACGACCAGAAGGTCCAGAGTCGGATTTTCGAACTCCTGGGTCTCACTCCGGAGGAAGCCCAGGCCAAGTTCGGCTTCCTGCTCGAGGCGCTGACCTTCGGCACGCCGCCGCACGGCGGCCTGGCGCTGGGCATGGACCGGCTCGTGATGGTCCTGGCCGGGACCGACGCCATTCGCGAGGTCATCGCCTTCCCGAAGACGCAGAAGGCGACCGACCTCATGACCGGCTCCCCCGGACCGGTGGACCTCGGCCAGCTGACCGAGCTCCACATCCGTACCGCCGTGCCCGAGGGCAAGGGCTGACGCTCGAGCAGGGCGGCCTCGAGCATCGCGACGACGCGCGCTCGGGGCCGCGCTGAAGCGGTCCCCAGGCCGACACGACCCTCGATGATCGACACCGAAGCCCTGGCGGAGCCAGGCTGACCGACGTTGTGATCGCCCCACCGAAGGCCTGGCGGAGCCAGGCTGCCCAACGGGGATCGACCCCGCGCCCCGGCTCGCCCGGGGCTGGACAGTCGACCAGACGGTGTGAAACCATCCCGCCCGTTGGCAATGATGGTCCCCGCTGTCGATCCGCGCAGTGCACCACCGGTGCAGGACGCGTTGCGCGCGCGGACCGAGCCCGAGCCTGGTAGCGCACGTGATGACGCGCGGGGCGACAAGGACGCAAGGAGTGACGCGCCCGCGCCAAGCCGCACCGGACCGGTCCGAACGGGGCCCGTGCGCGGCGCCGATCCGCTCGTGGGGGCGGGCTTCGGCGCGTTCGAGCCGGGTCGGAAAATCGGCAAATATCGGCTCATTTACCCAATTGGTGAAGGCGGCATGAGTGTCGTCCACCTCGCCCGAGACGAGGTCCTGGACCGCGCCGTGGCGATGAAGGTCCTGCACCGCCACCTGGCGCGAGACCCGGAGGCGCGCCAGCGCTTCGTCCGCGAGGCCCGCGCGGTCGCGCGACTCACCCACCGCAACATCCCAGAGATTTACGACTTCTCCGGCGAGCACGACGACGGCGGAATCGAGCCGAGCTACATCGTCTCGGAGTTCGTCGACGGCGCCCCCCTCTCGCGGCTCGTCCGCGAGGGCCCCGTGCTCCTGCCCGAGCTCGGCGCCCTCATCGTGCTCGGCGTGGCGCGCGCGCTGGGACATGCGCACTCGCAGAACGTCGTCCACCGCGACGTGAAGCCCGAGAACGTCCTCATCGGCAAGGACGGCGTGGTCAAGCTGACCGACTTCGGCATCGCGCAGATCCGCGGGCTCGAGTCGATGACCATGACCGGCACCCTCATCGGCTCGCCCGCCCACATGGCACCCGAGCAGATCGAAGCCGCGCGCGACATCGACGCACGCGCCGACGTCTGGGGCCTCGGCACCGTCCTCTATGTGGTCGCGACCGGCGGCACCCTGCCCTTCGAAGCCGAGAACCCGCACCGGCTGCTGAAGAAGATCGTCGACGGCCACTACACCGACCCACGCCGCATCTCACCGCACGTCGACGCCGCGCTGGCGGGCATCATCCGGCGCGCGCTGACGGTCGACCGCGAGCAGCGCTACCCCACCGCCGAGGTCCTCGCCAAAGACCTCGAGGGCTGGCTCGAGGGGCGCGGCTTCGGCTCGGCCGAGGACGAGGTCCGGGCCTTCATGGCCGATCCCGAGGCCTACAA
>JAEUKJ010000021.1 GCA_016792665.1 Deltaproteobacteria bacterium | reverse complement strand
CTCGTCGCCACGGCGAGCGACCGCCATCATGGAAGGCTCGCGCCCCGAACCGGGGCGCGCCTCGACCGTCCCACCAAACCCACGCTCCGCGGCGACGATCGCCCGACGAAGCACTTCGCGACGGGCGCTGAGTCCCACCGGCGAATCACTGTTGGAGGCCCCAGCCTCGGCAATCGCGACCAGGTCACCGATCGCCTCGCGCATCGACGCGAACCCTCCGCCACTCGAACCAGCACGCACACCCGGTGCGAGGCCTCCGAAGTAAGAGGCAGTAGCACCGCCGCTGGCACCGAGAAGCGGCAGCCAGGTCGACGCCACCCCTTTCGCCGCGGACATCGACGCGACGCCCGCCTCACGCTCGACGACCGAGCCAGAAAGGGCCTCCGCCCCGAGGGCCACGCGCGACATGTTACGACCGAGACGCTCGATCCGAGCCGCCAGCTTGCCGCCCTCACGCGAGGGCGCATCAACGAACGCAGCAGGACCGCCGAGCTGCTCGAAGTTCGAGCCCGTCGCCACCGCGGCCTGCGTAAGACCTCCCGCCACGGTAGCCTGGCCGGTCCCGACCTGAGCCCTTCGCGCAGCGGCCGATCGCCGACCACCCTGAGCGTCGGCGCCAGCCGAAGGCTGAGCAGCGTCGATCCCCGGGCTGCGTTCGATTCGGAGCATCTCGAGCTCCTGCTCTCCCCAGCCCGCGGCTCGGAAGGTGCGAGCCACCTCTCGCTGTCGCTCAGGGCTCAGCGAAGCAATGCGCTCGCCAAACGCCCCACCGAGCTCCCAGCGCTCACCGACCGTCACCTCTCCGCGCTGGGCCCCACGCGACGCCAGCAAGCGTGCCAACACGGGCTCGTCCGAACCCGCCCTCCCGAAGGAGAGGGCGCTCGAGGACTTGGCCTGAGTCGCCACGAAACCACTCGGACCGAACGCATCCGCAATCGCGCGAGCTTCACGGGCGGTCGGAACCGGCCGAAGCAACGCGGCCTTGGCTTCGGTCAGCCGGCTCAGCCCCGCCGAAGCAACACTCATCGAGTCCGCTCCACGCGCCGCATCAGCACCACGAACCGCATCACCGCCGCGAGCCGACGATGCCGAACGCACCGCCCCCCGCGCCCGCCGCGAAGCCGCGCCACCCGTCGAAGCGGTCGCCACATCCGACGAGCCCAGCTCGCGCTCTGCGATCTGCCGGATCAGCTCACGCTCGCTCTCGATACGACCGTAACCATCCTGAGCCACAGCGCGCTCCAGGAAACGAGCCGCGCGCATCGACTGCTGCTGCTCGACCATGGCCGCACGCTCGACGCCACCGATGGCCCCACCCCCCGTCGTCATCCGACGGTCGCCAGCCAGCGCAAGGGCGCCGACCGACGTCCCGCGAACCGCATCGGCGGCGAGCACCGGGCTCGACACTGCCGAGACCGAAGCCGCATCCCTGACCAGGGAGCTCAGGAACCGCGACGAAGTCGCGTGCTCCGCACCATCGGCCGCCGCAATCGACTCGAGACGTCCAGACCGCAGCGCCGCCAGCACACGCCCCTCAAAGGCCGAGGTACGACTCGCGAACGCAGAAGCCTGCGCGCCAGCGGCCGCAGTAGCCCCGACCACGCCAGGCACCGCCTGAGCACCCACCGTACGGGCCGCCGGAACGCTCTCCGGACCCGCGACGCTTCCCCCAGAACGCAGCGCCGCGATCTCCCCAGCGCGCTGCGAGGAACCTTTCATCGCCCGAAAGGCCAGGGACGCCGGCACCATCGCCGCACGGCGACCACGCGGCAGAGCCGCGAGCGGAAGCCCCTCCCCGACCGTCGGCGCGCCGCCTCCATCTTGGGGCAGAGTCACCCAGACCATGCCGTCGAGCGCCTGGGCGAGCTCGCTCGGACGCGACTCACCGCCAGCAACGAGCGAACGGAACGCCGCGGCGCCGCCTTCAGAGACCTGAGCCTCCGGGTTCAGCCGCTCCCCAGCGAAGGCCTCATGGCGGCTGAACGTCGCCCCGAGGGGGAGGTCAGGGCCACCGTCGACCGCGAGCCGCCAGCTCGCAGCGGAAGCGCCGACACCCGCCATAGCGAACGACGAATCGGCAGCAAATCCGAGAGGGGCAGCGCCCGCTCCGCCAAAAGCACCGCGCGTCGTGACGCCGTCCGGCACAGGGCCCGACCCGTTCGACGGGGGAGAGGCCCACACGCCCATCTGGCCAGCCGCCGCAGCGACCTGGCCCGGACGCCCATCCCGTGCTCCATCGCTCGAAGCGAGAGTCGACGCTCCGACGTACGCGTCGACTCCGCTCTGCGAAGTTCGGACCTGAGCGACCCTGTCGAGGAAGGCATCCGTGGAGAGACCGGCACCGCCAGCTCCACCGAGGGCGTTCCGCGAAGCCACATGCCCCTCGACGAGCATGGAACGCGGGGCGAACATCGATCCGCGCTGCACCTTCGGAATGGCCTGACCGGCCCGATCGTGCGCCACGTCCGATGCGAAGAGGACTCCGTGGGCCCGAGGTCCAGCCGTCGCCAGAAGACGCTCGGACGTACCGAGGCTGGCCTCCGGAGAGGAGAACACACCGCCCACAAAGGGGCGTAGACCCGCAGCGTTGGCCACGACGTGGTCGAGCGACATCGCGGGCGCCTGAGAAGCCGCGCCAGTGGCACGACGAGCGACCTGAGCCTGACGCTCCGTAGCCGAAGACGCGCCGGGGAACCCCGGAGCGGTCGATCGCGCTTCCAACGCCCGAGCGCGCCCAGACGCCGAGGGCGGCATCGAAGACTGCACCACACGCCCAGCGCGACGCCCCTTGGGCGCCACAACCCCACCGACCGAGGCGGCAACCGCCGGGGTCGACTCGTCCTGGAGACGAAGGAACGACGTCTCCACCGCATCGTAGAACCCGTAGACGGGACGCTCCCCCATTCCGAGACCGCGGTCCAACGACACCGACGGGCTCGCCGTCAGGGAGGCCATGCGCGACTCGGAGATCGCCGCTCGCTCACTCGCGGCCGAAGCACCGCGTCCAAACACGGCGTCGGCACGGCTCAGGGCAGCGGCAAGCGCGGGCGTCCGGCCGTCGATCCGAACACCATCGAGCACCACGCCCCGCTCGTTGGAGCGCTGCGCCGCGGCGCCCCCCGCGGCCCGAGCGACATCCGAAGCGTCCGGGCGCACCGAGCCAGACCGCTGAACCGACGCAGCTTCGCGGCGACGAGCGAACTCGAGGCTCGCGACCGGCGCGGAGAGCTGATCGCCGAGATAGAGACCACCCTCGGAGAGGGCCTTGATGACCGTCATCTCGGCCAAGCTACCGTCACGCCAACGGGCCCCGTCCGCCGCCTTGAGACTCGCCCCAGGCACC
The DNA here is from genome assembly GCA_016792665.1 of Deltaproteobacteria bacterium. GTDB lineage: Bacteria > Myxococcota_A > UBA9042 > PHBI01 > PHBI01 > WYBB01. The sequence goes on along the minus strand of JAEUKJ010000021.1, from coordinate 11,102 downwards.
GCCCCATCGCCGGAGCGCCCCGCCAGCTTGGCGAGCTTTGCAGGGTTCAGACGGCCGCGCGCACCAGCGGGTTGCCTCGAACCGAAGAGGGAAGGACGACGGCGGGCGGGCGCGGAGTCCACCGCGGCCTCGATCGCTGCCGGAGCCTCGTCCTCGTAGAGGGCAAGCATCGGCATCTCGCCGCCGAAGTCGCCGTAGCCCTCGGAGAATCCTTGGCTGGCGACCTGCCAGAAGCTGGTCAGCTCGCTCCCGAGGAGCATCTCGGCGAGGCCGATACCATGCTCCCAACGGGCGCCAGTCGTCGCGGAGAGCCTCTTGGAGAGGCGCCCGGACCAGAGGTCGGACGGGCTCGCCAGATGCTCTGCGTGGCCGCCCATGAACCGACCGTACATCTCGGCGACGAAGCCGCCGAGCTCCCGAAGGTGCTCAGTCTCCTCGTCGGTCGGCCGGACTCCGGAACGCAAGAGCTCGCCGATGTTGTGCAGGGTCGCCATGCCAGATCACTCCATAAGGAGGCAGTCAATATCAGGTCCTTGCGACTCGTCCCGCCGAGGCGGCAACGAGCCGTAGCCCTATCCGAATCAGCCCAGGCCAGTCGCATTCGACAGCGCGCTGTAGGCGGCGTCGAGCACGCCCGCAAGCGCGGAACCCGGGTGGTACTCGAAGAAATCGTAGTGGATCTTGATCTGCTCGAACGTGATGTCCTTCGCAGTCGAGTTGAAGCCCGGGCCCTCGTACTCGACGGGGAAGGCCTTGTAGATGCTGAAACGGCCGACTTCGTCGTACTTGTCGTTGAGCATCACGAGCTGCATGTCCACGCGCTCGATCTTCTTGGTCTTCACATGGAGCTGCCGAATCCACTTATAGAATTCGGAGCCGGCCGAGTAGAAGCCCTTCTTGATGACCAAGTCCTCGAACTTGTTCGGGTTGACCATCGAGACTTCGAAGAAGTTGTTTCCTCCCTCGCGCACAGCCTGGTAGCTGCTGGTCGACTTGAGCCCCTGCACCTCGTTGAATCGAGCGGTGCTCACGCCACCGATCTCGAGCATGTAGCGGTACGGAACATCGGGGTCACTCTGCTGCGCCATCTCGTCTCTCCTGGCTTCGGCTTGGGAAAGCTCCAGTCGCTCATCTTACCCGACCCTCCGCGCGATGCACAGTTCGGGTCGCCGCCTCGTGTCACCAGGGAGCAGTCTCCGCCACCCCGGTCTCTTGTCCCCACCTAGTGTCGACTGTCCCCAGTCGACCCCCTCATTCAGTCGCCAGCCTGCGCCGTCTGCGGCACGTCGGCCTGGACACGGAACACCAAGTACTCGGCGGGCCTCACCGGCGCCACGCCGCACTCGATGATGACCATGCCGGCATCGCGAGTTTCCTTGGGATTCGTCTCGTCGTCACACTTCACGTAGAAGGCATCCTCTGGCGTGTCCCCTCGGAAGAAGCCCTTGTTCCAGAGCTCCCGCAGGAAGCCCGAGACCTGTCGCTCGAGCGTCTTCCAGAGGATGGGCGTATTCGCCTCGAACACTGCCCACTGCAATCCTTGTTCCACGGATGCGATGACCGCGTTCACCACGCGCCTGACGTTGACGTAGCGCCATTGCGTGTCGTTGGAGACGGTTCGCGCACCCCAGACGCGAATGCCTCGCCGAGGGAAGCTCCGGAGGCAGTTGATGCCCTCGGCGTTGAGCTGCCCGATGTCGGTGTCGAAGAGGTTTCGCGCCAGGTCGACGATACCGTTGATCTCTTCGTTGGCGGGGGCCCGGAACACCCCCATCTCCTTGTCGCAGCGAGAGTAGATCCCGGCGATGTGCCCGCTTGGTGGCACCAGCCGCTTCTCGCCTCCGACGGTGTCGACCTGGATCCAGGGGAAGTAGAAGGCTGCGTATCCGGTGTCGAAGAGCAGCCGCCACTGGCTCGCGCGCCTGTGGTCGAGCGGGTCTGGGAAGTCGAGGATCGCGAAGCGCGTCTTCATGCGCTCGCACTGGCTCACCATCGCCTGCTGGACGACCTCGACGTCCTTCTCCGTCCGGAACCCGGCGGACTTCTTGAGAGTCCACATCAGGTCTGGCGCCACGAGCAGGTCCACGTCGTCCAACGCCTCGAAGGCCGCCAGACCGAAGCGCTCCTCAGGGCCGATATTGGCCCCGATGAAATCTTCCGGGGTCACCGTGAAGAGGCCGTCGGTGCCGCCCTCGAGCAGCTTCTCTTCGAGATCGACGGGCACCGCCTCGGGGTAGGAGGTTGCGGTCCGGCCGTCCTCGACCCTGATGAGCTCGCTCTGGGTGTTGATGACGCGCTCGACGTACTGGTCCGAGATCGGCGACAGCGTGAGGTTGTTGAAGACCTCGGCCATCTCCTTCCAGCGCACTTCGACGCTGAACTCGATAGGCTCGATGTAGGTGGGAGCCCCCGAGCGGAATGGACGGTCGAGAGGCTGCGCGGCCTCCCAGACGATGGTCTTGCCCGAGAGGTCGGTGATGGTGCGGAAGGTCTCCTTCTCGCCATCGTAGATGCGAACGACCGTCCCACGCGCGAGGCCATGGGTACTCTTGATGACAGCAGAGGTATCGCCTTCGGCGAGGTCGAGGGTGAGGAAGGTCGACACGCGCGGCTTCTGCCGCTTCACGGTGACCTTGACCTCGTTGCCCCACATGCCTTCGTTGGCAGCGAAGATCGTGAGGGTCGTCCGCCCCTCCCCGTCTTTGCACTTGAGGTTGGCCATTCGCGCGGTCTCTTCGCGAAGTCGCCGGACCATGTGGGCGACCCGGAGCACGTAGCAGTAACGCCCGCCATTCGCGAAGAACCCACGAACGGCGTCGAGCAGGTATCCGCCCTCTTCGAGCTCGCCATACACATGGCGGAAGTGCTGCTCGGAGGAGATCCGTACGGGTCGATTCGTCGGCCCGCGTTGCGTCATGCCGATGAACCCTGGAATCCCGGTCGAGCCCAACTGAAGTTGGACATAGCGGTTCTCGTCAGGGGCCCTGTAGACACCAGGGGCGCGTAGCGTCGTCGTCACGGTCGGTCCTCCAGGTCGCTCGTCCGTGGGGGCGGCTGCCACTCCTCACGTCGCGACGCTTGGTACGTCGGTCTCGGGTCAGGCCCCGCCGAGCGAGGCCCTCATCATAGCCGGTTCCCCCGCCGCGCATCCGGCGGGGGCGCCATCAGCTCTTTCGCGATTCGTTGATCTCGCGGTTGATCTCGGAGATCTCCCGCACCCAGATCTGACGCTCGCGGTGCTCCATCGTGAGGACATCATCGATGGCCCAATGGAAGTGGTAGGCGATGTACGCTACCTCCTGGTAGATGCGCTCCAGGGGGTAGCTCACGATTCCCCCATCTGCTGCCCCAGGTCGACCTCGAAGTCGTGACCGCAGGCCGGGCACTTCACCTTGACGGCCGAAGTCCCTTCCTCGTTGATCCGACGGTAGAAGTCCTGGAGATACGCGAGATCCGTCGAGAAGAGACCTTCGATGATCGAGGGATTGATCGACTTCAGGTCGCCGAGCTTCTCGATGACGCGCGAGAGCAGGATGATGACGAGGTACGCGCGGTTATTCTGGACGCGGTAGTCCTGCAGCGGAAGGATCTCGTCCTTGGCGGTCGCCAGCCGCATGACGCCCTTCTTGTGGACGTTGCCGTCCTTGTCGACGAAGCCCTTGGGGAGATTGAACTCATATTCAGTCTTGAAAGCCATGCTCTCTTGCCCTCGATGGTCGGGAGGTCTGTCCGGGAGTCATTCCTAGCGCGCGTCGCTGGGGCTGACAAGGTCACCAGGGCGCTAGAAACGCGTGATTGTGCTGGGGTCGAACGCCCCCGGTTGGCTGTCCTCGCCGTGCGATGACTGAAAAAAGAAAAAGGCGGGCAAGCCTTTCGACTCGCCCGCCTTCGACTGGCTACTCGCCAATAGAGACTAGCCCTTCTCGATCTTCTCGACCGCGAGCTCGATCTCTTCGACGTTCACGTCCGTGCCCTTGCCGTCGAGCGTGAAGCCCTTCCACTTGGCCGGCCAGGCCTCGAAGAAGTTGTAGCGCATGATCTCCGTGCCGTCGTCGGCGCAGAGGATGATGGAGCCGGCCTTGCGCTCGACCTTGCCGTCGATGACGGCCTTGCGCCAGTCCCAGAGCTCCGCGTTGTTGATGTAGCCGCGCTTGAGCGTGACGTTCGAGTACTTCGTGCGGCCCGGGCGCTTGCGGAGGATGATGTCGTCGCCGTCCTGAAACTCGACGATCTCAGTCTCCGAGTCGATGCCCTCGACGTTACGGAACGCACCCTGCGTCACGCCCTCGATCTCGACCTTGAAGTTGAAGTTACCAATGTGATCGAACTTACGACGATTCGGCATGTGAGCCTTCTCCTAACAGATGGCTCGACTCAGGGACCGGGTACCCACCCGGCCCCTTCCTCGAACCCTTTTTGTGGAACGCTACGAAGTCCCCGAAGGGCCCTCGAATTTATTACTCGCTGACGTCGCCGCCGCTCGGCATCTGGCCGATGCGGAAGACGACGAACTCGGCCGGCTTCACCGGGCACATGCCGATCTCGCAGATCAGCTGACCGGCGTCGATGACCTCAGGCGGATTGGTCTCCTCGTCGCACTTGACGTAGAAGGCCTCTTCCGGGGTCTTGCCGAAGAGGGCACCCTGGCGCCACAGGCGCATGAGGAACGCCGAGAGGTCACGCGTGATGCGCTTCCAGAGGCGCTGGTCGTTCGGCTCGAAGACGGCCCACTGGGTGCCAATTTCGATCGACTGCTCGACCATGTTGAAGAGGCGGCGCACGTTGATGTAGCGCCACGAAGCGTCGGACGAGATCGTCCGGGCGCCCCACACGCGGATACCGCGGTTGTTGAAGGCGCGGATCGCGTTGATGCCCTTCGGGTTCAGGATGTCCTGCTCGCCCTTGGTGATGGCGTACTTGAGGCCGAGAGCGCCACGAACGAGTTCGTTCGCGGGGGCCTTGTGAACGCCACGCTCGCCGTCGACGCGGGCGTAGATGCCGGCCATGTAGCCGGACGGCGGCTGGAACACGTTGCCCTTGTACGGGTCGTAGACCTCGATCCAGGGGAAGTAGTACGCGCCGTACTTCGAGTCACGCGGCTTCGGGAGCTTGTCCACGCCGCCCTTCTCGATGACCTCGGGGGAGTCGAGGACCGCGAAGCGGTAGCGCATGTTCTCGCAGTGCGAGAGGATCGAGTCCTGGATCGCCGGGTCGGTCTGACCGGGGGCCACGACGATGTTGATCTCCTCGACGTCCTCGAACGCCTTGAGACCCGTGCGGGTGCCGGGGCCGTTGTCCGAGCCGATGTACAGGGCCGCCTTCGAAGCGTACTGCGACCAGTCCGTCCCGGTGTTCAGGACGAAGCAGCGACCGCCGCCGTTGTTGAAGAAGCCGTACACCGCGTGCGCGAGGTACTCGGAATGCTGGAAGTCACCGAAGTGCTTGGTGAACGTGCTCCAGTTGGTGCAGAAGACCGGCTCGTTGATCGGGCCGACCGAGGACTCGCCGATGAAGCCGACGGTGGAGGTACCCACCATCTCGAGCGGCTTGCTGCCGCGATCCACTTCTTCGACGTAAACACCCGGAGAGAGATAGCTGGTCGCCATGTGTTGCTGTTCCTTTTCCTGTTTCGCGCTCGCGCGCTCGGGGCCACCATCCCCATCGATGCCGATGGTTCGGGGCGTTCAACACCTGACCTGCTACCGGAGTCGTCAGCGACGAACCTTACGTTCCGGGCCCTCGGGTACTTCCCGATTAGCGGGGCCTAGCAACAGCAAGATCTCTGCCAGTCACACGACGAATTTCCGGAGACTTCCTATCGGACTCGATACGGAAGCGCACAAAGTAGTACACCGCAGGCCGGAGCTCTTCATTCATGCTGCGCCAGAAGCTCAGCACGTCGTTGAAGTCGTATTGGAGGTTCGGATAGATGTTGATCTGATCGTCAGGGAAGAAGCTCTCACCCTTGAGGGCCTCACCCGTGAGGATCGGATTCTCCAGCAGCGTCTTGACCGCCAAGCCAGTGAGGAGGTTTTCCTCCGCCGGCGAGTTGCCCCAGACGCTGATGATGTAGTGGCCCAGCATGTGGACAGGGGCGTCGCGGTAGTACTCCACGATGCGCCCGTCCTTCATGTAGGAGGATACGAGGGACTGGGTCCGCTCGCGATAGCGCTGGTCGAAGCCGAGGTGATACATGTAGCAGTTCACCGTCGGCAGGTTCTTGATGTTGTCCTTCTTGGGCTTGTCGGTCGAGATGTTGACCGTCGTGAAGCCAGCAGCCTTGAAGCTCTCCTCGAAGAGGATCTTCATGCTTTCGCCGATGTCTTTGATGACTTCGAACTGGCTCATTCTAGAGGACTTTCCTGTGGTGCCGGGCCGGGCCCAACCGTGGTCGGAACCGTTGTTCCCGAAGGCGAGGCGGAACGTAGCACGCGAAAAATTGGCCTGTCAAACCGCCCCAACCCATTGATAATCATCAGGATTCAACGACGAGTAACGGGCGCGAGAGGAAAAAAAGTGTCCAGGCCACCAGATCGCAGAAACCGATTGAAAAGCGAGGAGTTCGCGCGGTGGGGGCAAAGTACCGGCGACGGGAGTCCCCACCTGGGGTGCACAGGCCCCACTCGGCTCACAGGTCGGGTCCCGAGGGCTTCTTGCCTGCGGAACCGACAATGATTTCATAGGAGTAGACGCTGGCGCCGTCGTTTGCGAGGAAGCGGACGAAGTAGGTCCCTTCGGCGAGCTTCAAGGGTCCGAGCTTCTCCTGGGCCTCGCCGCTCTGGTGCTTGAGCGCGTCGATCGAATTGCCGAACTGGTCGCGGACCTCCACCGAGGCCTTGATCCGGCCCGGCTCGTCCCACCAGACGTTGACGGTCACCTTTCCGGGCTCAGTCAGCTTGAACGACTTCCAGTCGGTGTTGTCGCCGTCCTCCGCGCTGATGCGGTCGTAGGACAGGGTCTCCAGCACCACGGGGCGAGCGTCTCCGCGCCCCGCATCTCCGCCCGAGCGCTCATCGAAGCCCACGCCGCAGGCGGCGATGAGGGGCGTCATGGCCGCGAGGCCGAAGGCGATGCGGTGGGTCATGGCTGGCATACGAGTCTCCTGATCGTGCGTGATTCCGAGATGTTACAGACGGCCGAGGCGACTCGTTCGTCGATGAGGGATGGAGGGGCGACGACCCGCTCCGACGGCGAAGCTACACTGGCCCGGAACTTTTTGCGATGCTCCGCGTCGGAGGCTCGATGGGCGTGCGGCAGTCAGGCGGAGGCAAGCAAGGAGACCGTAGCCCGGTCATCGCCTCTGTCGACCTTGCAGCGGTGATCGCAGGGGACCGGAGCGCGCGAGCTGCCTTCGTCGACGCGCACGCGCGTCTCGTCCACGCGGTCGTCGTACGGACGTTGCGCCACCACGCCACCGAGGTCGTCGACGCCACGGTCGAGGACCTCTTCGCGGAGTGCTTTGTCGCGATGTTCGATCGTGATGCGCGGCGGCTGAGACAGTGGACGGCGCGCTGTTCACTTGCGAGCTGGGTGCGGCTGGTCGCGACCTCGACCGTCATCGACCACCTGCGGCGCACTCGGCCCCCGAGCGAGGAAGGGATCGAGCGCCTCCCGGACGGGCAGGCGCCACTGCTCGAGCTGCTCGTACGGGCCGAGGACCACTTGCGGGTGCGAGCGGCCCTGGCGCGGCTGGCGGAGGCCGACCGCGAGCTCCTGGTGGCAATGTTCGTAGACGAGGAGAGTGTGGCGTCGCTGACGTCGCGCCTGGGCATCGCCACCGGTGCCCTTTATACAAGGAAGAACAGGGCCATCGAGCGGCTCAAGGCGGCTTTCGAGGAGCTGGGGGAGTCATGAGCGGGAGGTCGGGCTGGCGATTCGACACCGGCGTGCGTGAGAGAGTCCCGGGAGGTTCGTCTATGGGGTCCGGCGCGCCGCGTGGCGGGCCAGCGGAAGAAAGCAGTCATGGAGGCTGGGATGTCCAATCGCGAAGATGAGCTCGAGGTGCGGCTCTCGAGGCTCGGGGGCTCGACAGGCGTCGAGGCAGCCCTGGTCGCGGCCCTCGAAGCCGACGCGCCCTTTCCCGAGGGCGCTCGCGGGGCGCGGCTCCTCGCGCGGGCCAAAGCCGCCATCGGCGCGGCCCCGCCGTCGCTGGCGACCCTGATCGTGCGCGTCATCGATGGCGTCCTGGAGCTGGTCGGTGGGGATGGCCGGCTCGGGGAGGTCGTGAGCCCGGTCGCCGTGCGCGGCGGGGCCAGCGGCGGAGTTCTGGTGCGCCATCGTTTGGGAGACAGAGAGGTGGCGACCCACGTCGACGCCCGGAGTGAAGGCCGCTTCGCCGTGCTGCTGGACTTCGGGAGTGACGCGGCGGCGCGCAACACGCGTGTGTCGTTGTTCTCGGTGGACAAAGGCGGGCGTGAGGTCGCCTCCGAGGTGCTTCGGCAGGGCCGCGTGCTCTTGCCCGAGCTCGGCGTTGGGGCATGGCGGGTCGAGATCGAGGATTCAGGGGGCTGGGTCGGGGAGCTTGACCTCGTTCTCGGTGAGCGCGCAGCATAGAGTCGAGTGCGCCCGCGACGCGGAGCATCACCCTGCCCGGAGTTCTGATGAAGGGACGGCACGAGGAGCAAACCACGGGGCGCGACGAGGTCGGCGTGTCGCTGAGGCTCGACGTGCGACTCGAGGTCCGCTTCGAGGCCGGAGGCGCCGCGCACGACGGGGACATCAAGATCTCGGCACGGCTGCTCGCGGCGGGCGCGGAGAGGGAGGAACTCGCGGCAGGGACGCGGGCGACCGCGCGCGCTGAGCTGGAACAGGCATTGGCGAACATCGGGACCATCCTGAACCGGGCCATGCGTTGGGCCGATCCGGACCAGGGCTCGCGGGAGCTGCTTCGACAGCAGGGCGAGGTCTTGTTCGATGCGATCCTTCCGAGCTCGGTCAAGGCTGGCCTGCGGATGCTCGAAGGCGGGAGCCTGACGATCCGGGGTGATGAGCCCGAGCTCGCGATCCCCTGGGAGGTCGCGCACACCGGCAGGGATTTTCTGGGACTGGCGTTCGCGCTCGGTCGCGAACCGAGCGGGGCAAGGTTCGAAGGAAGTCGACAAGGACCGCCGCCGTCGGAGTGGCGGACTTTGGTCATCTGCGACCCGAGAGGCGATCTCATCGGGTCCTACTACGAGGGCATGGCCCTTCGAGAGGAGCTGACGCAGGGCGGGCGTGGCGCGACCAACGCGACTCCCATCGTCGACCTGCGAGCGTCCGAGGTGGGTCTGGCCGACGTGAAGCGGCTTCTGCGCGAGTACGAGGTCGTCCACTTCGCGGGGCACGCGGAGCCGGGAGGCGGACCCGAGCGGGGATGGTGGCTGGGCGATGGCGTCCTGGGGCCGACGGCCGTGCGGGAGCTCATCGGCGGGCGGGCGTTTCCGCGGCTCATCTTCTCGAACGCGTGCCGGTCGGCGAGCGAGGGCGGTGTCAACCCGGCGACGGGGTTGGCCGCGGCGTTCCTGGACGCAGGGGTGGAACTCTATATCGGGACGACCCAGGACGTGCCGGACGAGCCCGCGAGCCTCTTCGCGCTGACCTTCTACAAGGCGCTCCTCGCGGCGCCGGGACAAGGCGTTGGGGAGGCGCTGCGGGTCGCCCGTGTGGCTCTCTCGGATCGATACGGTGTGCGCTCGGTGTATTGGGCGAGCTGGGTGCTCTATGGGGACCCACGCGGCCAGTGCTTTGGATGCGAGCGTGGACTTGCGGCGACGGAGAGTCGGCCCGTCGCGACGCGACCCATCGGATTGCCGGCGCTGGCAGCGCAGATTCGAGGCGCTGCGGCGAGCGCCCCTGCCGTGGTGGGGCTCGAGGCGGGCTGGCGCCTGGACCCGCGGCGGTGGCCACGGAAGGCCTGGGTGGTAGGCGCCACGGGCACGTTGATCGTTGCATCGCTGATGACGCTGGTCCTTGCCCTGCGCGGGTCGGTAGGTGATGGCGAGAGAGTCGCCAAGCCGACGACCGAGGCGAGGGGGCTCGGATCCGAGGTGAGCCAATCGGGTAGCGGCGGGCAGCCTGACCACGCCAGGCCTTCGGTCGTGGGCGACAATTGGCAGCCTGGCCACGCCAGGCCTTCGGTCGTGGGCGACAATGGGCAGCCTGGCCACGCCAGGCCTTCGGTCGTGACACAGGCGGGCTCGGTGTCGAACGGGATGGCTGCGTTCGACGCAGCGGCGCCTGCCGGCCCAGAGATCGGAGATGGCGCGGCGGAGAGCACGGGACCGACCGTGCCAGTCGACGTGGGGCGAAAGCTCGCGTTGGGGGTCGTACGGGCGCCCGGGGCAGAGACGCCGGCGGGCGAGCGCGCGGTCTTGAGGTCGCGAGAGAGCTTCAGGCTCGAGGTCGAGGTCGGAGAGCGCGGCTGGATTGCGCTCTGGCATGTCGAGAGCCAGGGAAGTGTGCGCCGCATCTATCCGCAGGACGGGATGCTGGCCGAGGTCGGGGGTCCGGCGACCTTGGTGCTTCCTGAAGGGAATCGGTGGTTCTGGCTCGATAACAATGTCGGAACCGAGCGGTTCATCCTCGCCTGGCGCGAGGTCGCCCCGAGCGATCCCGCTGGATTTCAGGCGGAGCTCGACCAGGAGACGCGCGCCCTGGGTGATGCGCTGGTGGAGGCGCGGCGGAGTGCGCGGAGCCCGCGGTTGGAGATGCGCGGCCTCGGGGGGACGCGGGCCGGTGAGAGCGCGGCGTTGCTGCTCGGGCGGCTCAGGGAGGCGCTCGATGATCGGTTCGAGCGCATCGAAGAGCTCGTGGTGGAGCATCGGTGAGGCGCACCGCAATCGCAATCGCGGTGCTTGCGCTGGTCGTGGCGCGGGACTCTGCTGGCCTGGCGAGCCCGAGCGGTGGGGAGACGAGTGCGGCCGGAATCGCTCTGGAGCGGGGGCGTGACGCGCTCCTGCGCGGAGACTTCGAGGCCGCGCTGGTGGCGGCGGGCGAGGGCGCCGCGAATGCACAGGTGAAAGACAAGCGGGCCCAGAGCGCGGCCTTGTTGCTGCGCGGCGAGGCGCTGTCGAGACGAGGGACCTTCGAGGACGCAGAGCTGGCCCTGGATGCGGCGCTCGGGT
>JAEUKJ010000010.1 GCA_016792665.1 Deltaproteobacteria bacterium | reverse complement strand
GAACGAGAACGTGCGCGGCGCCACGCGCGGCTTCACGACGTCGACCAGCCCGGCCGCCAGGAGGCGGCGGAAGCGCTCGTGCTCGAGCGGGTGGAAGCTCGGGATGCCCTCGAAGCGGGGTGGGTCCCAGACGTCGTCGGGGTCGGGCGCGATGTTCAGGTCGCCCAGCAACACCGTCGCGCGCTCGGGGCCAAGGCCCTCGATCATGGCGCAGAGCCCGTCGAAGAAGCCGAGCTTGAACGGGAACTTGTCCGAGTCCACCGACTGCCCCTGGGGGCAGTAGACGTTGATGAAGCGGACCCCGCCGATGGTCGCCGCGATGAAGCGCGACTCACCCTGGTCGTGAGGCGAGAGGCCGGTGACGACCTCGCCGAGCGGCTTCTTCGACGCGATGAGGACGCCGTTCCAGCTCTTCTGGCCGAACACCGCGACCTCATAGCCGCGGCTCGTGAAGAGGTCGCGCGGGACCTTGTCGGTCTCGAGCTTCAGCTCCTGCAGGGCGAGGACGTCGGGTCGCTCGGCGTCGAGGAAGAGCGCGGCGAGGTCCGCGCGGGCGTTCAGGGAGTTGATGTTCCAGGTCACGATTCGCATGGCGCGCGAAGCTACGCCAAGCGTCGTCCCACGTCGACGTGTTGCTCGCGGCCCCGCGACACGGCCCACGTTGCGGCCGGTCCCGGGCCTGTCGCCGTCGGGCCGCGCCTCGTCTTGTGCCCCCGCGGAAGTGGTGGGATGTTGAGCGCCTCCCACCACCCCAAGGACTCCGCATGGGCATCTTCGAGCTCCTCCAGCTCCTCCCGATCTTTCTCGGCGCGTTCGCGGGCCTCGCCGCGCTCGTGCCCTTCCTGGTCTACCTCATCGCCGCCTGGCGCAACCGCCAGGAGGGCCGCGTCGAGCCGCGCCTTGCGCTCGTCTCGGTCTACGGCTTCTTCGCGAACCTCGGCTTCACCATGGCCACGCTGTCGCTCACGGCGCTGCTCGCGATGCTCTTCGAGGGGGCGACCAGCGGCGACGCGTTGAAGACCCCGTCGGCCCTCTTCATCTCCGGCGCCATCATCTTCGCGGTGACCTTCTTCCCGCTGCGCGGCGCCACACGTCACGGCGGGTCACGCGCGGGCCGCATCTACCTCGGCCTGACGGCGTTCACCGCGGCCCTCCTCACCACCGTCGCCTTCACCGGCTTCATCATCGCCCTCATCAACGGCGCGCGGGTCTCGATGCCGATCGCCGTGCTCATCACCCAGGCCCCAGTCGCGGTCTTCGGCGCCCTCTTGCTGGCGCGGACGTCCTCGTACTCGACCTCATCCGCGGAGTAGTGCCTGGGCCGACTCTGCGGTCCCGGTGGCCTCGGAGTCCCTTCGGACCTGATCGTCGTCGCCCCGAGCGCGCTCGGGACGACGCTGATTCCGCGGCTTGCTCAGACCTTCTCGGCCATGACCACGCGGTACGTGTCGGTGCCGTTGACCATGGTGTCGTAGAGGTTCGTGCCCGGGTGGCGGTAGAAGTTCTTCAGCGCGAGCTCCGCCTCGCGCCGCTTCTTCTTGCCGACGACCGGGATCTTGAAGCCGTGGAACTTCTTGAGGCACTGCTCGACGTAGGCCTCGACGCGCGCCTTGTCCTGGTCGCGCGCGAGGATGGCCTCGGCGGTCACGTCGCGCACCTCGCGCACCGGCATGCCGATGGACGCGAGCTGGTCGAAGCACGGCTGCCAGGTCGCGTCCGGGATGGCGTTGCCCCAACAGAGGTAGCCGCCGGGCTTCAGCGTCCGGCGCACCACGTCGAAGAAGCGCTTGTCCTCGTCGGTGACGACGCCGGCGTGCTCGGTGATGTGGGTCTCGCAGATGACCACGATGTCGGCCTGGCCCTCGCCGATCTCGACCTTGGTCACGTCGCCGTGGATCGCCTTCAGGCGACCGCCGAGCTCGGGCACGAAGCGGCGATTGCAGGTCTCGATGGCGGCCTTCTGCATGTCGACCGCGTTGTAGGTGCAGTCGGGGAGGACGTACTTCGAGATGTGGTGGGCGCCAGCGCCGGTGCCGCAGCCGAGCTCGACCACGTGCACCTTGCCGCCGGCCTTGGCGACGCGCTCGCGCACCGGCGCGAAGCCGAGGAGGCCGGTATAGGCGTTCTTGCCGAAGCGCTGCGGGTCGGTCGCGGTGGTCGGCGGCGCGCCCCAGCCCTCGGGCCAGGCGTAGCCCCAGGTGTTGAAGGTGAACTCGTACGGCTCACCCGTCTCGCTCTTCACCTCGCCGATGGAGCGGTACATCGCGTAGAGCAGCGAGTAGATCGACTGCTTGGTGTAGTCGTCCTCGGACACGTCGCCGTTGTCGATCGACACCTTGCGGCGACGGAACGCGTCGCTCATGACCCAGGCACCGATGATCATCTGCAGCTTCGAAGAGGAGTAGCTCGACCCGTTGTCGAGGCTCGTGAGGATATCCAAGGCGGTGCTCCGTTGCGCTCAGGAACCCCGACTCGGACCACGACGTGTGGTGCCTTCGATGCGGACCTCGAGGGTCGGGCACGATGGCCGCGACCCCCTGGTCTTACCCGTTGGATGGCACCCGCGATATCAATGACCGTCGCCTTGACACAGCATTGACTCAACCGCTCGAGCGCGGCCGGCGCCGCGGCCTCGCGCATGGCGTGCGGTGTCTCCTCAGGCCGAGAGCAGCCCGCGCAGCACCGTTTCGACCGAGGTCTTCATCGGAATCGTGCGCAGTCCGGGCTGGTGAGTGATGGTGCCGTTCAGCATCGCGGTCGTCATCTCCTGGTAGAGGTCGGCCATGGTCTTGGGCACGCCGAAGCCCTGGAGGGCGTCGCTCATGGCGGAGACCGGGTTGACGACGACCTGCGGGCGCTTGCCGGTGATGCGGCCGATGGCGTCGGCGACGTCCTCGTAGGTGGTGCCGCCCGTGGCCGTGCCGCCGAGCTGGACGGCCGAGGTCTGGGAGGCGCCTTCGATGAGCAGGGTCGCGGCGAGCTCGCCGATGTCCTGGGTCGCGATCATCGTGACCGGGAAGTCGGCGGCGAAGAAGGTCGGCAGGATGCCGTGCGCCAGAGCGCCGAGCGAGCCGCCCAGGTTCTCGACGAAGTAGCCGGCGCGGATGAAGGTCGCGACCGTCCCGGGGATGTTCGAGAGCTTCGCCTCGGCGCGGTAGAGGCCCGCGATGGGACCGGTGCCGGCCGGCACGTCGGCGCCGACCGACGACAGCAGCACCACGTGCGGCACCTTGGCCGCCGCGACGGCCTGGGCGATCGCGTCCGAGATGCCGTCCTGGTAGGCCGCGAAGTCCGTGACCACGAAGTTCGGCGGCACCAGCACGTAGGCGCCCTTGGCCCCGCGGAAGGCGTTCGTCAGCGCCGCGGCATCGGACAGGTCGGCGACCGCGACCTCGGCACCCTTGTCCGCGAAGGCCTGGCCCTTGGCGGGGTCGCGCACGACGACGCGCACCTTCTCTCCGCGAGCGAGCAAGGTCTCGGCCGCGACGCGGCCCGTGTTTCCGGTGACTCCAGCGATGACGTACATGGGGACTCCTCGTCGGACGGCGGCCCCGTGTGGATATCGGGTGGGCGGCCTTGGCTCCGACCAGCGGCAACCTAGGCCTCGGCGGACCATGCGTCCAATGCATAGCCGTCACGCACATCATGCACGCCATGCATGATCTGGCGCCGTGGCGGAATCCTTTGGCGCGAATCCGGTGCGGGGCGCGCCGCCGTCCGACCCTATCCTCCGACCTCGAGGGGGCCGCTCAACGAAGGAGCATCACACCGCCATGTCCAACGCCTTGCATTCGCCACCCGAGTCCTTGCATGCCCAGTCCGAGTCCCGCGGGTCGTCCATCGAGCCGCGCGGCCGCCTCGTCCAGCGGTCGCACGCCCTTGCTGCGCACCGGGCCGAGCTGGGCGCCGCGATGGCGCAGCGGCGGGCCACGACCATCTACGATTGGTCGGTCGCGGGCACCGCGCCAGCCGTCCAGTTGCGCGCCTTCGATCACGCGATGGGGGACCTCCACGATGCCGTCGCGGTGGGCAACCACGAGGTCTGGGGGGACCCGCTGCCCGCGCACCTCGAAGGTGCCGTCCAGCGCCGCAGCGCCGAGGAGCGCGACCCGACGCACGAGGTCCACGCCGTCGCGCGCGGTGGACTCGCCGGGGCCGAGAGCCGGCTGCCGCACCTGGAGACGATCCAGGCCTCGTTTGGTCGACACGACGTCCGCGGGGTGGCCGCGCACCTCGACGGGCGAGCCGCGACCGCGAGCCGGGCCCTGGGGGCGCACGCCTATGCGAGCGGAGATGCGGTCGCCTTCCGCAGCGCGCCGGACCTCTTCACAGCGGCCCACGAGGCGGCGCACGTGGTCCAGCAGCGGAGCGGTGTGGCGCTGTCCGATGGGTTGGGGCGGGCGGGCGATCGCTACGAGGTCCACGCCGACGAGGTGGCACAGCTGGTCGTACGCGGCGCCTCGGCCGAGGGGGCGCTGGACCGGATGGTCGGGGCGGGGCGCGGCGCGGCGCCGGCGGCGGTCGCTGTGCAGCGGCGTGCGGACGCGGCCGAGAGCACGTATGAGCACGTGGCTGAGGGCGCGCGTGAGCCCGCGGTCGGGAGCGAGAAGAAGCCTGCGGCCGAGAGCGAGAAGGAGGAGGCCCGGGCGGACACGCGCGCGATGCCCGATGTGTTCGGGAGCGAGGTCGTCCTGGAGGCCTGGGTCGCGAACCTGAACCGGGCGCTCCGCGAGTCGAAGAACCGCGGCAAGCTGGCGACGTTCAAGGCGCGCGGCTGGGCCAATGACGAGGGGCTCCAGGTGGAGCTCTTGAAGGACGCGGCAGCGCGCTGGGAGTCGCGGGCCGAGGCGAAGGCCAAGCGCAAGAAGAAGGGCAAGGCGGCCGAGGTCGCTGTGGCACCCCCGCCGACCGATCTGATGGCGCGCGTCTTCCAGATGATGACCGAGGTCGGAGGGCTGCGAGGGCTCCTCACCGACGGGTACCGCGGCAAGTGCTGGCAGTTCTCGAACAAGATGGTGGGGGACCTCGGGGCCGAGCGCACCGACGGCAAGACCCGCAGCGAGCACCGCGACGTCGGCATGGATCACCTGCGCGGCAAGCGCATCGCCGAGCTGCCGAGCGACCTCCCGGCGGGGTATCAGATTGGCGTCACCTCGCGCCCCGAGTGGCCCTTCTCCGAGGTCGGCAACCACTGGTTCGTGAGCCTCGGCAAGGGCTTCTTCGCGGACCAGACCGTCGGCATCACCGACGGCGCGGGCATGACGAGCAACCTCAAGCGGACCACGGCCGAGCAGTGGGCCGGTCGCGTCCTCGGCCCGCATCGCGCGCGCAAGGCCGATCGCGCCGCGGCGCAGGCGCGCTTCCTCGCCGAGAATCCGCAGTTCGAGAGCTACCGCGACCTCGGCAAGAACGGCGCCGACCCCGCCCGCGTCGAGGCCGCGCGGGCCGAGATCATCGCCTTCGTGAAGGGGCGGTGGGACCGGTACCAGCCGCGGATCTGGGCGGTGGCTCGGACCCAGAAGGCAACCTGACGTCGCCCTGACGAGGTGGGTTTTGTGCTTCGCCCAGAGGGGCTCTTGCGGTTAGGGTCGGTGTGGGAAAGACGCTGACTCGGATCAGGCGGGGATGACCATCGAGCTCGTGTTCACGACGGACGCGGACGCCTACTTCGCGTCACCGGCGGGAAAGGTGCTGTCGCGCAAGCGCTTCTTCTGCGCCTCGCCGGGCGAGGGGATCTACGCGCTCTTTGCCTGGGGCGACCTGGATCTCGCCGACTGCGGCGAGCTGATGACCGTCTTCCAGGCCGCCGAGCGGTTCCCCACGCCGCGCCGCCAGCTCGTCGTCCTGCGACGGGTCCGCCGCATCGCCGCCAGCGCGATGGTCGCGTTCCTGAGGCACTTCGAAAGTGATAGTGTCTATCAGAAGACAATCGCCTGCGAGGCGGTGGTTCGTCCCGATGGGGTGGTCGGCCTGTTGGTCGAGGGCTTCTACCCGATGGTGTCTCCGGGCTATGCGGGGCGTGCCTTCACCGATCTCGGCGCCGCCGTGGCGTGGCTCGGGGCGCAGGGGCCGCGCGGCCGCGCGGGCATGGACCTCCACCTCGGGCCATGGCTCGACGAAGTCACGCGCCTCGAGCGCGAGCGCGCCTCTGGCGACGACCGCCTCGGACCCTTGCGTCGCCTCATCGCCCAGCGCGGCGCCGACCTGTCCCTGCGCGAGGCCGCCCAGGGCCTCGGTGTCAGCGCGCGGAGCCTGCAGCGCACGCTGGCCGCGGCCGGCACGAGCTTCGCGCGTGAGCGCTCGACAACCTGCATCGGGCTCGCGCGCGACCTGTTGATGAGCACCGACGAGCCGGTCAAGGCCATCGCCTCGCGCCTCGGCTATCGGAGTCCGGCACGATTCGTCGAGGCGTTCCGATCCGAGACCGGGGTGCCGCCCGGGCGCTGGCGCCAGGTCGCGGGCGGGCGTGGCTCCGAGGACGCCTCGGGCTGAGGTCGCGTGTGCGGGCCTGGTGCGGCCTCGGGTCGTGAGCCGCGACCTGCCGTTGAAACGCCTTTGTGCTTCGGTCGCGTCGCTGCTATCGCCTCGTGCGTGACGGGGCGCACGGCCGCGGGTCGCTCGCTCTCGTCCTCTGGAGCGCCACGGCGAGGACTCCCATGACACGCGACAACCCCGAGGGCGGCCTCATCAAGAAGCTCTCGTTCCTCGACCGCTAC
>JAEUKJ010000004.1 GCA_016792665.1 Deltaproteobacteria bacterium | reverse complement strand
TTCGATACCGCCGCCGCCCTCGCCCAGCGCCGCCGCCAGCGCCTCGGCCCCGAACGGCACCAGCGTCCGCCCCACCGCGGCCGCATGGGCCTCCCAGCCGTCCGGGCAGCGCCGCGCGTCGAACCACGCGATGGTCCCGCGCGGCATGCCGTCGCCGACCAGGCACTGCACGTCCTCGCAGACCAGCCCCGATCCACACGGCGTGCCGTCGACGAGCGCCTCCTCGACGCAGCCGCCGGCCTCCTTCTGGCAGCCCAGGCTCTCGTGGCACGGCGAGCTCGCCGCGCACACCTTCTCGACCCCGCCCTTGCAGCTCCCGAGCTGGCACTGCTCGTCGGTGGTGCACGGGTTGCCGTCGTCGCAGGGCCCGCCCGACAAGGACGTGAGCCCGTCGGTCCGCACCTGGGGCACGCAGATCCGGCACGGCTCGGGCCCGTCGCCCGCCTCGACGCAGCGCCCCGCGACCGTGCAGAAGCCGCTCTTGATGTTGTGCTGGCAGACCCCGTCCAGCCCGCACACATCGTTGGTGCACGCGAGCCCGTCGTCGCAGTCGCCGCACTCCAGCGGCTTGGCGGTGTCGGCCGTGTCAGCGGTGTCGGCCGCGTCCGTGTCCGCGTCCGTGTCCGCGCCATCGGTGTCCGCGTCATCGGTGTCCGCGGCGTCGTCCGTGTCCGCGCCATCCGCGAGGGCCGACGTGTCAGCGCTATCGTCGCGCGTATCGACTCCGTCGTCGGTGCCGTCGCTCAGCCCGGTGCGCACGTCCGAACCACAACCCGCCAACGCCCCCAGCGCGCACCCGACCGCAACGCCCACCGCGATGATCCCACGCCTCGCCATCTCGCCTCCACCGTCCGCCACCGGGCGATGGTCCCACGCCCCCGCGCGCCGAACAAGCGCGAGAGACATCGCCACGGGATCGCCTCGGGAACGCCTCGCACGGGTCCGCGGGCTGTGCTAACCGTGCCGGCCCCGCACCTGCGCTCCACGCATCTGGCGTGGGCCCGCGCGATGCGCACGAGGAGGACGCCCATGAACGGTCACCCACCTTCCCCAGCGACCGACACCGCCAGCCACGACGAGCTGCTCATCCGGCAGGCCTTCGCCGACCGCTCGCGCCTCCTCGACCCGGCCACGCGCGAGGCGATCCGCCGCACCCTCTCGGCTCTGGACGACGGCACCCTGCGCGTCGCCTCGCCGCCCGACCCCGCCGACCCCGCCAGCTCCAGCCCCGAAGGCGCCGCCCCGGCCCCCTGGACCGTCCACACCTGGGTGAAGGAGGCGGTCCTCCTCTACTTCGCCATCCAGGAGATGGTCGTCCACGAGCTGCCCCCCTTCGAGTGGTACGACAAGGTCCCGCTCAAGACCGACTTCAAGTCGGCCGGCGTCCGCGCCGTCCCGCCCGCCACCGTCCGCTTCGGCGCGCACGTCGAGCCGGGCTGCATCCTCATGCCGAGCTACGTCAACATCGGCGCGCGCGTCGGCCAGGGCACCATGGTCGACACCTGGGCCACGGTCGGCTCGTGCGCCCAGGTCGGGAAACACGTCCACCTCTCGGGCGGCGTCGGCCTGGGCGGCGTGCTCGAGCCCGCCTCCGCCACACCCGTCATCATCGAGGACGGCGCCTTCCTCGGCAGCCGCGTCATCGTGGTCGAAGGCGTGCGCGTCGGTCGCGAGGCGGTGCTGGGCGCAGGCGTCATCCTGGCCAGCTCGACCCGCATCATCGACGTCACCGGCCCGACCCCGGTCGAGACCCGCGGCTACGTCCCGCCGCGCTCGGTCGTCATCCCGGGCACGGTCGAAAAGTCCTTCCCCGCCGGCAACTTCCACGTGCCGGTGGCCCTCGTCATCGGTCGCCGCAGCGCGTCGACCGACCAGAAAACCTCGCTCAACGCCGCGCTCCGCGACTTCGGCGTCACCGTCTAGCAGGCACCATGCACGAGCTCCTCTCGACCTCTCTCCTCCGTCCTCCCTGCGCCTCCGAGGCGCTCGCCTTCGAGACCACCGCCGAGCTCGAGCCCTTGCCGGGCACCTTCGGCCACGACCGCGCGCTGGAAGCGCTGCGCGTGGGCCTCGGCATCCGCCGCGAGGGCTACAACATCTTCGTCGTCGGGTCGTCCGGCGTCGGCAAGCACACGGTCGTCGTCAAGACCCTGGAGGACCGCGCCAAGAACGAGGCGACCCCGCCCGACTGGTGCTACGTCCAGAACTTCGACGAGAGCCACCGCCCGAAGGCGCTGAAGCTCCCGGCGGGCGAGGGCACGACCTTGAAGGCCGCGATGACGCGCTTCGTGGCCGATCTCCGCACCGTCCTGCCGGTCATCTTCACCTCCGACACCTACACGTCGAAGGTGAACGCCATCAGCGAGGCGGCCGAGAAGGTCCACGACCAGGCCCTCGACGCGGTGAAAGAGCACGCCATCCAGCGCGGCCTGGCCCTGGTCAAGACCGAGGACGGGCTCACCTTCCTGCCCGCCAAGGACGGCGAGGTCATCGCGCCCGAGGCTTTCGAGGCCCTGCCCGACGACGAGCGCAAGGTCCTCGAAGGCGTCCTGGAAGAGACCGAGGACGAGCTCCAGGCGGTCTTCGGCGGCGTGCCGCGCTGGCGCAAGGAGACGCGCGACCGCCTCCAGGCGCTCGAGCGCGAGGTCGTCCAGGCCGAGGTCGAGCGCCTCATGGTGCCGGTGCGCCAGAGCTTCGGCGCCTACCCCGAGGTCGTGGCCTACCTCGACGCGGTGGCCAACGACATCCCCGACCAGATCCACCTCTTCCGCGAGGACATCCTCGGCCCCGACGACGGCGACGACGAGGAGTCCGAGGACGGCGACGACGAGGCCCCGGCCGACACCCCGATGGGCCTCCGCCCGCGCAAGAAGACCGAGATCCGGCGCTACCAGGTCAACGTCCTGGTCGACCACTCGAAGACCCACGGCGCCCCGGTCATCCACGAGGACATCCCGGCCTTCGCCAACCTCATCGGGCGCATCGAGCACATGGCCGAGTTCGGCGCCCTGTCGACCGACCACACCCTCATCAAGGCGGGCGCCTTCCACCTCGCCTCGGGCGGCTACCTCGTGCTCGATGCCTGGCGCCTCGTGAACTCGCCGTTCGCGTGGGCGGCCTTGAAGCGCGTCCTGCGCTCGCGTCTGGTCCGCATGGACGCGCCCGACGGCAACGTGAACCCGATGACGACGGTCATGCTCACGCCCGACCCGCTGCCGGTCGACGTGAAGGTCGTCGTCATGGGGCCGGCCGAGCTCTACTACGAGCTCTGCGACCAGGACCCCGAGGTCGAGCGCCACTTCAAGATCCTGGCCGCCTTCGAGGAGCGCTTCCCGCGCACGGTCGAGACCACGACGCTGTTCGCGCGCCTCATCGCGACCAAGGTCGCCGAGAAGTCGCTGCGCACCTTCCGCAAGGACGCCGTGGCGCGCGTCATCGAGGAGGCCGCGCGCGAGGTCGAGGACAACGAGTACCTCTC
Organism: Deltaproteobacteria bacterium; assembly: GCA_016792665.1. Taxonomy (GTDB): domain Bacteria; phylum Myxococcota_A; class UBA9042; order PHBI01; family PHBI01; genus WYBB01. The sequence goes on along the minus strand of JAEUKJ010000004.1, from coordinate 26,018 downwards.
GGCCAACCTGTCGCGCCTCTTCAACCTCCTGGACGAGGCCGACTTCTGGGCGGGCGAGGCGGGCTCGACCGAGGTCCACGCAGCACACGTCGCCCGCGCCCTGGACGCGTACGACCGCCGCAGCTCGGCCCCGCGCGACGACTTCATGAACTCGATCGAGCGCGGCTCGCTCATCGTGCGCACGCACGGCACGGCGGTCGGGCAGGTCAACGGGCTCGCCGTCGTGTCGCTGGCGAGCTTCGAGTTCGGGCGCGTCTCGCGCATCTCGGCGACGGCGCGCGCGGGTCACGGCGAGGTCGTCGACATCGAGCGCGAGTCGGACCTCTCGGGCTCGCTCCACGCCAAGGGCGTCCTGATCCTCCAGTCGCTGCTCGGCGCGCGCTACTCGGCCGACATGCCGCTGTCCCTCTCCGCGAGCCTCACCTTCGAGCAGTCCTACGGCTACGTGGACGGCGACTCGGCCTCGCTCGGCGAGTACTGCGCCTTGATCTCGGCCATCGCCGAAGTGCCGCTGTCCCAGGCCATCGCGCTCACCGGCTCCGTCAACCAGAACGGCGAGGTGCAGGCCGTCGGCGGCGTGAACGCGAAGATCGAGGGCTTCTTCGAGATCTGTCGGCGCCGCGGCCTGACCGGCCAGGAGGGCGTCATCATCCCGCGCGCCAACGCGAAGAACCTGATGCTCGCGCCGGAGATCGTCGAGGCCGCCGAGAAGGGCCTCTTCCGCGTCTGGCTGGTGAGCGAGGTCGACGACGCCCTGGCGCTCTTGACGGGCCTCGAGATCGGCCTACGCGGTCCCGACGGTCGCTTCCCGGCCGGCACGCTGCACGCCCGGGTCGACGCGCGCCTCCGCGCCTTCCATGACGTGCGCGAGAAGCGCCAGTCGAGCGCTCTTACCACCGCGCTTGGCGAGGCGCTCGCCGAGGCGTTGTCGCGCCGCTAGCAGGCTGCTGAAAACAACCGCGCACATCGGCACGGCAGGCTGCTCAAAAATGGCCAGATGCAAGGAGCCGGAAAGACAAGGAGCGAGGCGTACCTGACGGTACGCCGCAGCGACGACTCTTTCCGAGCGACGCCGCAGATGGCCGTTTTTCAGCAGCCTGGGGAGTACGTCGCGCCCAGGCCCGCGAGCACGTCCTCGAGCTCGGCCAGCGTCCGCGTCGCCGCGACCGCGCCGTGCAGCGCGTCGGCCAGGCCCGGCGCATACGCCGTGACGAGTGCGTGCGGGTAGACGTCGGCGTCGCCGTCGGGCTGCCAGTCCAGGCTCGCGAACTGCCCGGCCTGCGCCCACACCGCGCCGACCACGCGCCCGTCGACGTAGAGGCGCCGCGCCGGCGGCAGGTCCCAGGTGTCGTTCGACGCGCTCATGAGGTCGCAGCCCGCGGCGATGAGGCGCGCCGTGAAGTCGGCAAACGACGTGCTCGCCTCGAGCACCGTGCGCAGCTCGTCCTCGCTGACCGGGTCCATGGACGACGCGTCGACGAAGGGGTGCGACGGCGGTACCCAGCCCTCGGGCGGGGCCGCCATCGATCGCAGGTGACCGGGTCGCGCCTCGACCCGCAGGAGCGGGTTCCGGTCGCGCACGACGAGGTAGGCGCGCGGCGCTCGGCCGTGGTCGGAGGCGCTCATTTCTCCCCGATGAGGCCGATCGCGTCACCGACCTTGGTGCCACCCTCGGGGGTGGTCGCGTCCTTCTTCGGTGTGGTCGTGGTGCCGGTGCCGCCGGTCGTCGTGCCGATCGGCGTGCCGCCCGTCGACTTGTCGTCGACCTTGGGCTTCACGTCCTCGACCTTGGGCGGGCTGTCGACCTTCTTCTTGGCGTCCCGCGGGTTGACGTTCTTGAGCTCGCTGTCGGAGCAGACCTTGCCGAGGATCTTGGCCAGCTCGGGCTCGTTCTTTTCCACCCACGAGCGGCCGTTGTTGCGGTCGCGCGACGTGTACGGGTCGGTGCCGACGTTGGTGCCCTGGAACGCGCAGCCGGTCTGGGCGAAGTACTCGAAGACGGTCGACGACGCGTAGTTCACCGAGAAGGTATCGTCCTTCTTCATCTCGGGCCCGTCGGCCCACTCGGTCTCTTTCGGCTTCTTCTTCTTGTTGTCGTACTCGGTCTGGATCTTCGCGTGGTCGGTCTTGTTCAGGCCGAGCGAGTGGATGGTGTGGAAGAACTCGTGGTTGGTGGTCGAGTACCCGTTGCAGTACACGCCCGCGTTGAAGACCTTCGTGCCGGTGTCGCCCGACTTCGGCCCGACCTTGCCGTTCTCGTTGGTCTCGGTGGTGCCGTTCTTCTTCGAGTGCTCCATCCACTCCTTCGAGTGCCAGCCCTTCCTCGCCACCGACTTGTCGACCTCGTCGCCGGTCAGGTTCTCTTCGGCGATGGCGGTGTTGCGCGACGTCTTGATGCCGCCCATGCCGCGCGTGATGTCCCACGGGCGCCCGTCGAACGTGTAGGTGCCGGCCCACTGGCTGAACTCGGCGAAGTCCGTCATCAGCTTGTTCTTCGGGATGATGACGACGAAGGCCTCGTTCGCCAGGAGGTTCTTGCAGACCTCGGTGTTCCTGAGCTGGCTCGACAGGATGCGGATCGCCTCGGTGCGCGAACCGCCCTTGTCGATGACCGTGTCGGGGGTGCGCAGCAGGATGCGGCACACGACGTGCGCGAGCTGCTCGGCGCCGAGGCTCTCGGCGTGGCTGATGAACTTGTCGGCGGTCCGCAGCTTCTCGACGACCGACTTCTCGCGCGTGTCGAGGTAGGTCAGGATCTGCGAGTAGTCGAGGGTCACGAGCTCTTCGACCGTCAGCTCGACCTTGGCGTCGGCCAGCTTGGCGACGACCGGGTTCTCCTTCACGGCCTCCTTCTTCGGCGGCTCGTCGACCTTCTCGGGCGGCTTGACCTCGGACGTGATGGGCGGCGGCAGGTCCTTCGGCGGCGGCGGCACGTCCTTGGGAGGCTGCACGTCCTTCGGCTGGACCTCGGGCGTCATCTCCTCGGGCGGCACGAGATCGACCTTGGGCGACTCGACCTTGGGCGACTCGACCTTGGGCGTCTCGACCTTGGGCGTCTCGACCTTGGGCGTCTCGACGACGGTCTCCGAGCTGGACCCGCCGCTCAACGCCGTGCGGATCTGCTCCGCCAAGAGCTTCACCCCGGGCAGGCGCGACTTGTCGTGCTTCTTCGAGCCGTCGTGCACGGTGAGCCACGTCTGGATCGCCTGGTCGAGCTCGGCCAGGAGACCGGCCTTCTGCGACGACGCGGCCTTCAGGTACTTGCCGTAGAGATCGTAGAGCTTGGCGTAGTTGGCGTTGGTCAGGCGCGCGCCGACCCCCGGCTTCTTCAGCTCGGCGTCGACGGGCGCGAGCTGCTTCTCGCCGTCCTCGAACGAGAGGCCGCGGAGCTTCGACTTCGCCGAGTTCGACTCGACCTTGCTCCCAGTCGTGCCGCCCGAGCTCTTCGGAAGAGCGGTATCCTTGGCCTTGCTAACCATGCGGGTCTCCGTGCTGCGTGCGCGCGCCGACGTGTTCGCGCGCGGACACGCTCCTTGGCCGACCCGCCTGTGAGGCTTAACAGTCAGGCCACCCCGAGTCAAGCATGCCGCACGGCGCGTGGCGTTCACCCGCGCCGCTCTCGCACGGGTCGTGACTCAGCGCGCGAGCTCGGTGATCTGGACGAGGTTGCCGCAGGTGTCGTCGAGCGTGGCGATCTTCACGCCGGGCATGACCTCGGTCGGCGGCAGCGTGAAGACGGCCCCGCGGGCGACGAGCCGCGCATGGGTCGCGGCGAGGTCGGCCGTGAAGAGCATCGCGGCGGGCTGTCCCGCCGAGAACAGTGCCTTCTGGTAGGCGGCGGCGCCGGGCGCGTCGTGCGCCGCGAGCTGGAGCTCGGTCGTCCCGGCCGTCGTGCTCGCCGCCACCGTGAGCCAGCGGTAGGGCCCGTTCTGCACGTCGTCGCGCGTCGTGAAGCCCAGGACCTCGGTGTAGAACCGCAGCGCCTTGGCCTGGTCGTCGACGTACACCGTGGCCAGCTTGACCTCGAGCGCCCCACCGTCTCTGCCGCGGAGCTCGGCCCGGTCGACGCACTTGGTCGCCGACCCCGTGCTCGCGCAGGCCGCCATGAGGGGCGTCACGGCGAGCGCCATCATCATCCGGGTCGCGTACCTCATCGCGCGCGCTCCTCGATCATCTTCCAGCCGTTGCCGGACGGGTCGCGGAAGCCGGCGTCGACCGAGCCGAAGCGCTCGACGGGCGCCTGCGTGAACTCGACGCCGCGGGCCGCGAGCTCGGCGTAGGCGACGCGACAGTCGGCCACGATGAGGACGAGCGGCGGCATGGCGCCCTTGGCGACGACCTCGCGCAGCGTCTGCGCCGTGGCCGCGTCCAGAAACGGCGACTCCGGCAGGAACAGCCCGAGCTGGAAGCTCGGCTGCTCGGGGTGCTGCACCGTCAGCCAGCGGTAGTTCCCGCCCTTGGCGTCGGTGTGGACGCGAAAGCCGAGCTTGTCGACGTAGAACGCCAGCGCCTCGTCCTGGTCCCTCACATACAGTCCCACCACACCCACACCCTGAGCCATCGGTCTCTCCTCTCGTCGTTCGGTTTGCGGCGCTCAGCGTCCCTGGTCGCTCAGTCCGACTTCGATGTAGCACCCGCCTCCCGCCGCCGCTTCTCCGAAACTGCGATGGTGAGGGCCGGACGCTGGATGGCCCGCAGCACGCAGGCGGGGATCTGCTCGAGCTCGGCCCGGTCGGCATCGCGCGTGAGCCGCACCTCCCCCGGGCTCTGCCCGGTGACGTCCTTGAAGGTGCGCCCAAAGGTCCCGAGGCTCGACCACCCGGTCGCGAACGCGATGTCGGTGATCGACAGCTCCGTCTCGCGCAAGAGCGCCATCGCGCGCTCGATGCGCCGCGACAAGAGGTAGCGATGCGGCGGCACCCCAAAGGCCTGCTTGAAGGACCGCGCAAAGTGGGCCGCCGACACACCGCTCACCTTCGCCAGCCGCGGCACGGGCCACGCCTCCTCCGAGGCCGCATCCATCCGGTCCTTCGCGCGCAAGAGCCGCCGCACGAGCTCTGGATCCTGAGCCTCCCGCGCCAGGCCCGAGGTGCGGGGTCGCTGCTCGGCGGTGCCGGGGGCGCTGGCCCGCGCCTCACGCACGCTGGGCTCGACTCGGGCGTCGTCGCTCATGGGGCCGAAGGTGCGGCGGGAACGTGGGCGACGCAAGCGCTGGCGTCGGAGGAAGGCGGTGCGGGGCGCTGCCATGCCCCGCACCGCGTCGGGCTTCAGGTCGTGGGAGGCGTCGGCTCGGGCGCGGGCTTGGCCTTGCGCCCGCGGTTCAGGAGGTCCTTGTTGAACTGGGCGCGCACGCTCGGCTGGTCGGCGAAGGCGTTCCTCGCGATGGCGTTCAGGTCCTCGATGAGCTCGAGCAGGTGGCCCTTTCGCTCGTGGAGCTGGGCGGTGTCCTCGGGCAGGCTCGCGAGGTCGACCTCCTGCGCGGTGCTGGCGTTGTCGAGCTTCTCTCTCGCGTCGTCGATGAGCTTGGTCAGCGTCTGCTGCTTCAGGTAGGGCGCGAAGGCGGCGTCCAGCTTCGCGGCCGGGGCGCGGATCTTCAAGAGGTAGGCGCTGACGCGGCCCGCCGCACGCGCCAGGCGGTCGCCCGCGTGGAACTCCTCAGGCGCGACGCCGAGGTCGGGGTGCTTGCGCAGGACCTGGGGCAGGGTGTTCCTCACCCGGTTGATGAGCGCCTTGGCTTCGGTCACCGCGCTGCTCTCACTGCGCGTCTTGTCCTTGGCTTCGAGGCGCGCCGCGAGCTGCGCCACCTTGTCCGTGCCGAGCGCCTCCAACGTGACGGCGAGGTCGTCGGTCTGGCTCGGCTGCCAGTTGTCCTCGGCCAGCACCGCGGCATGTTGGCGCGCCAAGGCGAGTGAATAGCGCGCTTGCTCGATCAGTGGTTGCAGCGTCTCCGGACGCCCCTTCTTGACGAGACGTAGGTCGAATCCCATGGGTCCCTCCTCACGCACCCCCTCGACCGGGCTCGACGTGACCCCGCGACGATCGGGATGCGACCCGCTCGAGCCCAGGCAGCGCCCGGCCGGCGGGTACGAAACGTTGAGAACCATGACTACCGGACATCCAGCCGCCCGACAAGGCGCCGCCCGTCCGCCGCAGGTGCCGTGACCCGACGTTGCATCGTCAGTGTCAAAACGCACAGCGCCGTGCCCCGACGCGCCATCGTCAGTGCCCCGACGCGCCATCGTCAGTGCCCCGACGCGCCATCGTCAGCGCCCCGACGCGCCATCGTCAGTGCCACGACGTGACATCGTCAGCAGGGAGACGCGCCATCGTCAGTGGGGAGACGCGCCATCGTCAGCACCACGAAGGCGCATCGTCAGCACCCCGACGCGCCATCGTCAGTGCCCCGAAGCCGCATCGTCCGTGGGGAGCCGCGTCATCGTCAGCCCCACGACGCGCCCCCGTCGGCCCCACGCCCCCACCGCGCGCCCAGCCTACTTCGCCGTGATCCGGACGTAGGCCGTCTTCCCCGCCAGCGGCGGCTCCACCGCCGGGAGCTCGGTGCCCTCGAACGACAGGGCCCGCCCGCGCTGGTGGTGGAAGACCGCGAGGTCCCCCGCGCCGAGCGCCGCCAGCACGACCGGCTCGTCCGGGCACTGCGTCTGCGTACACTCGCCGGGGCGTCGCGCCGAGTAGCTCCGGTTCATGACGGCGCCCTCGCCGTCGCCGAGAACCCACGGGATCCAGGTGACGTTCAGGTGCGCATCACTCCCCGCCCCGAGCCACACGCCGCGCGCCGCCGCCGCGAGGCTCACGTCCTGGCTCACCGGCACGGCCTCGCTGCTCACGATGGCGACGATGCCGTCCGCGCCCAGCCGAAAGACGTGCGTCAGGGCCGGCCCGGTCATCGGCGGCAGCGCCGCGAACGGGCTCCCGGCCGGCCACGTCTTCGGGCGGTACTGCGTCACCACCCAGACTACGTCCGTGTCGCTGGCCGCGAGCCGCGCCTGGCGAAAGCTGTCCTTGGGCAGGGCCAACGTCCAGCGCGGCGCCCCCGCCGCGTCGAAGGCCGCGACCGCCAGGTGGTGCCCCGGGACCAACGTCGCCCCGGCCGTCCGCTCGTACGAATCGGTGTCGAAGCCGACCGCGATGAGGTCGCTCGCCCCGGTCGTCCCGCTCGTCGCTGCGGCCACCACCGTGCCCACCTTGGGCAGCGCCACGTCCACGCTCTGCGGCGACGCGCCATGCGTCGTGAGGCGCGTCGTCAGCCCGTCGTCCAGGCGCTCCGCGGTGACCGCAACCCCGTCCGGCCCCAGCGCCAACCCGAAGGGCCGCGCGGGCGCCGCGAACGCCGTACGCCCGGTGACCGCCAGCGCCGCCGAGAGCTGGACCTGTTCGTCCGCCGTCACCACCGCGAAGCCCTCGCGCGTCGCGCCAAGCGCCCGGATCGCCCCGAGCTCCGGCGCCGTCGCCAGCCGCGCCCCATCGGGCCCGAAGGTCTCCAGCCGATCCACGCCCGACTCGCCGACCCGCCGCACCAACGCCGCCGTCTCGCCGCGCGCCGCCGCGAGCCGCGGCAGAGACCCCTCGGCGGCCGCGTCCACGACCGCCACCGCCGCCACCGACCGCGCCGTGGCCGTCACCGTGAGCGTCACGTCGAAGGGCACGGCACCCACCAGATCGGGCTCGAACACCGCGGCCCAGGTCCCGTCGGGCAGCCGGTCGACCTGGCTCAGCCCGATCGACTGCGGCGTGCTCGTGGTCAGCGTCACGAGCCCCTCGGAGGTGACCTGCAGCGGCACGATCGACTGCGACGCGACGAAGACCTCGCAGCGCGCGCTGCAGCTCACGTCCCAGGCCGGGATCTCGACCGTCGCCGCCTCGGGCCCGACCACGTCGATGATGAGGCGGCGGTCGCGCGTGCGCTCGGCCTCTTCGAGGCGCGGGTTCTTCCAGAGGCCGAAGCCGCGCCGCGTCGGGGGCTCGCCGCCGCCGCCGGCCAGCAGCGCCCCGTCGGGCGAGAACGCCGCCCACGGCTGCATGAAGAGCTCGACCCCGACCGACTCGAGGTTGTAGGTCGTTGCCAAGAGCGCGCTGATGAGGAAGCGGTCGGGCCCGTAGTGGGTCGTCCAGCGGCCGGGCGCCAGGGCCTCGACGTGCACGTGCCCGACCGAGCCACTCTGCCGTGCGATGGCGGTCAGCACGTCGTAGGACCCGTCGTCGTTCACGCGCAGCCCCCAGGGCGAGCCGAAGCCGGCGTAGGCGGTCGTCCAGGCGCCGTCGCGGTAGCGGCCCACGACCAGGGGGTCCCACACGGCCAGCGCGCGGTTCATGACGACCCAGGCCCCGTGCAGCCCGCCGCGCGCGTCGAAGCCGAGCACCGTCGGCACGCCGAGCTCGGGGTGGGCGGGCAGGTCTTCCACCCGCCAGGTCGAGCCGTCGAAGACGTGCGCGCTCGGGGCGCCGCGGCGGCGCAGCCAGACCTCGGCCAGGCCCGATGCCCCGATCGGGGTGCTGACGACCTCGAGATCGGTCGGCGTGAGGAGGTCGGTGAACGGCAGCGGCAGCTCGTCGCCGAGCCACGCGCCGCCCTCGCGATGCCACGCGTAGACGGTCGCGCTGCGCGTGTACAAGACGACCGGGACCGCGCCGGCGTGGGCCAGGCGGAGGTGGTCGAAGAGCCAGGAGTCGGCGATGGCGGCGTGCTCGATCCGCTCGACCGTGGGTTCCAGCGGGGCGGTCGGATCGGTGATGGCCGGGAAGCGCTGGATCTCGATGGCCTGGCCGTCGACGCGCCCCAGCATGACCACGTCGTCGGCGCCGACCGACACCTTCGACGCCTGGATCTCGGCGCGCTCGAACGGGTAGCAGAGGCCCGGCACGGTGAAGCCATAGACCCGGTCCTGGAGGAGGTGGAGGCGGCCGTCGGGCCCGAAGTCGCCCGCCAGGAGGTTCGGCTCGAGCGGCCACCAGCCCCCGCCCGCGGCGCAGGTGTCGCCGCGCTGGAGGGTGTAGCGCTCGGGCGGCTGCGTCTCGGCCTCGAGCACCATGGTCTCGCGGGTGAGCGACGCGATCCGGTAGTTCCGCGCCTGGTTCCAGCCAGCGGGGACGAGGGCTTCGAGCATGAGGCGGTCACCGTCCAGGCGGTGTCGTCCGAGCGAGAACGGCGCCAGCCCCACCCACTCGGCGACCGCGTCGATGCCTTCGCCGCCGACCCCAGGGAGGGCCCCGCCGAGGTGCAGGAAAAACGGTCCGGCGGGTGGGTAGCTCGCCGCGAGCGGGTCGTCGAAGACGCGGCTCCCGTACCAATACCCGCGAAGGTTCTCGGCGGTGATCTCCACCGGCGTGTCGGTGGGCGCGGACGACCCGCACCCCGCCACGCCGACCCCCACCGCCCAAACGACCATGCCGACCCAAGCTCGCATCTTCGATCCCCCTGTGTTCGTCAGGTCGCTCACGCGCGCGACCGCACTCTGCGGCGTAGCGTGAAGCTGGGACCGAACTCAAGACCCTCGCGCCCCGCAGCGTGAGGTTGAGCAGCCATACTCAGGGGACGAGCACGACCTTGCCGAAGTTCTGGCGGCTCTTCATGCGCTCGTGGGCCCGGCCGGCGTCGGCGAACGAGAAGACCTGGTCGACGACCGGGTCGAAGGTGCCGTCTTCGACCTTCAGGAGGATCTCCTTCAGCATGCCCTGGAGCGTGGCCGTCTTGTCCCAGAGGTGGCCGAGGTTCACGCCGAAGACGCCCTTGTTGGCCTCCATGAGCTTGAACGGCTTGAAGGTCGGGAGCCCCATGAACGCCTTGGCGATGCTGAACGGGTTCAGCCCCGCGCCGGGCGCGAACGCCGAGCCGCCGAACATGAAGAGGCGCCCGAGCGAGCCGAGCACGTTGTAGCTCTTGGCAAACGACTTCCCGCCCACCGCGTCGAGCGCGATGTCGACGCCCTGGCCGTTCGTCAGCGCCATCACCGCTGGCTCGAAGTCGTCCTTCGTGTAGTCGATGCAGTGGGCGACCCCGAGCTCTTTCAGGCGCGCGTGCTTGCCGGGGCTGGCCGTCCCGATGACGGTCGCGCCCTTCCACTTGCAGATCTGCAGGGCCGCCTGGCCGACGCCGCCCGCCGCCGCGTGCACGAGCACCGTCTCGCCGGAGCGCACGTTGCCGAGGTGGACCAGCATGAGCCACGCCGTCGCGTAGTTCACCGGGACGGCGGCGGCTTTTTCCCAGGACAGCGCCGCCGGGATCTCGGCGACCTGCGTCGCGGGCACGACGATGGTGTCGCTGTGGCCGCCGAAGCGGGTCAGCGCCACCACGCGCGCGCCGACCGCGAACGCCGCGGCACCGGCGGGAGCGCCTTCGGCGCGGGGGCCGACCTGGTCGACCACGCCGGCGACCTCGTAGCCCATCACCGTCGGCAGCTTCGGCGCATCGGGGTAGAGGCCGATGCGCGCCATGATCTCGGCGAAGTTCAGGCCCGCGGCCTTCACGCGGATCCGCACCTCGCCGGGACCCGCCGTGGGGTCGGCGGCCTCACGCACTTCGAGCACCTCGGGTCCGCCGCGCTTGGTCGTCCAGATCTGTCGCATCGTCGCTCCTCGGGTCTTGGGGTCGGGACCTCATACCACGAAGACGGCGAAGGCACTGTCCCGCGCGGGGCGCGCGCCGGGGCGGCCAGGCGCTCATCCCCGCCGCGGCGTCAACCCCACACTCAGCCGACCTCCCCGGCGAAGCCGGCGCGCGGGCCCCGCTGGACGGCGCGCTCGAGCGCGCGCACCAGGGCGCGATTGGCGAGCGTCACGGCCTGATCGACGGCGCGGCGCCACGCGCTGTCCAGCGCCTCGACCACCAGGACGCCGACCTCGGGGCCGCGCAGCTCGATGGCGCAGCGCTTGTCGAGGCCGCCCTTGGGCCCGTTGATGTCGCTGCAGCGGACGGTCACCGAGGTGACGCGATCCTCCAGGCGGTTCAGTGCGAAGTGGAGGCGTCGCTCGATGTGGGAGGTCAGGGTCTCTCGGTCGGTCTCACCGCGGAGCTGGATCGTGACTCGCATGGGCTCTCCTCGTCGTTGGCCACCCCCTTGGTGGCGCGACGAGAGTGCGACCCGCGCCGGCCGCGACCATGAGGAAGTCCGGCGCTGTCGGGACGAGAAAACCGAAGCGAGGCGGCGCGTCAGGGCTGCTTCGGGCCGTTCGGGGGCGACTTCGGGGGCGGCTTCGGGCCCGGGACGACGTCGGGGGCGGGCTCGGGCTTGGGGGCTCCGTACATGTCGGGGTCGTCCAGGAAGAAGCCCTCGACCGAGGGGTCGACCCCGCCCAGGCCCGCCTTCTTGGCGGCGGCGCGGGCGGCCTTGAGCTCGGTCGCGACGCTGCGGTCCTCGATGGCGATGAGGTCGGTGCCGAAGAAGAGGCGGCGATCGACCAGGCGGAAGTCGAAGCCGACGTTGGCCCAGGTGGCCGACACGATGCGCTTGCCGCCGTTGCCGTCGCTCTCGTCGCCGATGGCCATCGGCGGGCCGAAGGACTCCTGGAAGATCTGGAGGCGCTGCTTGAAGGACACGCCCTCGCCGAACGAGCGGATGTACTTCCAGAGCTTGCCGGCGCGCATGAAAAAGTAGTGGGTGTCCTCGCCGTCCTTGTAGACGAAGAGGGACTCGGCGGTGCCCTCGCCGAACTCGCCGGCGATGACGCTCTGCTCGAAGCCGGTGGGGCGGCCGTCGAAGAGGACCTCGGCGTTCTGGACGAGGCCGATCTCCTGGTCGCGGCGCGCGCGCAGGCGGGCCTTCTCGTTGCCGTCGACGGCGCGCTGGATGCGCGGCAGGTAGACCTTGTCGAGGCGCTTGCCGAGCCACTTGGCGATGGTCTCCCAGCCGTCGCCGAAGCGCAGGTCACCGAGCGTCGGGTCGATGGCGCGGATGTCGGGGGCCGCGTGGGCGGGGCTCGCGAGGGTGGGGGCGAGGGCGAGGAACAATACGCATGCGATGCGGGAGAGCATCATGACCCCTTCGCACCCGGGTTCGTGGGCGCGGCGTCGACAACTTGTCTGGGGAGGGGGACCTTCCGCGGATGCCGAGCGGCAGGGGAGGTCGGGGAGGTGCCGAGACGATAGCGACTCGCGAGGCCGGGCGCCAGAATGCTCTCGAATCGGGCGCTTGCCGTATTCGCGAAACAGCGTTCTATTGCGCACCCTTGCTCGCCCGCACGAGCTGGATCGAGCACGCCGGAGAAAACGATGGAGCGTCTTAGATCGCACCTGCGCACGCGCAGCGAGACCTATCGCCAGAACCGCGAGGGCATGCTCGCGGCGTTGGGCAAGCTCGACAGCGCGCTGGCCGAGTCGCGCGCGGGGGGCGGCGACAAGTACATCGAGCGCTTCCGCCAGCGCGGGAAGCTCCTGCCGCGCGAGCGCATCGAGCTCCTCCTCGATCCGGGGTCGTACTTCCTCGAGGTCCAGCCGCTGATGGGCCACGGCATCCGCGGCGTCGGGTCGGGCGGCGGTCTCATCGGCGGCATCGGGATCGTGTCGGGGGTGGAGTGCGTCATCACCGCCAACGAGTCGACGTTGAAGGGTGGGGCCATCAACGAGTGGGGGCTCAAGAAGTCGCTGCGGCTGGCGGAGATCGCGGAACAGAACGGGCTCCCGACCATCTCGCTCATCGAGTCCGCGGGCGCCGATCTCCCCAACCAGTCGCAGATCTTCGTGCCCGGCGGCGAGACCTTCCGCGACATCACGCGCCGCTCGAAGGCGCGCCTGCCGTCGGTCTGCGTGGTCTTTGGCAACTCCACCGCGGGCGGCGCCTACGCGCCCGGCCTGAGCGACTACACCATCATGGTCGACGGGGGCGCCAAGGTGTTCCTCGCCGGGCCGCCGCTCGTGAAGATGGCGACGGGCGAGGTCACCGACGACGAGTCGCTCGGCGGGGCCAGGATGCACAGCCGCATCTCGGGCGTCTCGGACTACCTCGCCACCGACGAGGCCGACGGCCTGCGGCTTGCGCGCGAGATCATCGCGCACATCAAGTGGAAGAAGGCCACCGCCCCCGACCAGGCGAGCGAGGCGCCGTTCTACGATCCCGACGAGCTCCTGGGCGTGGCCAGCATGGACCTGCGCGTGCCCTTCGACCAACGCGAGGTCATCGCGCGCGTCGTCGACGGGTCGCGCTTCGCCGAGTTCAAGCACGAGTACGGGCAGACGCTGGTATGCGGCTGGGCCCACATCCACGGCTACCTCGTCGGGATCCTGGCGAACAACGGCGTCTTGTTCTCCGAGTCGTCGGAGAAGGGCGCGCAGTTCATCCAGCTCTCGAACCAGCGCGGCATCCCGCTGGTGTTCCTGCAGAACATCACCGGCTTCATGGTCGGCCGCCAGTACGAGGAAGGCGGCATCATCAAGAACGGCGCGAAGCTCATCAACGCGGTGTCCAACAGCACCGTGCCGATCTTCACGCTCATGACCGGCGCGAGCTACGGGGCCGGCAACTACGGCATGGCGGGGCGCGCGTACGAGCCGCGCTTCCTCTTCACGTGGCCCAACCACCGCATCGCCGTCATGGGCGGCGAGCAGTTGGCCGGCGTCCTGGAGATCATCAAGCGCGAGGCAGCCGAGCGCGCGGGCGAGACGCTCGACGAGGGTGGCCTGGCGACGACCAAGAAGATCATCCGGGCCCAGATCGAGAAAGAATCCGAAGCTTTCTACGCCACGTCCCGTGGCTGGGACGACGGCATCATCGACCCGCGCGACTCGCGCAACGCGCTCGGCGTGGCATTGTCCGCCGCGGCCGCGCGCCCCTTCGAGCCCACGACCTCGTGGGGCGTCTTCCGACACTGAGGCGACAACCATGACCTTCCGGAAAGTGCTCGTCGCGAACCGCGGCGAGATCGCGCGTCGCATCATGAGGACGTGCCGGGCGATGGGACTCGAGACCGTCGCGGTGTGCTCCGAGGCCGACCAGCGCGCGCTGCATGTGCGCGAGGCGGACGAGGCGGTGGTGATCGGGCCGGCCCCGTCGGTCGACTCGTACCTGCGCATGGACCGCATCATCGACGCGGCGCTCTGCACCGGGGCCGGGGCGATTCATCCGGGCTACGGCTTCTTGAGCGAGAACGAGGCCTTCGCGCGCGCGGTGGGGCAGGCGGGGCTCGTCTTCGTCGGGCCGACGCCCGAGGCGATCGCGGCCATGGGCAGTAAGATCGCGGCCAAGCGCCTCATGGCGGCGAGCGGGGTGCCGGTCGTGCCGGGCTACGACGGCGGCGACGATGCGGCGGGCCAGGGGGACGAGGCGTTCGTGGCGGCGGCCGCGCAGGTCGGGTTCCCGCTGCTGGTGAAGGCGTCGGCGGGCGGCGGCGGCAAGGGCATGCGGGTCGTGCGACGGCTGGAGGATCTCCCGGCAGCGCTCGCGACGGCGCGGCGCGAGGCCAAGGCGGCCTTCGGCGACGACCGCTTGCTGGTCGAGCGCTATCTCCAGAATCCGCGCCACATCGAGGTCCAGATCCTGGGCGACGCGGCCGGCAACGTGGTGCATCTGTTCGAGCGGGAGTGCTCGATCCAGCGGCGCCACCAGAAGATCCTGGAGGAAGCGCCCTCGCCGATGGTGGACGCGGCGCTGCGCCAGCGGATCGGCGAGGCGGCGGCGCTGGCCGGGCGCGTCATCGGGTACCGGTCGGCGGGCACCGTCGAGTTCGTCGCGCAGCGCGCGGCGGACGGGAGCGCGGAGTTCTTCTTCCTCGAGGTGAACACGCGCCTCCAGGTCGAGCACCCGGTGACCGAGCTCGTGACCGGGCTCGATCTGGTGCGCCTCCAGCTCGAGGTCGCGATGGGGCGCCCGCTGCCGTTCACGCAGGGCGAGCTCACGCTGCGCGGGCACGCCATCGAGGCGCGCCTCTACGCGGAGGACGCCGACAAGGACTTCCTGCCCCAGACCGGGGTGCTGGCCGACTTCCACATCGCGCCGGGCGAGGGGCTGCGCGTCGATTCGGGCGTCCAGACGGGCGACGAGGTCGGCATCCACTACGACCCGATGCTGGCAAAGATCATCGCGTGGGGCGCCGACCGGGGCGAGGCGAACCGACGCCTGGCGCGCGCGTTGCGGGCGGCGTCGGTGCAGGGCGTGACCACCAACCTGGCGTTCCTGCGGCGCGTCCTGGCGCACCCCGCGTGGGAGGCCGGCGACATCACGACGCACTTCATCGCCGACCACGCCGAGACCCTGCGTCCCGCGTCGCCCGACCGCGCGCGCGCCGCCCGCATCGCGACGTTGCAGCGCGTGGTCGCGCTCGACGCCGAGCGCCGCGAGGTCGGCGGGGTCTTGCCGGGGCTGCCGCTCGGTTGGAGGAACAACCGCTTCGCCGATCCGGAGGTCCGCTGGGAGTCGGGCGGCGAGACGTTTGCCGTGGGCTACCGCGTGCTCGGGGCGGGTCGCATCCTGACGCGCTCTGGCGGGGTCGAGGTCGAGGTCGAGCTGCTCGGGCGCGACGACGCGGGCGACGCGTCGAGCCTGGTCGTGCGTGTCGGCGACGCCATCTTGCGACCGCGGCTGGTCACGCGGGGCGAGAGCCTCTGGGTCCACCTGCCGGGGGAGGACGTCGCGCTGACGGCGGTGCCGCGCTTCGTGACCGCCGAGAAGGTGAAGGACGTCGGCTCGTGCCGGGCGCCGATGCCGGGCAAGGTCATCGCGGTGCGGGTCGCGGTCGGCGAGGCCGTCACGGTGAACCAGCCGCTGGTCGTGCTCGAGGCCATGAAGATGGAGCACGCCCTCGACGCCCCGACCGACGGCACCATCGCCGAGGTCCTGGTCCAGCCTGGCGACATCGTCCAGGCCGACCAGGAGCTCGTGCGTCTCCAGCCCGCTACGGCGTGATGACGTAGACCGTGTCGCCGATGCGGATCTGGATCCGATCGCCCAGGGCGAGCGCCTGTCGGACGTCGGCCCCACGCGACGCGAGCGCGGTCCACTCCGCGGAGAACGCGGTGATGCGCACGCGCTTCTGCGAGGCGTCGGCGGCCTGGTCGACCCAGCCCTCGGTCCCGGACCAGCGGAAGACCCGGCCTCCGATGCGTTTGACGGCCTGGACCTCGGGCGCGTCGTCCGATTTTTCCTTCAGGATCTTCACGGCCTCGGCGGCATCCAGGCCGGCCTTGCCGCGGTCGTCGCGGAAGGCCTCGGCGCGGCCCTGACCGGCGGCCGCGGTGTCGCGCACGATGCGCTCGCGCTCGTCGGCCTTGCGCTCGAGGTCGCGCGGCGAAGCCTGGGGCGTGGTTGTGGTCGGGCTCGCGCCGCCGCCGGCATCGCCTTCCTGCCAGGGCGGGCGGATCGGACGCGGGCCCCAGGGCGGGTGCGGCCAGGGCGGGCGCGGCTCGGGCGGGCGCGGACGCGGCGGGGCGGTGAGCTCGCTGTCGTCGACGACGAGCCAGCTCGTGTAGGGCGTGACGATGCCGTACTGCTTGGCGAGCTGGATGACCTCCTCGCGGAGCTCGCGGGTCTCGCCGTTCAAGCGGATCTGGTCGAGCAGGTAGCCGACCTGGCGATGGGCCCAGACGGTCGCGATGAAGTCCTGCTCTTTCTGTTCCTCGGGGAAGTCGACGGTGACCTCGAAGCGGCGCGTCTCCTTGCCGAGGCGCCCTTCGAGGCGGACCTTGGCCTTGCCGGCGCCGCGGTAGCGTCCGGTCACGATGAGCTGCTGGCCGCGGAAGAGGTCCGGGATGCGCTGGGGGAGCTGCGCGTAGACCTTGACGCCGTCGATGGTGAGCTGGACGTCGGAGAGGATCGGGAAGGCGATCTGCTCGTAGAGGGCCGAGATGGCGACCTTCACGTCCTCGCCGGGGCGGACGTAGTGCGAGGTGCCGCCGTGCGTGCTGCCGAGGAGATCCATGAGGTGGGTGTTGAGATCCTCGCCGACGCCCATCACGAAGAGGCGGGCCTTGTTGACGTTGCGCTTCTCGGCCTGCTTGAGGATGGCGGTGGTGTCGACCTCGCCGACGGTGGGGCGGCCGTCGGTCACGAAGAGGACCAGGCTGCCGGCTTCGGCGCGCGCGAGGGCGGCGGTGAGGGCCTCGTCGATGGCGGTGCCGCCCGCGGCCTCGAAGCCGTCGACGAACTCGAGGGCGCGCTTCTTGTTGGAGTCGGAGGCCGCGACCATGCCGCTCGACGAGAAGCGCTCGACGTCGGAGGCGAAGCGCACGATGTCGAAGCGGTCGTCGCTGCCGAGACGCTCGATGCAGTACTTCAGCGCGGCGCGGGCCTGCTCCATCTTCTCGCCGGTCATGGAGCCCGAGGTGTCGAGGACGAAGGTGATGGCCTTGCCCTGGATCTCTTTGGACTCGAGCGAGGCGCGCGGGGCGGCGGTGAGGAGGAAGAAGCCGGAATCGCTGCCCTTCTTGTGGGTGAGGGTGGTGATGCCGACGTCCTCGTTCGACATCCCGAAGTAGAGGACGAAGTCCTTGTCGAGGAGCACGCGATCGTCCTCGAAGCCGACGGTGGTCGTGCCGTCACGGTTGGTGATCGAGACGCGATGGCTCGGCGAGTAGACGGTGCGGACCGGGATGGCGCCGCGCAGCTTGGCGGTGAGGGTGAAGTCCTCGAGGGTCTGGAGCGACTGGTTCGAGGTGCGCAGCGGATAGACGATGCGGAAGTTGCCGCCGATGACCTCGGCGGCTTGGACGTACTTCAGGCGGAGCTTCTGGGTGCCGCGCGCCGGGACCGGGAAGATGCGGACCTGGAAGAGGTCCTTGTCCATCCACTCGACGAGGCCCGGGTCGCGGAGGCGGTTGACGATGTCCTGGTAGATGCGCGCGGCTTTCTCGCGCTCGAGCATCTCGCCCTTTTGCATCTTGCCGTTCACCTCGAGCTCGAAGCCCGAGACGACGGCGCCGCGCGGGACCGGGAAGAAGTAGGTCGCCTCGAGGGGGCGGTCGGTCGAGTTCTTCCAGACCTGATCGATCGTGACGAGCGCGATGCCGTCGTTGACCGCGATCTCGACGCGGTGACTCTGCAGGCCGAGCGGCGGCAGGGTGCGGTCGGTCGGGACCAGGATGCCGTGCGCGCGTGCGGCCGGCAGCGCGAGGGCGGTGGCCGTGAGCAGGGCCAGGAGGGCGAGGACGCGATGCAGGGGTCGGGGTGTCATGGTCTCCTCGGGGCAGCCCGGCCGCTGGGGCTCGGGGCGCGAGGGGTTACAGACGCGCGTCCTGTGAGTTCGGTCTGCGGGACGTCAAACCGCGTTCTCGAACCCCGTTCTCGCTGGATTCGATTGAAGCGATTTGGCTCCATGCACGTTTGAGAGGGCATGGTGGGCACGGAGGGCGAATAGCTTCTGTTGCTTCCCACCGAGGGCGTTGATACATTGCGAACATGGCCAGTCGTTGGCCGACGGCGGGCGGGTGACCTGTCGAATGACTCGAGGAGGTGGGACATGAGAAGCGCGCGCTGGGTTCCGCGCGAGCGGCACGAGGACGAAAACGTCCAGAGGCCGTGGCTCGAGGCGCCGTCCCCGTATGACTATCGTCCCATGGAACCTCCGCGAGCGGAGACCCAGGAAGACGAGGAAGGCCCCCGGGTCATCATCATCGAGATCTGAAGCAATTCGTGTGACTCCTGGCACGGCGCGAGCGCCGGGCCGAGATCGGGTGGCGGGCCCGACGAAGAGCGTCCCCGAGAGGGATTGAGCACGAGCGGTCGCGACGCGAGGTCGGGCCGAGGACGCGCTGGAGGCAGACCCCCGCTTGGTTTATAGAGGAGCCGGTCCGATCGAGAGGTTGGGCCGGCTTTTTGCGTTTCGGCTCGGGCGTCGGTGCCCCGAGACATCGAGGACCAGGCTGGGCTTCATGCCCTGCGGTTGGAAGGAGTCGCGTGTCACGGCGCGGGGTGAGCCACAGTTCGAGACGCGCTGAGCGCGCTGGCCGCCAGCGCCACGGCTCGGGCGCCCGGTGGGTGCCTCGGGCGCTGTGCGTCCTAGGGTGGGTGGCCTCGATCGGGTCGGTGCGGGCAGAGCCGGGCGGGCCGGCGCGGGCCGCGGACGACGTGTCGTGGCGGCTCGGGGTCGCGCTCGGGTGGCTCGCGACCTCGGGCGACTTCGACGTCATCGGTGACCGCACCAGCGCCAACCAGCCGGGGGCCGCGCCCCTCTTCGGAGTCCGCGCGGCGTGGGCGATCGTGCCGACGCTCGAGCTCGGGGTCGACGTCGCGCTGGCGCCGGCGCCGACCGATGGTGAGACGGCCTGGCTCCTGCCGGCGTCCGTGGCACTGGGCTGGCGGCCGCTGGATGGGGCCGTGACCCCGATCGCGACCGTCGGTGGCGGGGTCTTGGCGAACTTCGCGGGCGCGGGCGATATCGACGCGCTCATCACGGTCGGCCTGGGGGTGGAGTGGCGCTTTGCCGACGCCTGGGCCCTGCGGCTGGACGCTGCGGTGCTCGCGACCGACGGGGTCGACAAGCCGCTGTCGTTCTCGCCCGCGGTGACGATCGGGATCGATCTCCTCGGCCTCGGATCCAGCGCGGAGCCCGATGCCGTCGAGCCTCCTCTGCGTGATCCGCGCCCGACGCGCGTGCCGCTCGGGTGCCCGGCGGGTGCCGATCCGGCGCGCTGCCTCGACAGCGACGGCGACCAGATCATCGACGCCTTCGACCGCTGCCCGACCGACAAAGGCCCACGCCCCGATGGCTGCCCCGACCCAGACGGAGACGGCGTGCGCGGCCTCGACGATGCCTGCCCCGATCGGCCTGGGGCCCCGCGCGACTGGGGCTGCCCCAGACCCTAGCCAACTGCTGGGAAGCTCGATGGCTGCAGCCTGTTAGAGGCGGCCCCAGACCGTGGCGATCGCGTCGGCGATCTCGCTCGCCAGGGCGCCGCGCTGCGCTTGGCCGAGCCCTGCCAGCAGGCCTGCTTCGGCATGCACCCACACGCCGAGCAGCGCCGCGTCGCGCGGCGGGACGCCCTGGGCCATGAGGCCGGCCACGAGTCCGCCCAGGACGTCGCCCGAGCCGCCGACGGCGAGCGTGGGCTCGGCGCGGTCGAAGAGCACGGTCGGATGGCCGGGGGCGGCGACCAGGGTGTGCGCGCCCTTCAGGATGACGACGGCCTTCGCACGCGCGGCCAGCGTCTCTGCGGCGGCGAAGCGATCGGCCTCGACCGCGTCGCGGTCCATCCCCAAGAGGCGCGCGGCCTCGAGCGGGTGGGGGGTCAGGACGCGCGGGGCGGCGCCGCTCTGCGCGGCGAGCCCTTCGAGGCCTTCGGGCGATGCGGCGATGAGGTTCAGGGCGTCCGCGTCCCAGACGGCCGGGCGAGGGTCGCGCTCGGCGAGGCGCAGGGCGTCCTTCGCGGCGTCGCTGGTGCCGAGCCCAGGGCCGATCACCAGTGCGTTGGCGCGCGGTGCGAGCGGCTCGCCCAGGGTCTCGCTCATCACCTCGGGTGGGCGCGTGACGGGGTCCTGTCCGTGGTGACCGGCCTCGCCGACCCAGCTCACGAGGCCCGCTCCCGAGCGCAAGACCGCGCGACATGCGAGCAGCGCCGCGCCCTCCTTGCCCGTGAAGCCACCCACCACGGCGACGTGCCCGAAGCTGCCCTTGTGGCCGTCGGACGGGCGGGCCGGGACGAGGCGGGCTATCGCCTGCGGGCGTGCGAGGCGGGCCGAGGGGCCGATGCGGTCCATGACCTGGCGCGGCCAGCCGATGTCGACCACGGCGATCTCGCCGGCGTGGGCGGGGCCGGAGCCCAGGTAGAGCCCACGCTTGGCGATGCCAAAGGTGACCGTGAGGTCCGCCTTGAACGCCACGCCGAGGACGTCGCCGCGGTCGGTGTCGAGGCCGCTCGGCAGGTCGAGCGCGACCTTGAGACCGTGCTCGGCCGCGTTGGCGACCTCGACGAGCTCGGCCGCGGCGCCTTCCAGCGGGCGTCCGAGCCCGGTCCCGAACAGGGCGTCGACGATGACGTTGGCGTGGTTCAGCCAGTTGCGCATGCGCGCCGTGGCGCCGCGCTCGGCCCAGCGGGTCTCTCCGCTGTCCGCGCTCAGGGCCTGCCACAGCGCGAAGTTGGCGTGCGCATCGGTGCCGGCGAGAGGTGCTGCCAGCGCCACGCAGCGGACGACAAAGCCCTGGTTCGCGAGGTGGCGGGCGACCACCCAACCGTCGCCGCCGTTGTTGCCTGGGCCGCACAGGACGACGGCCTTGCCCGCGATGCCACCCGCGCGCTCGCGGATGAGGAGGGCCGCGCGCGCGCCCGCGAGCTCCATGAGGAGTCGCCCTGGCAGCCCGGGGATCGCGGTCGGCTCGGGGCCCGACGGTGTCGTGCCGGCGATGACCAGCGCATCGACGGCGCGCACCTCGGCCTGGGATGCGAGGAGCTCGAAGCCGTCAGGGTCCAGCGGCGCGTCGACGAGGATCACGCTCCGATCTCGCGCTTCAGCGCGTCGCCGATGAGGTCCGCGTGGGTGCGCAGGACGGCGAGGTCATCGCCCTCCAGCATGACGCGGCACTTCTTCTCGGTCCCGGAGTACCGCACCAGCACGCGCCCATCGCCGACCGCGAGCTGCGCGGCCTCGATGGCGGCGACGACCGTCGGCAAGGTCTCGAGCGGCGGCTTCCGCGCAACCCGCACGCCTTCCAGGACCTGGGGCACGTGCTCGAGACCCTGGGCCAGCTCGGCCAGCGGCCGCTTGGTCGAAGCCATGAGCGCCAACACCTGCAGCGCCGCGAGGAGGCCGTCGCCGGTCGACGCGAAGTCGGTCAGGACGATGTGCCCCGACTGCTCGCCGCCGAGGTTGAAGCCGCCCTCGCGCATGCGCTCGACGACGTAGCGATCGCCCACCTGCACGCGCTCCATCTTGGCGCCGACCTTGCGCAGGGCACGCTCGAGCCCGAGGTTCGACATCACCGTCGCGACCACCGTGTTGTCGGCCAGCGCGCCGCGGTTCATGAGGTGCTGGGCCAGCATGAGCAGGATGTGGTCGCCGTCCAGGATGCGCCCGTCGGCGTCGGCGAGGATGACGCGATCGGCGTCGCCGTCGAGCGCGATGCCGACATCGGCCCGCATCTCGCGGACCTTCTTGGCCATGACGTCGGGGTGCAGGGCGCCGGCGCCGTCGTTGATGTTGGTGCCGTCGGGGTTGGTGCCGAGCGGGATGACCTCGGCGCCGAGCTCGTAGAGGACCTCGGGCGCGACCTTGTAGGCGGCGCCATTGGCGCAGTCGACGACGATGCGCAGCCCGTCGAGCGCGAGCTGCCGCGGGAAGGTCGACTTCAGGAAGACGGCGTAGCGTCCGACCGCGTCCTGGATGCGATAGGCGCGGCCGATCTCGGCGCCGTGGGCGCGGTGCTCGAAGAGGTGCGGGCCATCGAGGAGCTCTTCGATTTGTCGTTCGACGTCGTCGGGGAGCTTGTAGCCGTCGGCCGCGAAGAACTTGATGCCGTTGTCATCGTAGGGGTTGTGCGAGGCCGAGATGACGACGCCGGCCTCGGCGCGCATACCGGCCGTGAGGAACGCGATGCCCGGGGTCGGCAGGACGCCGAGCTGCACGGCGTCGACCCCCATCGAGCAGATCCCGGCCTGCAGCGCCGTCTCGAACATGTAGTTCGAGAGCCGCGTGTCCTTGCCGATGACGATGCGCGGGCGCGTCGACGAGCTGCGACGGAAGATGTGCGCGATGGCGCGGCCGAGCTGGAGCGCGACCTCCGGCGTCATCGGGAAGTCGTTGGCGCGGCCGCGGATGCCGTCGGTACCGAAGAGCTTACGTGTCTCGCCCATGCTCACCTCGGGTCGTGACGTAGGGCGATGCGCCGCGGAACGCAAGCCCGCAGAGGGCGCGCGACGAGCCGACGCGCTGGCGAGGACCCGGCGCGCGGTCCTTCATGGGCCGGCGCGAGGAGCCCCGCGGCGAATCGCGTCGGCGACCGCGACGACGTCAGCCAGCGCGGCGACGTCATGGACGCGCACGACGTGGGCCCCCGCGACGATGGAGGCCGCGACCGCGGCGGCCGTCCCCATGAGGCGGTCCGAGACCGCGCGACCGGTGAGGTGCCCGATGAAGGCCTTGCGGCTCGGGCCGACCAACACCGGATGGCCGAGCGCGACGAGGGCGTCGAGGCCGCGAACGAGCGCCAGGTTGTCGTCGACGCGCTTACCGAAGCCGAGCCCCGGATCCACGCCGAGCTGGCTCGGCTTCACGCCGTGCGCGACCGCCGCGGCAACGCGCTCCGCCAGGTGGTCGACGACCTCGGCGACGACGTCGTCGTAGTGGACGTCGCGCTGCATCACCTTGGGGGCCGCCCGCGTGTGCATCGCGAAGGCCGGCGCGCCGGTCGCGACGAGCACGTCGAGCATCCCGGGGTCGAAGCGAAAGGCGCTGATGTCATTGACGATGTCGGCACCCGCTGCGAGCGCTTCGCGCGCCACGCGCGCCGAGGTCGTGTCGATGCTGACGACCAGCCCGCGCGCCGCGAGGCCGCGGACGACCGGCAGCACGCGTGCGAGCTGGACCTCGTCGGGGACCGGATCGGCGCCGGGTCGGGTCGACTCGCCGCCGACGTCGAGGATCCCCGCGCCCGCCTCGGACAACGCGATGCCGTGCGCGATGGCGGCCTCGGACTCGAACCAGAGGCCCCCGTCCGAGAACGAGTCGGGGGTCACGTTGACGACCCCCATCACCACGGCACGCTCGAAGCCGAGGTACCGTCCGCCGCGCAACGCGAAAGGCGCGGGAGTCATGTGACCCCGCGCCCGCGCGTCGACTGACGCCTCCCCACGCTCGAGCTCAGCTGTCGTCGCGTCCGTCCCAGTGGGGCGCGCGGCGGCTCGCCTCGCCCTCGAGGCCCTCGACCGCGCTCATCGCGCTGCCGACCGGTTCGGGGTTCGGGAAGGTCGCCTTCTCGGGCTTGTCGGCCTTGTCCACCTTGGTCTCGGGGCGCTCGGTCTTACCGGCGCCGCCCTTGCGCGGCATGATGTCCCGGATCTGGGACAGGGTCGCGCCGTCAAAGACCATGTCGAGCTCGCGCCCGGTGAGCGTCTCGAGCTCGAGCAGCGCGATCGCCAGGCGCTCCAGGACCTCGCGATTCTCGACCACCACCGTGCGGGCGAGGTCGTGCTGCTCGTTCACGATGCGCTTGATCTCGGCGTCGGCCTCGGACTGGGTCTGCTCGCTGAAGTCCGACGAGCGCCCGATGTCACGGCCCAGGAAGACCGAGCCCTCGCCCTTGGTCAGGGCGATCGGCCCGAGGCGGCTCATGCCCCACTCGCACACCATGCGGCGCGCGAGCTTGGTCGCCTGCTCGATGTCGTTGCCGGCGCCGGTCGTGATGCGCCCGAAGACGATGTCCTCGGCCACGCGCCCGCCCATCGCCATCGCGATGCGGGCCAGGACCTGCTCTTTCGAGTAGGCGTGCTGGTCGCTCTCGGGGAGGGTCCAGGTCAGCCCCAGCGCCATGCCGCGCGGGATGATCGTCACCTTGTGGACGGGGTCGTTGCCCTTGACGAGCCTGGCGACGAGCGCGTGGCCCGCCTCGTGGTAGGCCGTGAGCTTCTTCTCTTCGTCGCTGAGCACCGCGCTCTTGCGCTCGGCGCCCATCAGGACCTTGTCCTTGGCCGACTCGAAGTCGGCCATGTCGATGTAGTCCTTGTCGAGACGCGCGGCGAAGAGGGCCGCCTCGTTGACGAGGTTCTCGAGGTCCGCGCCCGCGAATCCCGGCGTGCTGCGCGCGATGACCTCGAGGTCGACGTCGCGTGCGATGCGCGCCTTGCGGGTGTGGACCTTCAGGATCTCGAGGCGCCCCTTCACGTCGGGGCGGTTCACCACCACGCGGCGGTCGAAGCGGCCCGGGCGGAGCAGCGCTGGGTCCAGCACGTCGGGGCGGTTGGTCGCCGCGACGAGGATGACGCCGTCGTTCGACTCGAAGCCGTCCATCTCGACGAGCAGCTGGTTCAGCGTCTGCTCGCGCTCGTCGTGCCCACCGCCGAGACCAGCGCCACGGTGACGACCAACCGCGTCGATCTCGTCGATGAAGATGATGCAGGGAGCGTTCTTCTTGCCCTGCTCGAACAGGTCGCGAACGCGGCTGGCGCCGACACCCACGAACATCTCGACGAAGTCAGAACCCGAGATGCTGAAGAACGGAACGCCGGCTTCACCCGCCACGGCCTTGGCGAGCAGCGTCTTGCCGGTGCCCGGAGGGCCCATCATCAGCACGCCCTTGGGAATGCGGCCTCCGAGCTTCGTGAACTTCTTCGGGTCTTTGAGGAAGGCGATGATCTCTTCGAGCTCTTCTTTGCACTCGTCGATGCCCGCCACGTCGGCGAACGTCACCTTGTTGTGGCTCTCGTTGAGCAGCTTCGCCTTCGACTTGCCGAACGTCATCGCCTTGCCGCCCGTGCCCTGCAGCTGGCGCATGAAGAAGATGAAGAACAGGAAGAGGAAGACCACCGGCATCCACTGGCTCAAGATCGTCAGCCAGATGCTGGTCTCTTCGGGTGGGTCGAACTTCACGTCGACGCCGTCGTCACGCAGCTGCTTGACGATCGCGGAGTCGGCGACGGGGCCCGTCGTGCGGAACTTTTCGTTCGTGCCCGCCATGTCGCCTTTGTAGGTGGTGCCCTTGATGGTCACCTTCGAGACCTTCTTGTCCTTCACGTCGTTCAAGAAGGCGCTGAATGTCTTTTCGGTGGGCTCTTCCTGGGTGTGCTGGAACACCTGGTAGAACGCAATGAAGAGGGCGATGAGGATCACCCAGAGACCGATGGTTTTGTAGCTGGATCGCAAGCCGACTCCCTTTCGAAATCACTCTATAACAATAGAGACGTTACCGCGCCGACACTTGAGTAGACGCCGCCCGGGCAACCCGGTGACGCCGCCCTTGACGATGGCTGCCCTCATGCGCTCGATGAGCTCCCCGTCGACCGCGAGCCCCTGCTCCTCCAACCAGCGAGCCAGCACGCGCCGTTCCAACGGGGCGGGCAGCGCTTTCAGCCCCTTCGCGTCGAAGCGGTTCTTCCCGAGCCTCACCCGGTCGAACGCCGCGTCCGCCTGGGCGCCCAGCAGGGCGTCGTCGTC
>JAEUKJ010000741.1 GCA_016792665.1 Deltaproteobacteria bacterium | reverse complement strand
TCACCAGGGCCGCGATGAGCCGCTCGAGCGCGTCGCCCTCGGGGTCGGTCGCACCGCTCCGCTCGCGCTGACGCCAGGCCTCGACCAGAGCGATGCCGAGCCGCACGAAGTCGGGGTGCGCGACCCAGAAGCCGTCGAGCCCGCGCTTCATCTGCGTGACGACATCCTTGATGAAGCCGACCATCGCGACCGCGTACGAGGCCGCGTCACCGTCGGTCGGCAAGATGCCGTACATGCCGCCGATCTTCTGCGCGCCGCACGCCGCGAGGTCGCGCACGAGGATGTGGTGGGACTCGCGGATGTGGTGGATGACGATGTTCGGGTCGGCCTTGACGGGGATTCGATAGCCCGGGTCCTCCTTGAAGAGGCGAGCGGTCGACGCGAGGAAGTCGTGCCAGCCGAGGCTGCCCCCGAGGAAGTAGCGCCCCAGCGCGCGCGCGATCTCCTTGATGCGGAAGATGGCGCGCGGGTTCTCGAACACGACCAGCACGCGCAAGGAGCCGACCGCGAAGGTCGGGCCGCGCCGCTGGATGGCCGCCTCGACCGCCTCGAACAAGTGGGCGAGATAGGTGGCCTCGCCCTCGGTCTCGAGCTTGGGGAAGTAGAGGACATGGGCCCGCGGCTCGCCACGATTGGCCCACACGTGCTGCACCAACTCGACCAGGTGGAGGGGCAGCGGCTGCCCATCCAAGAGGTGATTGCCATCGGGGAGAGCGAGGCCCGCGACGCGCTTGAGCGGCAGGGCCAGCCCGTCCTCGGCGAGGCGATACACGCGGCTCCCCTCGTCGACCTGCAAGGTGCCATCGAAGCACGCTGCCAGGTTCTCGGTCGCGCGCAGCAGATCCCGCGCCATGGGCGTCTTCGAGTCCTCCGAGTCGGCGCCCCAGCGCGGCACCTGGCCCGAGGCCGCGACGAGCTCGCCGACGATCGCGGGCTCGCCGGCCTTCTTGCGATGCAGCGCGTTCATCGCGTTCACCGCGAGCTTCGCCGAGTCCGGAGGCCCGAAGAGGGTCACCTCGAAGCCCTCGCCAGGGCGCTGCGTGGCCGGAAAGAAAGTCGGCCTCGAGACCGGCGCGACCGCGACCTCCTCGCCGCTCGGACCGACCACGACCCGCCCCGACGCATCACGCGCACCGATGACCGTGGCCCAGCTCGGGTCGTCGACGCGCTTGCCGGCATTGGCCTCGCGACACTGGCGCGTCACCTCGTCGACGAAGGCACGGTCGACGCGCCGCGCCTCGAGCACGTCCCGGAGCTCGTCCCTCACCGCGCGATAGACCTCGACCACGAGGCTCAGGACCTCCGTGGACTCGAGGGCCGGGTACTCGCGCTGCAGACCGGCCAGGACGCGCAACCCGGGCACGTCGGGGACCGGCTCGGCGACCGCGTCGAGGGCCGCGAGCAGCGTCTGAGGGAGGAACGAGAGGTAGGCAGGCACGTCGACATCGACCATGCCCCGAGCATGCACGAGCCCGCGCGCGCGCGAAAGGGCCGCGGGTCTCGCACAGGGGGCGCGGCGAGACCCTCGCGCATCGGCGTGTTTTCTGCCAAGGTCCGCCGCGTGAGCGACCAGACCGTCGAGATCTCCCTCGAAGAAGCCGGCAAGACCCTGGAGGCCGTCGTGCGCAAAGCGCTCGGCGACGTGCCCTGGTCCAAGGCGCGCGACCTCGTGAAGAGCGGCCGCGTGCTCGTGGACGCGCGTCGCATCGACGACGCCACCACGCGCGTGCGCGCAGGCCAGGTCATCACGTTGCGCGTCGACGCTCCGCGCGTGCCGCAGTTGGCGCTGACCGACGAGGAGGTCGTCTACGTCGACCAGGCCCTCGTGGTCGTGCGCAAGGCGGCCGGCGTCCTCACCATCCCCACCGAGGACAACGAGCGCGACACCCTCCTCGACCGCGTGCGCGCCTTCGTGCGCCTCCATCGCAAGACCACGCCCGGCCCGCGCGATGACGAGATCGGCATCGTGCACCGACTCGACCGCGAGACCTCGGGCCTCGTCGTTTTCGCGCGGACCCTGGCTGCCAAGCGCGCGCTGGCCGAGCAGTTCGAGGAGCACTCCATCGAGCGCCGCTACCTCGCCATCGCGCATGGCCGGGTCCACGGCCAGACCGTCAAGACGACCCTCGTCAAAGACCGCGGCGATGGGCTCCGCGGCAGCTTCGGGCGCGCCTTCCCGCAGCGCAAGAAGGGCTGGCCGGCCGAGCCGCCGCACGACGCCCAGGAAGCCATCACCCACCTCGAGCCGCTCGAGATGTTGCCCTCGACGGGCAATGCGGTGGCGACCCTGGTCTCGGTCGGACTCGAGACCGGACGCCAGCATCAGATCCGCATCCACCTCGCCGAGCTCGGCCACCCCGTCCTCGGCGAGTCCGTCTATATAAGGGACTTCCGCGGCAAGAAGCTCGCGGCCCCTCGCAACATGCTGCACGCCACCGTCCTCGGTCTCGTGCACCCGAGTGGTCGCTCCCTCCGCTTCGAGTGGGCCCCTCCCGAGGACTTCCAGCGCGTGCTCCAGCGCCTGCGCCAGCCGCGCCCGAGCTCGCCTCCCGCGCGCTGAGTCGAGGCCCGTCACTCGACCCGCATCCGCGAACGCAGTGCCCTCACGCGTGCCGACCGCGACCTCTTTCATAAGAGGATCGGCGCGACGCCGCGCCTACGGTTACGCGTCGGAACCGCGCCAGACAAGGGCCTCGACCCCCTCGCCCACCGCCGCGGGCGAGTCATCTCATGATTCGCGCGAATCGGTTTAAGAGCCTCCTCGGGGGGCTCGTTGTGGGTGATTGAAAGGCCGAGACACCCGCAGAGAAGCGGGGCAGGCGGCCGAGCATGGGACCCGGTTCCCAGGCCTCAACCTCTCCATATCTTCTCAAAAGGACTGCCGACCATGCCTCTCCTCATCAACACCAACTCCGCTGCTCTCTCGGGCCAGAAGAACCTCTCGAAGACCAACACCCAGATGAGCCAGGCCATCGGCAAGCTCTCGTCGGGTTCGCGCATCAACAACTCGTCCGATGACGCCGCCGGACTGGCCGTGTCGGAGGGCTTGCGCGCTCAGACCAAGGGCTTCAAGCAGGCGATGTCGAACGCGAGCCAGGGCGTCGCGATGCTCCAGACCGCCGACTCCTCGATGCAGACCATCTCCGACACGCTCGTCCGCATGCGCGAGCTCGCCGTGCAGAGCGCCAGCGACGGCCTCACCGACACCGAGCGTGCCCACGTCAACGAGGAGTTCACCAAGCTCTCCTCCGAGATCGACCGCACCTCGAACGTCACGGAGTACAACGGCCAGAAGCTCCTCGACGGCACCGCGGGTACCGCGGGCACGCTGACCTTCCAGGTCGGCACGCGCAACACGGCCGACGACCGCATCACCATCGCCATGTCGGACCTCGACACCACGGCCCTCGGTGTCAATGCCTCCTCGGTCGACACGCTG
This sequence comes from Deltaproteobacteria bacterium, assembly GCA_016792665.1. GTDB lineage: Bacteria > Myxococcota_A > UBA9042 > PHBI01 > PHBI01 > WYBB01. The sequence goes on along the minus strand of JAEUKJ010000741.1, from coordinate 20,211 downwards.
ACGAACGCGCAGAACTCGATCGATGACATCGACGCGGCGCTCGGCACCCTCAACACCCGGCGCGCGGGCCTCGGCGCGGTCGTCAACCAGCTCGGCAAGGCCATCGACAACCTCGGCTCGACGGTCGAGAACCTGAGCGTCGCCGACGGCAACATCCGCGACGTCGACGTCGCGGCCGAGAGTGCCAACCTCTCGAAGTCGAACGTGCTCCAGCAGGCCGGTGTCGCGATGTTGTCCCAGGCCAACGCCGCGCCGCAGCTCGCCCTCCGCCTCCTCGGCTAATCGGGTCGCAAGCGGCCTGGCCACTCCAGGCCGCGTGCACCGCGCCGACGGCCTCTCGCGCAGACGCAACTGGCTCGGTGGACTCCCCGTCCGCCGGGCCTCTCGCGTTTTCCGGCCGCCCAGTACCTGGCCATGCCAGGCTGCCAGCCCACCGCCCCCGCTCCGCACACCGGCCTCTGGTGCGGTCCTCAGGACCGGTTACACTAGGCGCTTAAGTTCGGGCCGGGGGCGTTCGTATTTGCACCTGAGGGGCGGACTCCGCAGCAGGTCTCGCGATGCGAGGCGGCCCGAGGCCCTCCGAACTCCCGCACCGGAGCCAGCCATGGCGGTCAACTTCAACGGTCTCAGCTCGGGTCTCGACACCTCGGCGATCATCAAGGCGACCATCCAAGCGCAGCGCGGCCCGATCACCTCGCTCGAGACGCGTCGCTCCGACTACACGACCCAGGTCTCGACCCTCGGCAAGCTCGCCTCGAAGCTCGACGAGCTGAAGTCCCTCGGCAAGGACATGGCCAAGACCTCGAACGTCCTCGCCTTCACGATCGGCGTCGGCGACGAGGACGTCATGAAGGCGAGCGCCAACGGCGAATCCACCGCAGGCACCTACGCCCTCGAGGTGCGCCGCCTCGCGGCTGCCGAGAAGGACCGCTCGGTCGCCTTCGCAAGCGACTTCTCGCAGGTGAAGGCGGGCACGCTCACCATCGCGACGGCCGGCGACACGGCCGGCCCCCACAACATCGAGATCCAGGAAGGCGACACCCTGGACGACGTGGTCGACCGCATCAACTCCTCGGGGGCGAAAGTCGACGCTTCGATCGTCCGCGACGGCACGCGCAGCTATCTCCAGATCGTTTCGTCGGAGAGTGGCCACACCATCGGCGGCGCGGCCGACGACGCCATCCAGATCACCGAGAGCTACAACGGCGCAGCCGGCGCCGAGCTCGGCCTGACCCAGGTCACCCAGGCCCAGAACGCCCTCGTCACAGTCGACGGGCTGGACGCCGAGGCGCGCACCAACAAGCCCTCCAACATCGTCCCGGGTATCGAGCTCGATCTCAAGAAGCTCGGCACCACGAGCCTGTCGGTGGCGCCCGACAAGGACGGCACCAAGACCAAGTTGAAGGCCTTCGTCGACAAGGCCAACGAGGTCATCGACCTCGTCAAGGGCGCCACCCGAACGGCCGACGGCGCGCGCGCCCTCGACCCCGACCCGGCGATCGAGCGGCTCGGCACCGAGCTCCGCAACATGGTCATCAAGGCCGTGGATGGGGTCGGCACCGGCTCGAACTCGCTGGCACGCATCGGCATCGTCACCAACTCGACCGGCAACCTCGAGATCGACTCCACCAAGCTCGAGGCCGCGCTGAGCAAGGACATCCGCGGCATCGGCCGCCTCTTCACCAAGGAAGACAGCGGCATCGCGGCCTCGGTCCAGTCGCTCGTCAAGCGTTACACGGACACCACCGACGGCCTCATCGGCAATCGCAAGAAGGCGCTTAATCGCCGGGTCGATCAGCTCGATTCACAGATCGAACGGATGGAGACGCGCCTCACGCGCCTCTCGACCACGATGCAGAAGCAGTTCACCGCGATGGAGCAAGCCATCGCGAGTTACCAATCTCAATCTTCGGCGCTCAGCTCGCTATACTCCGGGTGAGCGCCAACCGATGACTCTTTAGGAGCACTCGACCATGGCCCACCCGATGAAAGCGTACCAGCGCGTCAGGATTACCACCGCGACCCCGGCAGAGCTGGTGGTGCTGTTGGCTGACGGTCTCGCGCGCTACGTCGCGGCGGCAGCCGACGCGATGAGCGACGGGCGCTGGGCAGAGGTGGGACAGCACTGCGAGCGCTCGGTGCAGATCGTCTGCCACCTCCAGGAGTCGCTCAACGAGTCGGTCGCCCCGGCCCTGGTCGCGCAGCTCGACCGCACGTACGAGACCTGGACGCGCTGCATCGTGCGCGCGCAGTTGCAGCGAGACGTCGAGTCGATGCGCGCGCTCGTGCCGCAGATGCAGGAGCTCGCGGACGCGTGGCGGACCGTGGCCGCCTACGTCCGGGAGGACGCGCGATGAACGAGCACCAGGCCCACTCCCTCGAGCGCTTCGAAGCCTTCTACGGATGGATCGAAGACGCCATCGCCGACGAGGACGCCGACCTCGTGTCCGAGCTCGTCGCCTCGCGCGACGACGCCCTGCAGGATCTCCTGCATGCGTTCTCCGGGCGCCACCTGCCCGAGGCCGCGCGCGCTCGCATCGAGGGCGCCGAGGCCCATGTCCGCGGGCGCCTCGTCCGCTTCTACGACAGTATCCTCGTACGCCTCTCGGAAGAGCGTCGCATGAGCTACGCCACCGCGCGCTACCAGGAGGCCCTGCCATGATTCGTCTGACTCGACTCAATCAGCAGGTCGTCGCGGTCAACCCGGACAACATCCTGTGGGCGGACGCCAGCCCGGACACGATTCTCTGCTTCGTGGGCGGCGACAAGCTCCTCGTGCGCGAGTCGATCGACGAGCTCGTCAACAAGGTCGTGAAGTTCCAGAAGATGCTGCGCAGTGGGCGCGAGGCCGGAGAGATCGCCGGCTCCATCGATCGCGAATAGCGCCAGGGGGGCAGTATGGACATCGGAATTCCCATCGGCATCATCGTCGCGCTCGGTGCCATCATCGGCGGCAACATCATGGAGGGCGGGCACCTCGAGTCCCTCATCGGCATTCCGGCGTTCATCATCGTCATCGGTGGGACCATCGGCGCCGTCATCGTCCAGTTCCCGCTGCCGATGTGCTCTGCCGCGATCAAGGCCGGCATCAAGCTCATGAAGGCGCCCAAGCACGACCCGCAGAAGATGGTCGACGAGATCGTCAACCTCGCGCAGCTCGCTCGTAAGGACGGTGTCCTCGGGCTCGAGAAAGTCGCCGGCAGCGCCTCGCACCCGCTCCTCAAGAAGGGCGTCCTGATGGCGGTCGACGGCTGCGACTCCGAGGTCATCCGTTCGACCCTCCAGACCGTCATCGACCAGGAAGGCGAGCACACCGAGAACAACGCCAAGGTGTTCGAGGCCGGCGGCGGCTACTCACCGACCATCGGCATCATCGGCGCCGTGCTCGGCCTCATCCACGTCATGGGCAACTTGTCGGACATCGCGGCCGTCGGCTCCGGCATCGCGGCCGCCTTCGTGGCGACCATCTACGGCGTCGCGGCGGCCAACATCGTGTTCCTGCCGACCGCGGGCCGCATCAAGATGCGCCACCAGGAAGAGGCCCGTCAGATGGAGCTCATCCTCGAGGGCATCCTCGCCATCCAGGCCGGTCTGAACCCGAAGATCGTGAAGGAGCGCCTCGCGGCTTACGTGCCGGCGCATGGCAAGGCGGGGGCTGCCGGACACGTCGGCTCGCCCGCGGCCGAGGCTGCCTGAGTCATGGGCAAGAAGAAACACGCCGAGCACGTCAACCACGAGCGCTGGCTCGTGAGCTACGCCGACTTCATCACGCTGCTCTTCGCGTTCTTCGTCGTCATGTTCGCGGTCTCGCAGGTCGACTCGAAGAAGGTCGGCCGCTTCCAGGATTCGTTCTCGCTGGCCATCGGCCTCTCGACCGACGAGAAGGGCTACCTCCCCCGCGCCGAGAACGAGCGCCCGCCGATCAGCGCGAGCATGCTGCCGCTGCGCGAGCTGCCGGTGCCGGGCGAGACCGATGGCGGCGAGTCCGGCGCGGTCAATCGCCCGCCACGCTTCCCGGCCGAGCTCGCCGAGCTCCAGCAGATCCTCGAAGAGAAGAAGGCCCTCGAGGCAGCTCTCGCCGGGGTCAAGGTCATCCGTCGCGGCAACGACCTCGTCCTGCGGCTCGACGCGACGGCCATCTTCGACAGCGGCGACGACCGCGTTCGGCCCGAGTCGCTCGAGGTCTTGAAGGCCATCGCCGACCAGGTGCGCGAGCGCCAGGTCCAGATCCGCGTCGAGGGTCACACCGACGACCAGCCGATCAAGACCCTGCGCTTCCGATCGAACTGGGACCTCTCGACCGCACGCGCGACCAGCGTCGTCTCGTTCCTCGCGTCGATGGGGCGCATCGATCCGCGCCGCATCGCCGCGGTCGGCTACGCCGAGTTCCAGCCCATCGGCTCGAACGACACGTCGGAAGGACGCCAGCAGAATCGCCGCGTCGACTTCGTCTTGTCGGTGAGTGTGCCGACCCCGCCGCCGACCGAGCCGCGGCCCGTGCCTGGCGCCGAGCCCGCCTCCGAGAGCAAGGCCGAACCCGCCAAGGCCGAGCCCGCGAAGCCCGAGCCCGAGCCTGCGAAACCCGAGCCCGCACAGCCCGCGAAGGCCGAGCCCCCGAAGGCCGAGCCAAAGTTCCGCGAGACGGTCATCGGCGAGACGCCGACCGCGACGATCACGCACTGACCTCCAGACGGGTCTGCGTCACGCACAAGGCCTCGCGAAGCGAGGCTGCCGACGAGTCCATTTCGCACAAGGCCTCGCGGAGCGAGGCTGAATGCATTTGCCGCGTGACTTTTTTGACCATGGCGGGGACCGCCTCTAACTTCCGCTCGTCGACGCGCTGCCATCGTGGTGCGCGCTCGAGGTCGAACGCATCGTCCAGCCCCTCGGGGCAAAACGTCGATCGCGTTTGGCAGCCCGGCGTCGCCGGGCCTTGTGCGAACTCAGAGAGCCGCGATGCACCCCCAGACGAACGACACCCAGGCCACCCTCACGCTGACGCGCCGCCTCCAGCGGACCGTGTCGAACGGGTCCGCCTACCGCACCGGACGCCACTCGAGTGACCCGCTCGACCCGACGCGCCAGCAGCGCCTCGCGGCGCGCGGCGACGCCCCGGTGCCACCGCTTCGGCCGCGCTGACGGCCCACCCTCCAAAGAGCTGCGACCGCGCGATTTCCTCCCCGACACCGATGCGCGGTCGCAGCTCTGCGGTCTCTTCTCCCTCTCGGTCCACGGTCGCCCATGCGTTTCCTCCGCCGCTTTCGCGCCAGAAAGAGCACCGCCTCGAGCGACGTGCCGCTGGTCGAGCTCGATCGCTGGCAGCTCACGGGGCTCCTCTTCGGCGTCCTCGTGATCACGGTCGGCGCGTTCATCGCGGGGCTGTCGATCGGCAAGCGCGAGAGCCACGCACGCACCGAGACCGCTCCCGCGCCGCTCGCTCGCACCCTCGGCACCGCCGCCACCGCGGGTGAGAGGCACATCGCCCTGGCCGAGGTCTGGCCGCCCACCGGAGGCATCGACGAGACCCTGTCCCGTCCGATCACCCCGCCGCTGCCGACCGACCCGACGGAGCGCGCTCGCGCCCAGGCTCACATGCAGCTCCAGGAGGCGCGCTCGGTCGGGCTGCGCAACGACGTCGTCGTCGGTGCCGCGCCCACCGCCAGCGCCCCGACGATCATGCCCGAGGCCGGCAAGCCCGCCGGCGGCTATACCCTCCAGGTGTCCCTCTTCGACACGCAGGCCTCGGCCCAGGTGATGGCCGGCGAGCTCGCCAACGCGGGCCACGCGGTCCGTCTGCGACAGGTGCGCTCGACCGACGGTCGCGACCTCTTCCGCGTCGAGGTCGGCGAGTTCCAGAGCACCGACGCCGCGACCGCCTACCAGCGCCGCTTCGAGCGCGACTCCGGCTACTCCTGCGTCCTCGTCTCGCGCTAGCCGAGGCCCATGAAGTCGAGCGCGTCTTCGTCGAGCCCGAGGTAGTGGCCGATCTCGTGGCGGGTCGTGATCTCGACCTGCTCCTGGGCCTCCTCGGCGTCGCGACAGGTGCGCTCGATGTTGCGGCGATACAGATAGATGCGCGCCGGCCCGTCGAGGACCGCGTCCGTGCTCTGCTCGTCGGCGAGGATCGGCCCGTCGAACAGGCCCAGGATGCGCGGGTCGGCGATGCCCTCGGCCACGACCCATTGCTCGGGATAGTTGTCGATGATGATCGACACGTTGCCGATCGCGCCGCGCACCGCGTCGGGCATCGACGCGATGGTGCGCTCGACCACGGCGGCCATCGCCTGATCGTCGAGCCACGGCTCGTAGTCGGGCTCGTCCTCGTGCTCGAGGCGCCACACCACCAGGAAGGCCTCGAGGCGCAGGTCCTCGAGGTCCAGACGCTCGGCCACGATGCCGAGCTCGAACCACAGATCCGCGTCGTCGGGGCGCTTCTGGACGCCGTCCTGCAAGACCTCGCGCGCCTCGTCCAAGCGCTTGAGATCCGTCAGGATTTGCGCCAGCTCGAGCACGCCATCGGGGTCCTCGGGGAAGCGTCGCACGACGGCGCGCGCGGCATCGAGGGCGTCGTCACCGCGGTTCTCGAGCCAGGCGAGCCGCCAGCTCAGCGCCAGGTACTCGATGCTGCCGAGGCCGCCCTCGGGGAGCATCGAGACGGCGACCAGGTTCTGCCGCAGCCTCGGCAGGTCGCGCTCGTCGAAGGCGCGCAGGCCGAGGTCGAAGTGGACATCGAGCGCTTCGGCGCGCGCGAGGCGTCGCCACAGCTGAAACGAACGGTGCAGGTGCACGTGAGCCCCTTCGCTTCGACTCAACCCTCGGCGCCCTCGACCTCGGTGTAGACGTCGGGCTTGCCGTCGCCGTCCTTGTCGACGCCGATGCGCACGAGCTTGCCGTTCTCGTAGAACTCGAACGTGTCCATCGTCCCGTCGGCGTTGGTGTCGCGCTCTTTGCGGGTGAGCTTGTTGGCCGTGTAGTACTTGGTGATGGACGGCTTGCCGTCGAAGTTCAGCGCCAGGTCACGCCGATACAGGACGCCGTCGCTGTAGAAGTCGATGGCGTCGAACTGGCCATCGAAGTCGAGGTCCATCTCTTCGCGCACGACGGTGCCGGCCTCGTTGAAGAAGCGGCGCACATCGACATCGCCGTCGAAGTCGAGGTCGAGGTCCTGGCGCGCGAGCAGCTGGGTGCGCTTCTCGGGTTGGTCGCGCGGACCGCGCAAGACGTAGATCTTGAACAGGTCCGGCTTCTGGTCGCCGTTCAGGTCGTACTTCTCGATGGTCGTGTCGCCGATGATCTCCAGGCCGAGCATCGAGGCTTCGGGCTTGGCCGCATCCTTGGTGTTGGTCGAGCCACAGCCCGGGGCCACCAGCAGCGCGGCACCGAGGCCCGCGAGCGAGAACCGGACGGCCCGCGACGCGCGCAGCCCGGGAATTCGCACAAGGCCTCGCGGAGCGAGGCTGCCGGCGAGTGCGATTGGCGCGCCGAGGGGTCGGCGGGCGTTGGGGACACGACAAGGGCTCGGCGTGGGTCGACTCATCGGGGCGGAAGCATCCTCTCCGGCCGCCGTGAGGTCAAGCCGAACTCGTGACGACACGTGTCGTCGGGGTCGTGGGTGGGGCGCGGGCTCGTTCGTGGTGCGGGCTCGCGGCGGGGGTGTCGGCATCGGGACCTCAGGCGGTGGCCTTGCCGGTGGGGCCACCCATGCCCGAGAGCACGGGGCCGACCACGCCCACCGCCTCCAGGGCGCGAAAGGCGATGCGGGCGGCGAGGTCGCCGTCGGGAAGGATGGCGTCGGCCGCGTAGCGGAGCTGGACGTGCATCTTCGCGAGCCTCGGGAAGGCGGCCTGGCAAGCGACCGCGATGGGTCCGGTCTGGAGCTCGGAGGGCGCCATGAGGAGGGGCACGACGTGCACGCGCTTCACGCCGGCCTGCTGCCCGGCGTGCAGGATGGCCTTGTAGGTCGGCTCGGGCGAGAGCTGGACCACGTGCCCGCAGTAGGCGTGGGCCACGCCGCCGAAGCCCTCGGCGCCGGGGGCGCCATGGAGGAGGCGCAGACGCACCTCGTGCATCATGGCCTCCCACAGGTCGTGGTGGATGCTCGAGCCGTAGCCGACCAGGACGACCGCCTCGTGGCTTCGATCGCGCGACTCCAGGGCGAGGCGCCGGAGGACGTTCCTATAGAGGATGTCTGGCACGTCGCCGAGCGACTGCAGGCGGATGGGCAGGCCGGGGGGCAGGACGCGCAGGCCCTCGCCGACCAGGCGGCGACGCACGTGCGGCAGCGGGCCGGGCAGGCCGAGGATCCCCGGCACGTCCTCGGACTGGTGGGTCGAGGCGGTGAGGAAGAGCGGAACGACCACGACCTCGGCGGCGCCCGACCTCAGCGAGGCCTCCACCGCGTCGGCGAGCGGCGGCGTGCTCTCTTCGAGGAACCCCGCGGTCACGGTCGAGAAGACCTCGCGCACGCCTGGCGTGGCGCCGACGTCGCGCACCAGGTCGCGAATGACCTCGGCCCACGCCGGAGACTTCGAGCCGTGGGCGGCGATGACGAGAGCGGGCCTGAGGGGTTCCATCAAGGTGGAACTGTGCCATGGACCGGCGGAATTGGCGAAGAAGCGCCCGCGTCTTCACCTCCCGACGCTTTGCTGATAGGCAGCACGCCGCGCGCGCGGGATCCCCCGGACGGCCTGGATCGGCCTGGGGATCCGCCGGAGCCCGCGCAGCAACATTCATTTACCATCGAGGGCCGTCCCGAAGCGCCCTTCGCGCAGCCGCGCGGAGGGGTGACAGCCCCGCCCCGACGAGGACCCGATGTCCGAGAGCACCGCGATCGACGACGCGAGCCGAGATCCCTACGCGCGCACGCTGCTCGTCGCCGACCCGGACCGTGAGATCCTCGTCATGCGCTGGGTCGCCGACGCCTGGTGCGCCCCGCACGATCACGGCGAGGCCGGCGGGCACGTGCACGTCCTCGAAGGGGCCCTGGTCGAGCGGCGCTATCGCTTCGACGGCGCGAACCTCGAGCCGATCTCGGAGAGGCACGTCGTGGCCCCGGCCATCCTCGAGGTCGGCCCGGGGGAAATCCACGACATGCGCGCCATCGGCACGACGACCACGGTGCACGTCTATCGACCGCGCGTCCTCGGCATGCGCGTCTACGACCTCGCGCGCCGGGAGACCCTGGTCGTGTCCGACGACTGTGGGGCCTGGGTGCCTCGCGACGCGAGCCTCGTCCGCGCGCGCGAGGCCTGGTCGTCCACCCCGACCACGATGCCGCCCGCATGACCGGACCTCGCGCGACCGACCTCATCTGGCTCGTCACCTACACGACGCTCTACCGCGAAGGCGGTCCGGAGCTCGAGCGCGCCGCCATGACGCTCGCCGCCGAGATGACGACGCGCCGCGGGATCCCGGCCGCGGGAGTGCGCCTCGTCCGGGTCGAGTGCAAGCGCGACTTCGTCGACGCCCTCGAGGCCGTGGCGCGAGACGGGCTCCAGCTCGCCGAGCTCCACTTCGTCGGGCACTCGGGCATGTACGGCCCGATGTTCCGCACCACCGCGATGCCCGAGCAGTTCTCGCCCCACGAGTGGAGGACGTTGGCCATCCCGTTCGCTCCGGGCGGCGAGGCCTTCTTCCACGCCTGCCGCACGGCGCGTTGGTTCGCGCCGTTCTTCGCGCGCACCTTCGGGGTCCCGGCCTCGGGCTTCCATTGGTACACGACGTTCTCGACGCGCCCCGATCGCTTCGGCTGGGAAGGGCCCGCGCGCCTCCTGAGGCCGCCCGCGCGGATGCTCCCCAACGGCGAGCGGCCGCTCTACCTCATCGGGTGCCGCGGCAAGAAGTCCGATGGGCTCGTCGGGTCGGTCCTGAAGTACACGGGGCTCATCGACGCCGAGCCGATGAAGCGCTTCCTGCCCGAGCCCCTCATCGGGGACGCGACCTACGATCAGGTGGCCGATCTCTACGCCGAGGTCTTCACCGACATCCGCGTGCGCAAGGACGAGTGGCGCTGGCTCGAGGCACGCTTTCCGCGTCCAGCCGTCGGCCCCGGCCCGCGCGTCCTCGACCTCGGCTGCGGCACGGGCGCTCTGCTCCGCGCCCTCGAGGACCGCATCGCGCATGGCGTCGGGGTCGATGCCTCGCCCGGGATGGTCGCCGTCGCGCGCCGCGAGTCGCCGAGCGACAAGCTCGCCTTCGAGGTCATCGACGGCCCGCGCTTGCCGTTTCCGGACGCGTCGTTCGATGTGGTCGTGTCGCTCCTGTCGTTCCGCTACCTCGACTGGGATCCAATCATGGACGAGGTGCGGCGCGTCCTGGCACCAGGGGGACGCCTCCTCGTGGTCGACATGGTGACCGCGCCGGTCGAGTCGCGTGATGTGCCGATGCTGGTGCGCGACGTTGTGAAGGCGCGGGCCGAGCAGCTCCAGAACAGCCCCTATCGGCAAGCGCTGCGGCGCCTCGTGGCCGACCCGCGCTGGAAGACGATGCTCACCTACAACCCCATCCGCGCCAAGCACGAGTACGTCTGGTACTTCGAGAGTCGCTTCCCGGGGCGCAAGGTGGAGACGCTGAACGTCGGCTGGCACAACCGCGTGCTGGCCTTCGACTCGGGCCCGCTCGCACCGGGTCGCGTCGCGCCGCAGAGCTATCCATGACGGTCGCAGCGTCGGTGCTCGCGCCGCTGGGCGGCCTGGCTCGACCAGGCCTTCGGCGATGATCGGCGTCCTCGACTGGGGGATCGGCGGGGTCGACGCGCTGGTCCGGCTCTCGCGCGCCGTGCCCGCGCAATACGTCTATCGCAGCGACAGCGGCTTCGAACCGTACGGCAAGGTCCCTCCCGACGTGCTCGCCAAGCGCCTCGATGAGGTCGGGCGCGAGCTCGCGGGACGCTACGGGATCGAGGCCCTGGTCCTGGCCTGCAACGCCGCGAGCGCCGTGCTCCCGCGCCTGACCCTGCCCTTCCCCGTGCTCGGCGTCATCGCGCCGGGCGTCGCGCTGGTGCGTCGCGCGGTCGCCGACGGGGCGCGCAACATCGGGATCATCGGGGGCGAAGGGACCATCGCGTCGGCCGCACACCGCGCGGCGCTGGCCGACCTCGAGGTGGCCCAGGCGGCTCGCGTCCGGATCGTGGCACGGCCGGCACAGGCGTTGTCGGCCCATGTCGAGGCCGGTCGGCTGGACGGCCCCGAGGTCGACGCCGAGGTCGCCCGGGTGGCGCGCGCGCTCGGCGAGGACGGCCCCATCGACGCCCTCCTGCTCGCGTGCACCCACTATCCCGCGTTGAGCCCGGTCTTCGCGCGCCACTTCCCGGGGGTGAGGCTCCTCGATCCGGTCGACCTCCTGATCGAGGACGCGTCGACTCGGCTGGGTGGGTGGGCCGATGGGCGCACCGAGAGCGCGTGGATCGTCGAGACCTCGGGCGACCCCGAGGCCACGCAGGTCCATGCGTGGCGCGCCTTCGGCGTGTCGCTGGGTCGAGTCCGGAAAAGCGGACTAGACTTGGCGGATGATCCGATTCCCGCGCGGGAAAGAGGCTGATACGTTCGCTTCGTTGCCTGTGTACCTGCGACGAGCACCCGATGCCCCAGGAAGAGACGCCGCGCGCCGAAGACGCGCTCCCTGCCGATGCCCTCCCCTCGCCAGTCTTTGCGGCGCTCGAGGGGGGGCTCGTCGGACTTTGGTGGTATGACCTCGCCCGCGATGTCCTGCGTTGGTCGGACTCGATGTGCCGGATGTGCGGCGTCGCGCCCGCCGATGCCCCGACGACCTACGAGGGATGGCGGCGCTTCGTGCACCCCGACGACGTCGAGCGGGTCGAGCACCTGACGCGCGAGACCCTGGCCATCGGCCACTACCCCGACCTCGAGCATCGCCTCGTCCTGCCGAGCGGCGAGGTGCGGCACGTGCTCTCGAAGGCCAAGCCGATCTCTGCCGAGGACGAGGACGGACGCAGCCGGATCGTCGAGCTCGCGGGCTGCCTCGTCGACGTCACGACGCGTCGCCGGGTCGAGGCCGCGCGCGCCGAGGCCACGCGACTCGACGGCATCGCGCGGCTGGCCGGCGGCATCGCGCACGACTTCAACAACATGCTGACGGTGATCCTCGGCAGCACCAACATCGCCATCGAGGTCGCGGAGCGCGGGGCCCTCGAGCCGTCCGCCCCGCTGGAGGCCCCCGAGATCGACGAGATCATGGCGAACCTCGTCGCCGTGCGCGACGCCGCCGAGCGTTGCGCCAAGCTCACCCACCGCTTGCTCATCTTCGCGCGGCGCGCCCCGGCGAGCCCGCGCCCCATCGAGCTCGCCGAGTTCATCCGCCAGCGCGAGGACGATGTGCGCGCGCTGCTCGGGCCGACCATCGACCTCGTCCTCGAGCTCACGCCCTGCCCCATCGTGCGGGCCGATGCGTCGCAGCTCGAGCTGGTCGTGACGCAGCTCGCGAACAACGCACGCGAGGCGATGCTGTCCGGCGGGACCCTCACGCTGCGCACCGGGACGACGCTGCTCGACGGCCGCAGGCACGTGCGCCTGGACGCCATCGACACCGGTCGCGGCATCGACCCGAGCGCGCTCGAGCTGGTCTTCGAACCCTTCTACTCGACGCGCGGGCCCTTCGACGGGGCCGGCCTCGGGCTCGCGGCCGTGCACGGCATCGTGCGCCAACACGGGGGCCACATCGACGTGCGCAGCACGCCCGGGGTCGGCACGACCTTCACGATCGACCTGCCCGTCGCGGACTCCTGAGCCCTCTGCCCGGGGCGCATTTCACGACTTTTCGGCTGGCCCGCTCGGGCGTTCTCGTCGATGCTCGGGCCATGGCTCGCACCATCCGACTCGACTTCCCGGGCGCATGGCACCACGTCATGAACCGGGGCGCCCGGCGCGTGCCGGTCTTCCAGTCAGACGCCCATTGCAGCCTCTTCCTCGAGTTCATCGCGAGCGCCGGGCTCGAGGTGCACGCCTATGCCCTCCTGCCCGACCACTTCCACCTGCTCGTGCGCTCGCCGTGGGGGAACCTGTCGCGCGCGATGAAGGCCGCGCTCGCCCTCTTCACGCAGCGCGTGAACGCGCTCAACGGATGGGAGGGGCCGGTCTTCCGGGGGCGCTTCAAGAGCCGGCTCGTCCAGGACGACAGCTACCTCCGCTTCCTGGTGGCACACCTCCACCTCGATCCGGTCCGCGCCCAGCGCGTCGCGCGCCCCGACGAAGCGAGCTGGACGAGTCACCGCGCCCACCTCGGGCTCGAGCCTCGTCCCGCCTGGCTCCACGTCGAAGGCGTCGCGGCCTGGTTCGGCTCACCCGCCAAGATGGCCGATGCGGTGCGTGCCCTGCACCTAGGCAAGGCGAGCTGGCCGGACGGCCTGGACCTCGACGCCGACCTCCCCCTGCCCGCCCCGGCTCTCGACAAGGTCCCGCCGCGAACCGCCGAGCCGCGCGTGCGCGTGGACGGATTGCTCGAGCGCGTCGCGACCGTGACGGGGCAGGACCTCGACGCGCTGAAGACCGTGCGCCGCGGACGTGGTGCCAACGCCGCACGCCGCTTCGCGGTGGAGGTCCTGCTCGACGAGGCGCGTCTCAGCCACCGCGAGATCGCCGGGCTCCTCGGCACCGGGGTGCGCGCCATCGCCAACCTCGTGCAACGGCGTAAGCTCGGCTCCTCGGCGACGCTCGCGACCTGGCGCGAGGCCTGGGCCAACGACGTGAGACATGCGATCCCCGAGGCGCGTCGCTCCCGCAGGAGGTCGCCCGAGGGTGGCCTGACCGAGCCGGGCCTCGCGCGGAAGTGACCCCCAAGAGAGGAATGCGATCATGCCGAATACCAAAGACCTCTACGATCTCGGTGAGATTCCGCCGCTCGGCCACGTGCCTCAGTCGATGCACGCGCTCGTCATCCGAAAGGAGCGACACGGGCGTCCCTTCGTGGCGATGCAGCCCGAGGTCGTCCCGGTCCCGAGCATCGGGCCCAACGAGGTGCTCGTCTACGTGATGGCCGCGGGCGTCAACTACAACGGGGTCTGGGCCGCGCTCGGCAAGCCGCTCTCGCCGATGGACGTCCACCGCGAGGCCTACCACGTCGCGGGCTCGGACGCGTCGGGCGTGGTGTGGGCGGTGGGCTCGGGCGTGAAGTCGTGGAAGGTCGGCGACGAGGTCGTCGTCCACTGCAACCAGAGCTGCGGCGAGTGCCACAACTGCAACGGCGGCAATCCGATGCTCTGTCGTCTGCAGCAGATCTGGGGCTACGAGACCTCGCACGGCAGCTTCGCGCAGTTCTGCAAGGTCCAGGGGCAGCAGCTCCTGCCCAAGCCCAAGCACCTGACCTGGGCCGAGGCGGGCTGCTACATGCTCGTCTACGCGACCGCGTGGCGCATGCTCTACGGGCACCCGCCGCACGTCTTGAAGCCCGCGATGAACGTGCTGGTGTGGGGTGGATCGGGCGGGCTCGGGACCATGGCGATCCAGATCTGTCGCGCCGCCGGGGCCAACGCCATTGCGGTCGTGAGCTCGCCGGAAAAGGGCGAGTACTGCCTCGAGCTGGGCGCGAAGGCGTGGATCGATCGGCGCCAGTTCAAGTGCTGGGGGGTCATGCCCGACCCCGATGACGCGACCGCGTACGCCGCCTGGTCGAGCGAGGCCAAGAAGTTCGGCAAGGCCTTGTGGAACATCACGGGCGGCGCGGAGGGCAGCCGCTCGACCGAGCGGCCTTCGGTCGGCATCGATGTCGACATCGTCTTCGAGCACCCGGGCGAGGACACCTTCCCGGTCTCGACCTTCATCGTGCGGCGCGGCGGCATGGTCGTCTTCTGCGCGGGCACGACCGGCTACCGCCTGACGATGGATGCGCGCTACGTGTGGATGCGGCAAAAGCGCATCCAGGGCTCGCACTTCGCCAGCAAGTACGAGGCCGACGAGGCCAACCACCTCGTCATGGACAAGCGCGTTTCGGCCGGGCTCTCGCGCGTGTTCCCGTTCAAGGACACCGCTCAGGCCCACGAGCTGATGGCCGACAACCGCCACCCGCCCGGCAACATGGCCATCGCCGTCAACGCCACCGCCGACGGGTGTCGCAACCTCGCCGAGAGCATGGCGGCGCAACTGGTGCTCGAGGCATGAGCACCCCGACACGCCGCGACGAGCCGTGGGTCATGCGCACCTACAGCGGCCACTCGTCGGCCGCCGCGAGCAACGCCCTCTATCGTGAGAACCTGGCGCGCGGGCAGACGGGGCTGTCCATCGCCTTCGATCTCCCGACCCAGACCGGCTACGACGCCGACCACCCGCTGGCCCTCGGCGAGGTCGGCAAGGTCGGCGTGCCGATCTCGCACGTCGACGACATGGAGCGACTCTTCGACGGCATCCCGCTCGAGCGGATGAACACGTCGATGACCATCAACGCGACCGCCCCCTGGCTGCTGGCGCTCTACATCGCGGTGGCCGAGCGACGCGGCATCCCGCGCGCGCAGCTCGCCGGCACGACGCAGAACGACCTCGTCAAAGAGTTCCTCTCGCGTGGGACCTACATGCTCCCGCCCGGGCCGTCGCTCGCCCTGCAGACGGACCTCATCGCCTTCACCACGCGGGAGTTGCCGAGCTGGAACCCGATCAACGTGTCGAGCTATCACCTGCAGGAGGCCGGCGCCACGCCCGTCCTCGAGGTGAGCTTCGCGCTGGCCAACGCGTTCGCCGTGCTGGACGCGGTGCGCGCGCGCCCCGACATGGACGCGGCGACGTTCTCCAAGGTGTGCGGGCGCATCTCGTTCTTCGTCAACGCCGGCATCCGCTTCGTCGAGGAGATGGTGAAGCTGCGGGTCATGGGGCGCCTCTGGGACGAGACCCTCGCCACGCGCTACGGCATCACCGACCCGAAGGCACGACGCTTCCGCTACGGGGTGCAGGTCAATAGCCTCGGCCTCACCGAGCAGCAGCCCGAGAACAACGTCTATCGCATCGCCCTCGAGATGCTGGGGGTCGTGCTCTCGAAGGGCGCGCGCGCCCGCGCCGTGCAGCTCCCGGCATGGAACGAAGCGCTCGGGCTGCCACGCCCCTGGGACCAGCAGTGGTCGCTGAGGCTCCAGCAGATCATGGCCTACGAGACCGATCTCCTGGAGTACGGCGACCTCTTCGACGGCAGCGTGGAGATCGCCCGACTCGAGGCGAAGCTGACCGACGAGGTGCAGGCCGAGCTCGCGTGGATTGCGGCGCGCGGTGGCGTCGCCGAGGCGGTGCTGAGTGGGGCCCTGAAAGAGCGCCTGGTCGCCGCCAATGCCGAGCGGTTGCGCCGCATCGAGCGCGGTGAGCAGGTCGTGGTCGGCGCGAACCGCTGGACCGAGTCGGCGCGCTCGCCGCTGCTGGGCGATGACGGGGGCATCATGCAGGTCGATGCCTCGGCCGAGGCCGCGCAGGTCGACGCCCTCCGCGCCTTCCGCGCCGGGCGTGATTCGATGCGCGTCTCCGAAGCCCTCGAGCGCTTGTCCGAGGCGGCTCACGGTGCCGCGGGGTTCACGCTCATGGAGGCCAGCATCGCGGCGGCGCACGCGGGGGTGACCACCGGCGAGTGGGGCGAGGTCATGCGGCGGACGTTCGGCGAGTGGCGCGCGCCGACCGGGGTCACGGCAGGCGGCGTGGCCGGCGGCGCGAGCGCGGGGCTCGAGGCGGCGCGGCTGCGCGTGGCCGAGATCGCGCGAGACCTCGGGCGGCCGCTGAAGCTCCTCGTGGGCAAGCCCGGGCTCGACGGGCACTCCAACGGGGCCGAGCAGATCGCGGTCCGCGCGATGGAGCTCGGCATGGAGGTCGTCTATCAGGGGATCCGCCTGACACCGATCCAGATCGCGGCGGCCGCCGAGGAAGAGGGCGTGCACGCCATCGGCCTGTCCATCCTGTCGGGCAGCCACCTGGCTCTCGTGCCCGAGGTCCTGGCCGAGCTCGCGCGCCGCGAGGTCGCGGTGAAGGTCTTCGTCGGCGGCATCATCCCCGAGGCCGATCGCGAGCCGCTCCTTCGGATGGGAGTCGCCAGGGTCTTCACGCCGAGCGACTTCGACCTCACGCGGAACCTGGTCGCACTGGCCGAGGCCGTCCTTGCCTGAGGACCCGCCACGGCCGCGCTTGGATCGGAAGGCGCTCGCGACCGCGCTGAACGCCGTCGAGACGATGGGAGACGCACCGTTGTCCGAAGCGCGCGCCGCGATCATCGATGACGCCTGGGCCCATCCGCGCGGCCGCGCCATCGGCGTGACCGGCCCGCCCGGCGTAGGCAAGTCGACCTTGTGCGGACGCTTGGTGCAGCGCTGGCGATCGCAGGGGCTCACGGTCGCCGTGCTGTGCGTCGACCCGAGCTCGCGGCGCGGCGGGGCCCTCCTCGGCGATCGTCTGCGGATGCGCCTCGATGGGTCCGACCCCGACGTCTTCGTGCGCTCGATGGCCGCGCGCGGACGCCTCGGCGGGCTCGCGCCACGCGCCTTCGAGGCGGTCACGGTAATGCGCGCCGCGGCCGATGTGGTGCTCGTCGAGACGGTCGGCGTCGGGCAGAGCGAGGTCGAGGTTGCCGACCTGGTCGAGGTCACGGCGGTGGTCATCCAGCCCGGCTCGGGCGACGCGCTGCAGTTCCTGAAGGCCGGGCTGATGGAGGTCTTCGATCGCCTGGTCGTCAACAAGTCCGACCTCGGCGCGCTGGCCTCGAACGCGGCGCGCGAGCTGCGCGCGGCCCTGCGACTCCAGGGTCGGCGCGAGGTCCCGGTGCACCTCGTCTCGGCCGAGGACGGGGCTGGCATCGACGTCCTGGCCGACGCGCTGGCCGACGGCACGCCCGATCCCGGGCGCCGCGGTGACGCGTTGCGGAGGCTGATGGTCGACCGCTTTCGTGCCTGGCACGGCGAGCGGATCGTCGTCGCGCTCGGGGGGTATGCGGCCCTGGTCGAAGCCCTGGCCGGCGCGCCCGATCGCGACACGATGACGCCCGGCGCGGCCTGGGAAGCGCTCGAGAGTCGGCTCCGCGGCTGACGTTCGCCGGCGAGAATGGGCACCTTCGTGCTGGCGCGGTCGAGGCCACCTCGATACTCTCGCCGCTTCGGAGGACCCTGTGCGGACGCGCTTCGTGTGGATCGGAATCGTGATGTCGGCGCTGACCGGCGGCTGTGCGGAGGACCAGGGCGCGACCTGCGAACCCCTGGCCGAGGGCGAGCGCAAGGTGCTGGTGGACCACGCGCTCTGGCGCCTCGCCACGCCCGAGGAAGACCCGTGGCGCGCGTTCCGACCGGACGACGTGACCTGCCCCCAGAACGCGCGCCAGCCCGAAGACTTCGCGGGGACCCCGAGCTTCGGCATCGACACGACCAACTGCGGCTACACGACGGTCGTGCAGGAGACGCTCGTCGACGCCTGCCGCGGCGACAATGCCTTCGTCTGGATGTGGCGCTACGCGCTCACCGGGCCCGAGGGCGCGGAGGCGCACATCGCCATCACCATCGGCGACGAGCCCCTCTTCGAGGACGTGGTCCCGATCCCGACGTCGAGCGACCTCAAGGTGAAGGGCTACGCCCTGGCCGAGGATCACCCCGCGGGCACCAAGGTCTTCTTCCACGTGCGCAACCACGGGTCCAACACCTACCAGCTCCTCGAGCTCGCCCGTTGCAAGGGTGAGTGCGTGCCGACCGCACCATGAGCGACACCCAGCGGCCCGACCCGATCCAGGCGGCCCGGCCCTGGTTGCCCGAAGTCGTGGTCGATGCGGACCTCGCGACCGCGCTCGTGCGCACCGTGGCGCCGGCCCTGGCGGTCCTGCCGCCGAGCCCGCTCGGGGCCGGTTGGGACAACACCGCGTGGGTCTTTCGCGACGCCTCGGACGCGTGGGTCTTCCGCTTTCCGCGCCGCGCCATCGCGGTGCGCTGCATGGAGGCCGAGCTCGCGGCGCTGCCCGCCCTCGCCGACCACCTGCCCCTGGCGGTACCGCGGCCGCAGTGGCACGGCGCGATGCCGAACGGGTGGCCGTTCGCGGGCTATCGCCTCCTCCCGGGCGAGGTCCTCGCGACCACGCCGATCGGCACACACGCGCAGGTCGAGCTCGCGGCCCTGCTCGGCGACTTCGTCGGAGCCCTCCATGCCGTGCCGGTCGCGCTCGCGCCCGGGCTGGCCCCCGATCCCCTGGGCCGCCTCGACGTCGACCGGCGCGAAGCGGTGACCCTCGCGTCCCTCGCCGCCAGCGGGTCCCCGAGCGCCGCAGCCGTGCCCCTCATCGCTGCCGCACGCGAGGCTGCCACCACACACGCGACGCGGTCGGTCATCAGTCATGGCGACCTCGACCTGCGCCACGTCCTCGTGAACCCAGCGACCTCCCGCGTGAGCGGCGTCATCGACTGGGGCGACCTCATGCTGGCCGACCCGGCCATCGATCTCGGCCTCGCGTTCTCGGCGTTCGACGGCCACGCCCGCGCGACCTTCCTCGAGGCCTATGCCGCGCGCACCTGGCCCGTGTCCGCGACGACCCTCACCCTCGCCCGCTTCCGCGCGCTGACGACGTCCGCCCGCATCCTCACCTGGGCCCTCGACATCGGCGACACCGCGTTGACCCACTACGCCCGCGCCGCCCTCGGCCGCGTCCTCGCCTGACCTGCTCGTGGGTCGCCCGCTCGCCGCCCACCCCGCTCACCCCACCCACCCCACATGGCACTTGAAAGTTCCGGTGCCTTCGGGAACGGTGTCGCCCGGCGTCACGCCGTCACCTCGAACCCCACGGAAACTCCTCATGAAGCGACTCCCCCTCCTCGCCGCGGCCCTCTCGCTCTTCGTCTTCGCGTGCGGCGACGACGACAAGAAGACCGACACGACCGACACCGCGGGCGACACCTCGGTCACCGACACGACCGGCGACACGACCCCCGACACGGCCCCCGACACCTCGAGCGATGACACCGCCAGCCCCGACACGAGCGCCGACACCAGCGTCGCCGACACCACCGCCGACACCGGCCCGGACACCACCGGCACGTGCACCAAGAACGGCTTCGTCTCGGTCGCGCAGGACGCGAGCTTCGCCTTCGGCACCCTCTTCTTCATCGCCCAGAGCACGCTCGGCGCGCCGGTCGACACGCTGAACTTCGAGCTCCTGAGCGACGCCGGCGGCGCCACCGCCCCGGGCATCTACACCCTCACGGGCGAGAACTACGCCAACTGCGGCAACTGCGTCCTCATCTATCAGGGCTGCGACGAGAACCTCGCCAAC
>JAEUKJ010000712.1 GCA_016792665.1 Deltaproteobacteria bacterium | reverse complement strand
GGCCTCCGGTGAGTGCCCGATCGGGTCGACCGCCGCGTCGACCCCCGGCGCCTCTTGCCCCGACTACTGCAACGCGTGCCCGGCCCTGGCCTGCCCCGCGGGCGCTCTCCCGAGCGACGTCGACGGCGATCGCTGCCCCGAGACCTGCCGCTGCGGCGACGGCAGCCCCGCCTCCAGCGATGCGTGCACCTGCCCCGCGATCGGCTGCGAGGCGCCGCTCGTGCCCGTCGATCAGGATCGCGATGGCTGCGCGGACGCCTGCCTCACCCCATGCCAGAGCGTGTGCGACTGCGCCGAGGCCAAGGCCGACGCGACCTGCGACAGCGACCAGCGCGCCACCGTCGCCTGCCTCGGTGGCCTGTGCACGACCGCATGCGGAGCCCCGCTCCACCCCTGCGCAAACGAGGTCGATCACGCTACCGGACAGGTCTGCGGCTGCGACGGCAAGGGCTACGCGTCGACCTGCGAGGCCGCGGTCGCGGGCACCGATGTGGCGCGCGGCGGATCGTGCTCGGCCGGCTGCGCCACCGACAGCGACTGCCTCGCCGGCGAGCGCTGCGAGGCCGCCACGACGGGATGCGGCGTGGCGATCGTGCCGGTCAGCCCGGGCACCTGCACTGCAGTTCCCGATAGCTGCGCGGCCATCCTCGATCCGGTCTGCGGCTGCGACGGCAAGACCTATGCGAACGACTGTGAGCGGCTCAGGGCCGGGACCGGGCGCGCGATCCGCGGCGCTTGCCCCGATCCGATGCGCTGAGCTCCAACCCCGGTCGGAGCTCACGCCCTGATTTTACTCACGATCCAGCGCGACCGCCCGGCGCGCGGACGCGCGTGCGTTCAACCGATCGTTCAAAAAACAGCGACCAACTCGCGAGCATTTTCCTTGCGTGGCCCTGACGCTTCGCATAGCTTCTTCAGCACGCAGCGCTCCTACCGATGTGACCCCACGGTGGGGGCGTGCAGGCACGTCTTAACGCAGCGTGCTCTTCGCGCCTCTCGAGCCAGGTCGGGTCTCCGACCGCAGCGTCGCGCCTCACGGATGACCCGCACCGTGACCGACGCCCTCGCCGAACCGGCCTCGCCGGGGTCGTGCGAGCTCTGAACAAGGCCAGGCCTCGACCTGGCCGCCGAGCGTCCAGCTCTCTCATGGCACTCTGCCGTGACGCCGTACAAGGTGCTCGCGAGCGGCTTCACAGCCATCGCGCGTGCCCCTCCAAGACCGCCCACCTGTTCCAGCCCGCACGGAGCAAGGTCGGGCGGTCTTCCTTTTTTTGCAACCCCTCGCGACGGAACCGTCTCGGCGGCCGGGCACACGACGGTCGCGCTGGGGTTTACGAACGTGGTCGTCGCGGGTAACTTTGCCGCGCACGCTTTCCCCTGAGGAGCTCCTCCATGCTGACGCGTCGGTCTCTGCTCACCCTTTTCTCGCTCCTCTTCGTCGTCGTGGCGGGCGGCGCGGGCTGCAAAGCCATCAAGCGCATGCTCCCGACCACGACCGTCAACAAGGCCGACGAGGGCACGCCCGAGTGGCTGGTCCTCAAGGGGATCGAGGCCGGCATCGCGGGCAAGAAGGAAGGGACCGAGGCGGGCTGGAAGATCATCCGCCCCTGGCTGCACAGCTCGCTGACCGAGCTCCGCACCTCCGAGGACAACTTCCTGAACATGAACTTCCCGGCGTTCTGCCGGAAGGTGCACCTGTTCATCCCGAAGGACGGGTCGCTCTCGTACGAGCTCGACTACTACGACTCCGACGTCGGCGACGAAGAGAAGGAGCGCCGCGTCTTCATCGTGAACACCGCCTCGGAGAACCCCTCGCCGTTCCGCATCGCGCGGGATCCGAAGGCCAACAACGAGTGGCGCATCAAGAACATCCCCTAGGCGCAGGGCGCTGAAAACGGCCCGTCTCCGTCGTCACTCGCTCGGTCGCTCACTAGGGTACCTGTGGGTCGTCGCGACGTCGGCCTCGTGATGAGCGAGACTCGGCGGCGTGCTCCTGGTGCCCCACGACGAAGGCCCCGTTTGCTTGCTGCCCGACAGCCTGCACAAGACCGCCTCGTCGTGGGATGCCGGGAGGCTCGACCGG
>JAEUKJ010000706.1 GCA_016792665.1 Deltaproteobacteria bacterium | reverse complement strand
GTCCGACGTAATTAGCCCTTGCCTGACCGGCGCAACCGCTTGGAACTGAGGTGACTCGCGATAGTCGATGAATCGGCTCGGGGGCCACCAGTAGACGAGGGGCCATTCGGGGACGACGCGGAGGTCGGAGGCGCGGAACTCGTGGCGGCCGACCTGGGCGAGGGTGGCGGCGCGCTTGCGCGACGTCTCGCCGACCGATGTCAGCGTGCGATCGTCGAAGAGTCGGAGGGCCACGGACGATGTCTCGATCTTGGTGCGAGCGAATATGCTCATGGCCACTGTCACGACGACCTGTGCGGCTGAAATCTCCTCGAAGGCGCCTGATGAAAGGTCGCCCAACGCGCGGAGGTCAAACTCGCTCACCAGCCACTTTCGAAGCTCAGCGAACTGTTTGATGAACATCCAGCCGCGCATGGTGAGCAGCGCCGAGACGCCACCGGGCCGCACCAACTGGAGGCCGCGCTCCAGAAACATCGCGTACAGGTCGGCCTTGCCGCGCGGATAGTGCCGCGTCAGGTACGCCGTCTCGCGCATCTTGGCCGTGCCCTGGTACGGCGGGTTCCCGACCACGAGGTCATATTGCCCCTCGCGCAGCATGCGCACGAGGCGCACGCCGCTCGCGAGTTGTTCGCCGTGGAGCCTCAGTCCGAGGTCTCCACCGCCGGTCCGGGTCGCCAGGAACTTCTCGATCAGGTCCCACGTGGAACGCTGACGACCGGGCGCCGCTCTTCCGATGCCGCTGACGCCAATGGCGAAGAGCCCTTGTTGCTCGAAGGCGATGATGGCCTTTTCGACCGCGTCCTCGACCTTCAACAAGCTGCCGAGCCAGTCGACGCCTTTGAGTGCCGCGACGATCGTGTCGGTGAGCTCGGCTGGGACCCCGGTCTCCTCGAAGACGGCGGCTCGCAGCTCGACCAGCGCCGCGTCGTCGTGGCCGAGCTCACCCAGGCGAAGCTGAGACGCCACGAGGTTCATGCTCCCGGGGTTTGCGCCAGGCACCGCCTTGGCTTTGAGCCACAAGGCCGCCGCGGCGATCTGCACCGCGCGCGGGTCGAGGTCCACGCCATGCAAGTTGTGCTCGAGGATGTGCTCGGCGATGGCGGCGTCGGTCCGCACGCGCCCGCGATGGCGGTCTTCTTCGCGATGCAGCGCCATCAAGAGATCGAACGCGACGATCAGGAAGTGCCCACTGCCCACCGCGGGATCGATGAGCTTCAGCGCGTCCAGGGATTCCGGTGCGTGCTCGACCGCCTCGGCGGGGATCGGCTGCGGCACATAGTAGGCCCAGCGCGCCTCGTCCTCTCCATGCACTGGCATCAGCTCGGTGGGCCCGACCTCACCGCGCTCGCGTTGTCCGCGCCACGCCGCACGCCGTGCGTCGAGCCGGGAGAGCACGCTGTTGTCGCCGCCGCGCTCGGCCTCGGCCGTCCACCCGTGCTTTCGACACATCGCGAGCCACATCGGACCGAGGCTGTTCTGCAACAGCCAGTCGACCATGTAGCGCTCGGTGAACATCTGGGTCTTGCTGGCGATCTCGCCCGGCTCGAGCTTCTTCCGGTCCTTGAGCTTGGCGTCCAGAGCCTCGCGCTCGGGGTCGTTCCAGAACTGGTAGACCCAGCCGAGCGTCATGTCGTCCTGCCAGCAGGCGGTGAGCGCCTTGTCGTCCAGGCGCTTGATGACCTCTCGCAAGAGAAAGCCCGGCACCGGCACGAGGCCGAGCGCGCTGGCGGCGCCGCTCTGACCGAACAACCCCGGCAGGTCGAGCGCCAGCTCGCGATAGGCGAGGTCGAGCAGGTGCGCGTAGCCCTCGGAGTCGTCCAGCCCGACGATGGCTGGCGAGAGCGCCCGGAAGTCCCGATAGGCCCGGCTCTCGGTGCCCCCCGTGACCAGCTTCTCACGCCGGAGGCCCATACCCTCCATGAGCTTCAGCACGACGAGGCGGTTCAAGAGGGTATAGGCCGCCTGCTTCACCAGGGTTTCCCGATCGACGCCCAGCGCCTCGAAGCGCAGGCGCTTCGCGCGACGCGCGGCGTCGAGGTTGGGCTTCTTCGCGTGCGGCAGGTCGAGGAGGTACTCCTTGCGCATCGCCTCTTCCAGGCGGACCAGCAGCTCGTCACGCAGGGCGCGAATGGTCTTTCCCAGGGCGGCCTTGGCTTCGGTGCTCATCGTCATTTCAGGCGCACTCGTTTGCCGGCCGAGATCTCGGCCATGAGCGTCTCTCGGATCTCGTCGACCAGCGCCGCGACCTCGGCCTCCGTCGAGACCGTCCGGCGCGACAGCTTGAGGTCGATCACGACGGTGGCTGGCGAGACCGGGTGAGGGGCGGCCTCGGTGGGCGCGCGCACGTCGCGTCCGGCGCCGCGCTCGACCTGGAGCTGGGCCACGCGCATCTGGCGCTCGAGCTCGTCGAGCTTCTCCAGCGCCTCGTCGTACGCCAGGCCGAGCTGCTTATGGAACGGCTCGCCCAGGGCCAGGAGCTCGGGCGAGAGGTCGTCCGCGCCCGAGCTGGCGCCGACGCGGCCAAAGAGCCGCAAGACCGGGGGCTTTCCGTCAGCGCGCAGGCGCGCA
>JAEUKJ010000658.1 GCA_016792665.1 Deltaproteobacteria bacterium | reverse complement strand
CTCGGAGAAAGGACCGTGACGACGTGGCGCTCCTGGCACGGCACCTGTCGGTCGAGCGGCTCATCCCGCGCTTCAACCAGGTCGTGCGGTGCCTCCGACCGCGCTCGAGCAACGCCTGGCCGAGCGGCTGCGCGCGGACCTGAAGCGCCAGGTCGCGCTGCGTCGTGGGCGTCGGTGGCTGGACGCACTCGCGAGCGACGAACGCCCCGCGGACGGGCCGTAGGCCCCGTAGACCGCGACGAGCCGCTCCGACTCAGCGCTTCGCGCGCGCCGCTCTCACGCACCGGAACCCGACGGTGTCCCGCTGAACGTCTTCTGCCCGCACATCGGGGGGACCTGCGAGCCCAAGGGCTATGGCGAGCTCTCCGAGGCTGGCGGCAACGCGTACGGCGAGCCGCGCGTGATGATGGACCCGGATGACTACATGGCGGCATGAGCACCGAGAACGTCGCCGCCCTCGGTGGCAAGTGCTTCGCCAAGGACTTCACGATCGTGGGGGTGCACGGGGTCTTGCTGCGCGAGTTCGGCATCACCCTCACGCAGTCGTTCTCGAGCGAGATCGACCGCGCGTTCTCGGCGGCGCTGGGCGCGACCTTGGGAAGCGACGTCCCCGCGGAGAAGTCGGCGTCGCTGCGCGCGGCGTTCAAGGACCGCCTGCGCACGAAGTTCGCGGGTGACTTCCAGGGCTCGTTCAAGAGCAAGCGGGCGGTCTTCTACCCGCTCTGGATCAACGCCAAGCGCCAGCCGTGACGCGGTGCTCGCTGGCGGCTCCGGGCCAGCGAGATATGGAGCTCTCGTCGTCTCCTCGCCGCCAGGGTGGCGGAGGGGAGGCGAGCGGCTAGTTCAGGAGGCGCGGGTCCGGACGGGCGTCGGGCCCGTCGGGATCGATCGGGCCGTCGGGATCGTCGTTGAGGCTGACGGCGACGTGCTCGGGCTCGGCCTCGAGCATGGCCGCAGCGCGCTGGCGGTGTTCGTAGAGGGCGAGGTCCTCGGCCTGGATGCGCGCGTCCTCGCTGTCGGCGATCTTGGCCATCTGGCGCTTGCGGTCGCGCAGGCGCCACCACGCGACGGCCAGGAAGAGGACGGTCGTGAGCCCCCAGAGGAAGTTGCCGTCCGAGAGGAAGACGAACGGGTTCGACGACTTCTCGAGGTCGTCCGAGAGGCGCCCGAAGAGGTCGCCGGGCGGGGCGCCGAAGTGCTTGACGAAGGCCTCGTCGAAGTCGACCCCCTTCGAGGTGTCGCGCAGGACCTCGATCACCGCGATCGGCCCCGAGGCCAGCACCAGGCGACGCACGAAGATGGCCGACTGGGCATAGGCGATCTCGACGTTCGAGCCCTGGTTCGGGAAGCGCCGGGCGAGCTCGTCGAAGGTGAGGAGCTTGCCGGACGACGCGGCCTTCAAGGCCGTCTCGAGGCGCTGCACGAGGCCCTCGCCCGCCTGCCACACCGCGAGCCCCTCGGCGAACCACCTCGGGAGCGCGCGCCAGTGGACGTGGGCATGTTCGGCACCCTCGGCACCAGAGGCCCCCGGCGCAGGGTCATCCCGGATAGCCGGGGCGTAGGTGTGGGCCAGCACGTGGGCGACCTCGTGCTCGAAGGTCTCCATGAGCGAGAAGACCCCGGTCCCGTGGGCGCGCAGAACGATGCGCTGCTCGGCCAGGAAGGTCACGCCGGCCGCCCACTCGGCCATCGGGTTCTTCTCGGGGAAGCCCGCCGCGAAGCGCTCGGCGTCCTCGGCGACCCAGATGTCGATGGGCCGCGTCACGCGGTTGCATGCGTCGATCTGCGCGCACAGGCGGGCGAAGCGCTCCTCGGCCGTGTCGGCCAGCTTGTCGAGCGTGTTCTCGACGGCGTCGTCGCCAAAGAAGCGAAAGTGCGCCGTCGTGCGATACGGGGTCGGCGCGGCCTCGGAGGCGCTGGACGACGGGGGCGGGGACGGCTCGGCGCCCGCGCGCGGGGCGGACCCC
This sequence comes from Deltaproteobacteria bacterium, assembly GCA_016792665.1. Classification (GTDB taxonomy): domain Bacteria; phylum Myxococcota_A; class UBA9042; order PHBI01; family PHBI01; genus WYBB01. The sequence continues at coordinate 2,866 of JAEUKJ010000658.1, read as the reverse complement.
AGCAGCGCGAAGACGGCGACGAAGGCAACGCCGAGGCGCCGGATGAGCGAGCCTCGAGGGCCGCGAACGGGGTGAGGAGAGGCCATAAGGCTCGAAGTCTACGCGCCACGAAGGGCCGGGCAAGCGCCGGGCACACCGTCGACCTGGACAGGGTGGCCCGCCCATCTGGGCGTGCGGTACTCGCGCGCGCTCGACGTGGGCGTCGTCACGCCATGCGCGCTTGCTGTTCCCAGCACCTGCTTGGTCGCTCGAACCGATCGGCTCTCTCTGGCGCTTGACGAGGCACCGCGCCGAACTCGAAGTTGGACGCCCATCGAGGGATCGCGACGCCAGGCTCCCCGCGGGGCCCGACTCGCGTATGACTCGCCTCCCGCGACACGGGGAGTTGTCTTCGTCGCATGCTTGGAATCGCGCTCGCCATCATCGGTGTGGTCCTCATCGCCGCCTTCATGTTGCTCCGCGACTACGAGGCCGACCGGTCTCCGGTGCCCAAGGGCGCCCCGCCCCTTCCACAGTTCCCGACGGACTGGGGCGCGTTCGCCCGAAGCCACGGCCTGACACCGGCTCCGCCGAAGAACGCCAGCGTCGTGGTGCTGCGCTCTGCCGGCGCCACCGCGGAGTCGCGCTGGGTCGACGCGGAGGGACGCGGGGTCGCGATGAACGTTCGGCCGCGCGACGCCTTCACCGCCGATGTCACGCTCGAGGCCGCGCCTGGGCTTCCGTTCGTGTCGCCCCGCTTCATGGATCTCACCTTCGCCCCCTTCCGCGAGGGTTGGACGTGGACCGGCACTCACTGGCACCTCGAGCTGGAGCGCGTGTCCCCGGCTTCCGTGCGCATGCCGCTCATCGTTGGGAGAGACCTCACGCGCACGACCACGCACTTCTTCGCCGCTCATCCCGCGCGGCTGCTCGCCCTGCTCGCCGACCCCGCGGTGCCGCTGGACCGGGGTGAGGTCTTCGAGATCCTCGAGGCGACGCGCGTCGTTCCGCCCAATCGGCCCGATATCGCAAGGGCCCGCCTCGCACTCGCGCGGGGCCTGGGCGCTCCCTCGCTCATCGCTGCCCTCTTGAACGGTCCTCAGCGCGCCGCGGCCGTGGACGCGCTGCTCGACACGGCGCCCGACAGCCCGGAGGCTTACGCCCTCGTCGATCTGCTCGTCGCGACCCGAGACGCCTCGCACGCGCATGCCGCCGCACGCGCGGCCGCGAAGCTCCGCACGATGAAGCACCCGCTCCGCGACCGGCACTTGTTGACGCTCCTGTCGAGCCCCCACGCGGAGGTGAAGCTGAGCGCGGTCGAGACCTTGCGCGAAATCGGCACGCCGGCCGTGATCCCGGCGCTCCGCGCGGTCGCTGCGAAGGCCGACGCGACGCTCGAGCACGTCACCGAGAGCGCCATCAAGGCCATCCAAGACCGCGCCAAGGGCGAACCTGGCAGCCTGGCGCTGGCTGAACACGAGGGCGCGCTGTCGCTGCAAGAGGATTGACCCCGCTTGCAGGCGAGGTCGAGCTCGCGCCAAGAGAGCGCATCGCGAGCCCATCGCGGCGAGGGCGGCGCGCCGGCTCGGCCGACGGCCTCAGGGCTGATCGGGGCCGCGCGTCACGCTGAACTTGCCGGCGTCGACCGGGATCGCCATGAACGCATCGGTCGAGTCGACCCCGTTGATCATCGCGTTGAAGCGGCCCTCGATGCGCTCGCCGACGGCGCCGTAGCGGTCGATGGTGATGGTGCAGGAGCCGCCGCCGCTCGCGTGCGTGTCGCGCTGGTCCTGGGCGGTCTGGGTCCAGTAGACCCAGGTCACCCCATCGGCGCACGTGAAGGTGCCCGCGGTGGTGGCGGCGATGTGGAGCTCGAGGGTGCCGTGATCGCCCGAGCCGACGATGCGGGTCGAGGCCGCGATCCGTTCGGCGTGGAGGTCGGTCGGGAACTCGGCGGGGCTCGCGAACATGGCGAAGAGCTGCTCGGGGACTTCGCTCGTGTCGGTGGGGCTCGTGTCGGGGCCGGCGTCGGCGAAGGCGTCCCCGCCGGTGGCGCCGCCGGTGTCGCCCGTCGTGTCCGGGATGGCCGCGTCGGGGCCGATCGCGTCCGCCGTGCCCGAGCCGCTGTCCGGGATGGTGACGCGCACGGTGGCGCTGCGGGTGCCGAGCGTGGCGGTGATGGTGTAGGTGCCGGGCAGGTTGCTGTTGAAGATGGCGATGCCCGGCGCGGCGGCGTCGAAGAAGACGGCGTTGGGCTCAGAGGACGAGAAGGTCGTCGCCTTGGTGGTCTCGAAGCGCTTGGTGCTGTAGGTCGCGAAGGTCCGATACTGGAGGTCCCCCATCTCGCTCGGGACGCTGTCGGCAGGCTCGAGGACGAACGCGGTCATGGCGCCGATGCACGCGAGCTGCGCTGGGTCGTCGCTCGCGCCGAGCTCGAAGCCAGCGCCGCACGCGACCGGGTCGAGGCAGGTCGACTGGTAGCAGACGCCGCTCGCGCACTCCTCGGGGTCGCCGCAGGTGGCGCCGATCCCGCGCTTCTTCGCGGCGTCGTCGCAGGCGCTGCCGAGGAGGACGAGGACGAGGAGAGACAAGGAGCTGGTCGTACGCATGGGACCTCTCGGGCTGGGTGGGGCGCAGCGTGCGCGGCTCTCGCGCGGCGCGTGCGGTGACGGTCGACGCGTGGGGGCGCGCCGCGTCGGTCCCATACATCGGGTGGGCGAAGATGCAACGCCGAACATGTGGGTCGGCCGAGTCTGGTGAAAACACTCATCCCGTGCTACACGGGATCCGTGGCAAACCTGACGATCACTGTCGACGACGAGACCTTGAAGCGCGCGCGGCTCCGCGCGGTCGAGCTCGGGACGAGTGTCAACGCCATCCTGGCCGA
>JAEUKJ010000654.1 GCA_016792665.1 Deltaproteobacteria bacterium | reverse complement strand
GACCGACCGCGGTGCCCCAACCCCGCCGCGCAGCCCCAAGGAGACCTCGCCATGCTGCAGCTCAAGACCCTCATCGTCGCCCTCGGCCTCACGTTCTCTTCGGGTGCCTTCCTCGCCGGCGCCGCCTCGGCGGCCCCGGGCGACCGCCCCGACCGCGGCTGGGGTGACCGCCGCGACCACGACGACAACGACAACGACCAGTACGGGCGCCAGAACGAGTACGACCAGGGCTACAAGGGTGACCGCGGCAACCGCTGGGATCGCGGTCCGCGCGCCGTCCCCGCCTTCACCTCGGTCAAGTTCGTCAACGAGCGCAACGAGTGGGTGACCCTCTTCCTGAACGGTCGCTACATCGGCAAGATCGCTCCGAACTCGCGGGAGCGCATCGACGTCCCGATCGGCAGCCACACCGTGACCTACAAGGTCGGCTTCCGGAACCGCTTCCACAACGTCGCCGTCGACGCCTTCCCGGGACGCGGCAACCGCGTCGTGATCGAAGGCCGCCGCGGCTGGGGTGGCGGCTGGGGCGGCGGCTGGTAAGACCTCACCATCGAGCCCTGGCGCTGAGGCCGCTCCCGAGAGGGGGTGGCCTCTTCGCTTTTCTCCGCCCTGCGATCGCCGCCCCGCGTGCGTGACGCTGCCGCGAGGGCCGGCTGGGGAATCGGCGTCCGGACGTGGAGTTGACCCGACGCCAACAACGCCCGATGACCGCCGACATGAGCCCGCCACCGATGCTCCTACCTGCACGCGCCCTCGTCGCTCGCATGCTCGCTGTCATGGCGATGGCCCTCGTCTGGATCTGCGCCGCCCCCGCGCGAGCGACCCCGGACCTCGGCACCCGCCCACCTGACCCTCGCGCGCCCGCATTGTGGGCCGTTCTGATCGGGGTGGCCGAGGCCGTCGATGCCAGCCTGCCGGTCGTCCCGAACGCTCCGGCCGATGCGGAGCGACTGCGCGAACTCTTCACAGGCCCGCTCGGTGTGCCGGCCGATCGCGTCGTGCTGCTGGGGGATCGCGGCGAGCCCTTCTTCGACCCTCGCCGACCCCAGGCGGTCGCCGTTGCGACCCTCCGCAATGTGCGACTCGCGCTCGGCAGTTGGCTGGCGGCCCGGGTCCGTCCGGGCGACGTCGTCGTGGTGGCGTGGTCCGGCGCCGGCGTAGGGCGCCCAAGCGGCCCGGTCCTCGTCACCGCCGACGCGAGCGCCGACGACCTGGTCGGTACCGGCCTTCCGCTCGGCGAGCTCGTCAAGGTCCTCGCCGGCCTCGACGCCGCCACCCATCTCTGGCTCGACGTCGGCTTCGACGGTGCGCCTGCGCGCCTCGCGCCCCCCGGCAAGCGCGGCGAAGTCTGGTCGGCGATCGACCCCGAGCGCGGCGGCCCCCGCGGCGAGGCGGCTCCCCACGGTGCCTTCACCGCGGCCCTCGCCAAGGCTCTCGGCGAGGCGCCCAGCAGCGCGGACCTGATCTTCGCGAAGGTCCGAGACCAACTCACCGCGGCGGGGCTCCGGGCGCCCACGCGTCTCGGGCGAGCACCGCGCTGGTTGCCGCCGCGCGCCAAACGCGAGCGACCCGAGCTCGTGTTGCAGGCCCCGCACCTGGGCGGGATCAGTCACGCGGCCTTCGACCCGGATGGACGACGCTTCGCGACCGGCGGCACCGATCAGGTCGTCAAGATCTGGAGCATCGCGACGCGCAGTGTGCTTGCGAACCTCGAGGTCTCCGGCCTCCCGCTCTTCCTCGAGTGGTCGCCGGACGGCAAGTCGCTCTTTGCCGGCACGGACCAGGGCGTCTCGATCTGGACCGCCAGCGGCCGGTTGCTCTGGGGTGAGCGCGACGCGGCCTGGGCCCGCGATGTCCGCGATCAGCGCGGTGGGCTCCTCGACTTCTGGCAGGCCTTCACCTGGAGTCCCGACGCGTCGATGGTCGCCATCCCGCGCTGGAACGGGCCGGTCGAGCTGCGCGCCGCCGCCGATGGTCGCGTCATCGCGACCCTGGCCGAGCCCGGTCGCGGTCCCCTCGTCTGGGATCCGCGCGGCCGCTTCGCCGTGCGCGCCGCCCGAGACCGCGGCGTCTGGGTCTATCCTTGGGTCGGCGAGCCGCTGGGCAGCGCCCGCCCCGGGCACTTCTCAAAGGCACGCCGAGCCCACTTCGACGAGCGCGTGACCATGCTCATGCTGAGCCCCGACGGCCGCTGGCTCGCCGCCGCGCTGCCCGGGGGCAGCGGCGACTTCCCCCCACGCGAGGCCCGCCTCCTCGAGATGCGCCCGAACCTCGACCTGGTCGAGCGTCGCCTTCCCGAGGCGGCGATCGTCCACCTGACGTTCGCGTTCTCGGAAGACAGCCGGACCCTTGGACTCAGCGGGACGCGAGGCGCGACCTTCGTCGATCTGCCAGCGGGCCAGGACGAGCCGCGCATGCGCCGCTGGGATCGTCGTGACGCTGCGGGTCTCATCAAGTTCCCGCGCGGCGCCAACGCCGGGCGCGTCGCGGTCTACATGGCGGACGACACGCGCATCTTCGACTTCGCGACGGCCGAGCTCGTCGCGACCCTCCCGGGCGAGGCCATCGCGGTGACCTCCGACCTCTCCGGCGCGCTTGCCGGCAGCTCGTCGAACTGGGGGACCGACCTGCGCTTCCGCGAGGCCGCGCACCCCGGCGACGGCGTCCCGATCAAGGCCGCGGCACGCCCCATCGAGAGCCTCGCGCTCGTGGCGGGCCGACGCCTCGTGGCACACCTTCGCCAGGTCCCGGCGCCCATCGCCTGGGACCTCGTGACCGGGCAGATCGACGCCACACCGACGTCGCCGTCCCCCACGCCAGGCGTCACCAGTGCACCGTCTGCGCCCTTCGACCCGCGCGTTGCGGGCTGGCCGGGGGCCAGAGTGCTCGGCCTCGATGCCGGCCGCGTCGTCCTCGCGGGGCGCGACGCCGAGCGCGGTCGCGTCATGGTCTGGAACGTTCAGAAGAACCTCGCCGAGCTGGTCCTCGAACGTCACCGCGGCGAGGTCACTGCGCTGTTGCTCTCCCCCGATGGCAAGACCGCACTGACCGCGAGCGAGGACACGACGCTCGGCGTGTGGGACGTCGCGACACGCCGCCGCCTCGCCACCGTCGCGGTCCTCGGCGAAGCCGCTGGCGACGCTGGCCGCTGGGCGTGGGTCGTGACCACCCCCGATGGGCTCTTCGACGGCTCTCCCGAGGGTCAGGCCAAGATGCAGTGGCGCGTCGGCGACGCGCTCGTCCGCCTCGAGCAGTTCTCGGCCGACTTCTTCACGCCCGGCCTCCTCGCGCGCCTCTGGGAGGGCGCTCGCCCGCGCGCCGCGACCGCCATCGAAGAGCTCAAGCCGCCGCCTCGTGTCATCATCGCCTCGCCATCTCGCGGGGCCGAGGTGCCGCGCGGCGTGGCCGAGGTCGTGGTCGACGTCGAGGACGCGGGCGGTGGCGTGACCGGGCCGTGGCTCTACCTCAACGGGCGTCGTGTCCCGGCGCCCTCGGGCGAGCGCGGCTTCAAGGGCTTCGGCGCCAAGCGCGGCGGAGTCCGCTTCCAGGTCGAGCTCGTCGAGGGCGACAACCACCTGCGCGCTACCGCGTTTTCGGCCGATGGCGCGGTCGAGAGTGCGGGCGACGAGATCGTCGTGCGCTGGTCCGAGCCGGCGACCGAGCGCCCCGTCCTGCACCTCCTCGCGGTCGGCGTGGACGCGTATCAGGACCCCGCGCTCCAGCTCGGCTTCGCGGTGGCCGACGCACGTGCCATCGCCAGCGCGTTCACGCCCGGCCTCTTCGGCGAGGTCCGACCGACGCTGCTCACCGACACGCAGGCGACGCGCGCGAACATCGAGGCGGCGCTCGCGACCCTGGCGCGAACTGCGCGACCGCGCGACGCCGTCGTCGTCTACCTGGCCGGCCACGGCGTGCTGGTCGGCCAGGCCTTCTACTATCTGCCCTGGGACGCCAAGGTGCAGAGCGACGCCGACATCGCGAGCACCGGCCTCTCGCAGACCGCGCTCGGCGACGCGCTCGCCAAGATCCCAGCGACCAAGCAGGTCGTCATCCTCGATGCGTGCCACTCCGGTGCCGCCGCCGCGACGCTGGGCCGCATGGTCGCGGAGCGCGACGCCGTCGGCCTGGCCCGTGCCCAGCGCCGCCTCGCCAAGGCCAGCGGCGTGTTCCTCCTCGCGGCCGCCACCGCGGCCCAGAAGGCCAAGGAGATCGCCGCGCTGGGCCACGGCGTCCTGACTTATGCCATCCTCTCGGGTCTCGGCCAGGGCCGCGCCGCCGGACCCGATGGGCTCATCACCGCCAATGGCCTCCTGGCCTTCGTGGACGGAGAGGTCCCCCACCTCACGGAGCGCTTCACCGGCCAGGCCCAGAACACCGTCCAGAGCTCGACCGGTCAGGACTTCCCCCTCGCACGTGCCCGCTGAGGGCGGCCATCTGCGCGGTGGAGCCGCCTCGCGCTACTCCGGCTTGGGGACGTAGACCTCGCGGCCCAGCGCATGCGCCGCGACCTCGGCCGGGGTGAAGCGCACGGGATGGTACGCGTTGCCGAGCCACAGCTTGACCCCGTCGTCGAAGAAGGGGCTGTCGGTGAGGCCCGACTGCCCGCCCGGCAGCGCGTAGCCCCCCTCGACCTTGCCGTCCTTCAGCTTGAAGACGAGCCGCATGGCGGGGCCGCTGCCGTAGGTGAAGTCGCCGCCGAAGCCGGGGTTGGCCGCGTCGACCGACCACTGGTCGCCGCCCCGCGGGAACCACTTGAGGTCGCGACGCGGGTCGGAGCCGGTCAGGCCCGACATGAGCGGCAGTCGCTCGGTCGTGATCGCGAACTGGTCCGTGATGATCGAGAGGGCCGGATTGTCGCCGATGTAGCCCGCGAGGATCGACTCGAAGCGCACCTGATGACGCAGACCCCAGAGCCACTGGCTCATGTCCGTCGTGCCGAAGCCGCCGTTGCCAGGGCCCGTCGACGCACCTTCCAAGAACGCGAGGGCGTCGACCAACGCCTTGACCAGGAGCTCGTCGCTGGTCTCGATCGCCTCGGTCCCCAGCACGTCGAAGAACACCGCCTCGCCGGTCGCCTCGCGCCACGAGCCGAGCCCCTTCGGGTTGTTCGGGCCGCGCCCCTCGAGGAAGCGCACCGTCGCCGCGACCTTCGCCTCGCCGCCCCAGCGCCACGCCGACGCGCCCTCGTCGTCCCACACCGACGCCAGGAAGGCCCGGATGAACGGGTTGAAGATCATCGTCGCCACGGCATCGTCGCGGTCCGTGGCGGTCGGCGTCGCGTAGAACGTCTCGACGCCCGACGCCGCGTGGAACCCGCGCGTGCCCCAGGTCGTGAGCCGCCCCAGCGCCTCGTCGAGCCGCGCCCCATGCGCCGCGTAGAGCGTCGCCAGCGGCGACCCGGCGGCAGCGGACTTGGCCTTCGCGATGGCGGTCTCGAGGAAGGGCACGAAGACCTCGGCCAGCCGCGACTGGATGTTGGCCTGACCCTCGATCATGTCGTCGATGGTGGCCTTGCCGTCCGCGGTGAAGCGCTGGAGGTCGCGCCGGATGGTGTTGGCCCGCGTCGACGCGTACGGCCCGCCGAGCTGGTACTCGTCGTTGTGCTCGTCGCCGTCGTCGCTGAGACCGGCCGGGTCGTTGTTCGCGCTGAAGATGAAGCCGCTCGGCGGATCGATGGCGTAGGGCATGCGCGCCACCGGCACGACGCACTTCTGCGCGTCGGTCTGGCCCGGCCCCTCGTCGACCTTGCCGCGCGCGTCGGTCGGGATCGTGAAGCCCCCGTACGTGGTCCCATCGATGAGGCGCGTCGGATCGGCGCCCGCCGCGAAGTTGCCATCCTCGTCGCGCGGCAGATAGGTGCGGCACGGGACCGCCTGGTAGCTCGTGTAGAGGATGCTGCCGTCGCCATCGGCGGCGGACGTGAACAGCGCCGCGCCGACGTAGCCGCGGGTCGCCTCACGCACCTCGGCGACGTTCTTCGCGAGGCCGACCTCGAACAGCGACTCGGGCCACTTGGTCGCGTCCAGCGCGACGTGGTCGAACGCGATCGCCGTGACGACGCCGTCATTGTCGACGTCCTTCGGCACGATGAGGTCACCCAGCATGCTGACCACCGACTCGCCCGCGCCGTGGTCGTCGATGTCGGCCGCCGGTCGCCCCTCGATGGAGGTCAGCCAGCGCCCGTCGAAGGTCGCGTAGCGGGTCCAGCGCTCGGTGTGCCCGATGCTGTCCAGGACCGGGACGTCCGCCACCACGAACGTCTCCTCGGTCGCGACGACGGGCTTCCACTCGCCCTTGAAGCGCGTCGCCTCCGGCTTGCCGTCAGCGTCGAGCTTGACCTCCTCGCGATACCAGTCGGTGATGTCCATGGCCGGGTTCACGCCGCCCCACGCGACATCCCCGTTGGTGCCGCCGACCATGACCGGGAAGTTGCCGAGCCACCCGCCGAGCTGGTGCAGGTTGCCGCCACCGAAGACGCGCGTGTCCAGCGCCGCCGCATAGCCGAGCGGCGGGACCGAGAGCTCGAGGTGGCCGTCGTTGGCCAGCAGCGCCGAGCCGTCCTCGGTCTTGGTGCCGTTGACTGCCCACATGTTCGAGCCGAAGCCGGCGTCGCGGTCGCGCCCCAGCGCCAGCTCACGCGCGCGGAGCTTCGTGCGCAGGCGGTCGACCATGTCGAGGGGCACGGTCTTTTCGGCCTGGCCTCGCGCCGCGCTCGCCTTGGGCGTGTGCTTGCGCGCCGACTTCCCGGCGCCGAAGCCCTCGGTCGAGTTGGTGTCCGGGAAGAGGCCGCGCACGTCGTTCCAGATGTCGGCGATGAACCCATCGCGCCGCAGGGCCTCGTCCGTCTTGCCCGCGAACTGGGTCTGGAGTCGCGCCAGCGCTGCCGTGCGGCCGACGTCCTCGGTCTCGTAGTTGGTCGAGTACATGAACACCGCGGCCAGCGACACCACGTCGCGCACGCCGAACGGCTTCATCATGTCGACCGGGGTCTGGAACCCCAGGACGCCCGCGAACTGGGTCTCGGTCGGGGCGGGGAGGGTGCCCTGACGGACCGCCTCGATGTAGTCGTTGACGCCGTCTGCGAAGGCCTGGAGGTAGGCGGCGAACTCGGGCGAGAGGTTGTCGACCATGCGATCGGTGACGTAGGTCAGGCCCGTGCCGCGGCTCTCGAGGTCGCGGCCGAGGCCGACCTGGCCGAGCAGCTCGGCGATCGTCCCGAGCCCGAGGCGGCGCTGGAGATCCATGAAGAAGAAGCGGTCGCGTGCCTGGATGAAGCCCAGCACGCGGCCGAGGTCGTTCAGGTTCTCGGCGTAGATGTGGGGCGAGGAGTCCGTCCCGCGAATGACCTGCACCGGGCGCGAGAGCTTGGGCAGCTCGAAGCGCGCGCTCTCGGTGACGCCCAGGATGGCGGCGCGTGCGGCCTCCTCCGGCGTAGTCGTGTCGGTGTCGGCGGTGTCGCTGGTGTCGGCGGTGTCAGCGTCGTCGACGTCGCTCCCGGTGTCGCTCGCGTCGGTGTCCGTCGTGTCGACCGTGTCCGCGTCGACCGTGTCGGTGGCCGGCTTGTCGTCGCCGCAGGCCCCGGTCAGCCCGAGGAGCCCCGCGACCCCGACGGCCAGCCCGCCCGCCACGAACTCGCTCCAACGTCCGCTACCGCTTCGAAGACGCATGTGCCCGCTCCTTTGGAGCCGAGCCAGGTCGGCCCGCACCCCGACCGCCGCTGTATAGGAGAACGGAGGTCGAAAGGCCAGACGCACCGACCCGACCGAGGGGCATCCGATCGGTTCGTCTAGCGAACGCTTCAGGGTAGGGGCCTTAAGTCAGCCATCCATGCGGTCGCGGTTCCGAGTCCCAGCGCTG
>JAEUKJ010000624.1 GCA_016792665.1 Deltaproteobacteria bacterium | reverse complement strand
GGTCTGGTGGACCTCGAGCAGGACCTCGCACGGCGCACTGCGACCGAGCCCACCGCTGAGCTCGACCCCGTCGCGCAGGGCCTGCAACGTGCCCTCGTCGAGGCGCCCCTTCACGAGCGCGCGGTAGGTCTTGGGGACCTTGGTCGCGGGCTGCGTCGCGTGGTGCACGAGCGCGCCGTCATTCGTGACGAGGAGGAGGCCGGTCGTGTCCTGGTCGAGGCGGCCGATGGCGTGCCAGTCCTCGACCGCGAGGCTCGCATCCAGCGTGGCGCGCAGCCGATCGTAGACCGTCTCGCGCCCGAGCTCGTCGTCGTGCGTCGTCACCACACCGCGCGGCTTGTGGTACGCGAGGACCTTCGTGCGCGCGCCGCGCATCGCGTGCTCAGCGCCGCTCCCCGAGGCGGTCCGTCGCGGCGACGAGGGCGCGCGAGATCGGGGCCTCGAAGGCCGAGTGTCCGGCGTCGCCGATGACCTGGAAGTCCGCCTCGGGGAAGGCCTTGGCGAGCTCGAAGGCGCTCATCGGTGGGCACACCAGATCGTAGCGCCCCTGCACGATGACGGTCGGGATGTGGCGGATGAGATCGATGTCTTCGAGGAGCTGGGTCGGCGAGCGCAGGAAGCAGCTATTCAGGAAGTAGTGGATCTCGATCTCGGTGATGGCGATCGCGTCGTCCGCGAGCTCGGCCTCGGCCAGGTCCTCGGGGCTCGCGACGATGTGGCTGAGCAGCGTCTCCCAGACGCTCCAGGCGCGCGCCGCGTCGAGGCGCACGGCCGGGTCACCGCTCGTCAGGAGGCGCTTGTAGGCCCGCAGCATGTCGCCACGCTCGGCCACCGGCACGGGCGCCACGAAGCGTTCCCAGCCGTCGGGGAACAGCGCCGCGACGGTGCCGCCCTGGTAGAGCCAGTCGATCTCGACCGGGCGCCCGAGGAAGATGCCGCGCAGGACGAGCTCGGTCACGCGCTCGGGGTAGGCCTGGGCGTAAGCCAGCGCCAGGGTGCTGCCCCACGAGCCGCCGAAGACGAGCCAGCGCTCGATGCCGAGGTGCTCGCGCAGGCGCTCGATGTCGGCGACGAGGTCCCAGGTCGTGTTCTCGTCGAGGCACGCGTGCGGCGTGCTCTTGCCCGAGCCGCGCTGGTCGAAGAGCACCGCGCGATAGCGATCGGGCGCGAAGAAGCGCCGGTGGGCGGGCGAGATGCCGCCGCCCGGGCCGCCGTGGAGGAAGATGGCGGGCTTGCCGTCCAAACGGCCGACCTGCTCGTAGTAGATCGTGTGCAGCGGCGACACCTGGAGGCGCCCGGTGTCGAAGGGCTCGACCGGCGGGTGGAGCCAGGTGATCGGGTCGCGGAGCGGACGCGGGGTCGAGGTCGAGTTCACGAGGCGGACTCCTGCAAGCGGCGGCAGACCCGCCCGTGATAGCTTGGCCCTCCGCTCTCGTCCACGTGTGCGCGCCCCGGTCGGCTGGGCGCGCGCCCCCCGACGCGGTAGTCTTTGATTCTGCGCAATCGTTTCGCGACAATGGCGCGGTTCGCGGGTTCGCTTCCCTCCTCGATCAGGCCGTGACGATCATGAAGGCACTCGACGTCGGCTCGAAGGCGTTTCGCAGAAGGCCTCGCGGAGCGATGCCCTGCGGACCGTTTCGCTCTCGGCCTGGCCGAGCCGGTTGGCTCGCGAAGATGTGGCTCCTCGTGGGGGTTGTGCTCCTAGGTGCGTGCTCGCGCGCGCCCGAGGCCGAGCCCGTGCCCTCCTTCCGCGACGAGGCCGCGGTGCTCGAGGCCGTGCGCGCGGTCTACCGCGGCTGGGGCATCGACGACCCCGTCAGCCTCGAGCTCAGCGAGGAGGTCCTCCTCCCCTTCGCGAGCGGCGGCAGCGTGCACTTCTGGCCCTTCCTCGGGCCACGCTCGACCTCGGCCACGCACGTCGCCACCATCGACAAGGTCCTCTACGGTGGGCGCCTCGGCGACTGGCGGGCGCGCTTCCCGAGCCCCGCCGACGCGGACCGCGCGCTCGAAGCCTTCCTCATCGCGGCCATCGGGCACGAGGTCGCCCACGTCGTCGCGAACGCTCAGGGCGTGGCCCACGTCGATGACGACCCCTGGGCCGAAGAGACGCGGGCGGTGCGCTTCGAGTGGGCCGCCCTGAACGAGCTCGTCCAGCGCGGGCTCGTCCCCAAGGGCATCCTCGACGACTATCGCGCCTTCAACCGCGTGCTGCTCGCGGCCGCCCCGACCGGCCTGGTCGAGACGCTGCCGACCGAGCCCGAGGCCCGCCGCCTGCGCTTCAACGCGGGCTACGGCTTCGTCATGCGCGGCGAGATCGCGGGCCACGAGCCGGCCGTCGACTCGGTGCTCGCGCTCTACACCGCTTATCGCCTCGAGGTCGCGGCCGCCCCTCCCGAGCCTCCCGCCTCGCTCTTGCGCTCGCTCGCGCCCGCCAGCGACCCGGTCGCCGCCGCAGCGCGTCGCTTCCTGCGCCGCATGGACCTCCCCTTCGAGCACCTCGGGGCCGGCGGCCTCACGACCGGCATCAAGGGCATGGACCCGCGGCTGCGCCTCCGCCTCGACCCGCGCGAGGGGCCGGCCGACATCGGCGTCATGATGACCCTCGACATCGAGCTCGGCGAGCCACTCTCGGATCTGCGCAAAGGTGCCATCGGCGTGGTCCTCGGGCGCGCCCAGCGCGAGGACGAGCGCGTGGCCTTCGAGCTCGTCGTCGATGGTCCGCTGGTGCGCTGCAAGACCTTCGCCCCCGGCGGCCCCGAGGCCCTGTCGACCGAGCTGCCGCTGGCCATGGCGCGCGTGATGGACCGGGTCGCACGTTGGATCAGCGCGGTGGCCGACGTCGCCAGCGGTGCGGATCCGAGCCGCGTTCAGCCAACCGCACCCTGACGCGCGGCCCCCGAGGAGCGCGGCCCTCGCTGTACTAAGGCTCGAGGCGCGGGCCGAGATCGATGGTCTGCGCGAGCCCGGCCTCCGCATCGGCCAGCGTCTTCGCGCGCGGCAGGGTCGCGGACGGCACCACGCCCTTGGCAAGGCTCGACCACCACGCGTGCGCACGCTCGCGCGTCCACGGGGTCGCGAAGGTGACCGCGCGTAGCGCATCGGCCAGCTCATCGGCGCTCTGGAAGCGGTCGGCCGGCTTCTTGGCGAGGCAGCGCAAGATGACGCGCTCGAGCGCCGCAGGGATGGGCTCCTTCGCGTGCTGCGACGGCGGCTCGGGCTCGACGTGCGCGTGCGCGAACATGACCTGGGTCGCGTTCTCACCGAGGAAGACGTCGCGCCCCGTGAGGAGGAAGTAGCCGACCGCGCCGAGCGAGTACAGGTCGGCGCGTCCGTCGAGATCGCGGCGGCCCATGACCTGCTCGGGGGCCATGTAGGCCGGCGTGCCCATGACCATGCCGTCGCTCGTGATGCGGGCGTCGATCTTCTCGTGGAGCGGCTGCGTGGCGAGCCCGAAGTCGAGCAGCTTCACGACGTCCACGTCGAGCCCGAGGCGCGCCGTGAAGAGGTTGGCGGGCTTGATGTCGCGGTGCGCGAGGCCGGCGGCGTGCGCCTCGGCGAGGCTGTGGCAGGCCTGGACGAGGAAGTGGGCGACGCGCTCGGGGGGCTGCGGTCCGTAGTCGCCGACCAGGCGATCGAAGTCCATGCCGGCGAGCAGCTCCATCGCATAGTAGAGCGCGCCGTCGCCCGTGACGCCGTAGTCCCAGAGCTGGATCGTGTGGGGCGAACGCAGGCTCGCGACCACGCGCGCCTCGTTCTGGAAGCGCGTGATGGCGGCCTGGTCGTCGCTCAGCCGGTCGCGCCGGATGAGCTTGATCGCGGCCTCGCGCGCCAGCATCCCGTGGTGCGCGCGCCACACCTCGCCCATGCCACCCTTGCCGAGCGGGGCCACGAGCTCGTAGCTGCCGAGGCGACGGGCCTTCTTGAGATCGCGGCCGAGGCGGTAGATCACCTGCGCTGCGACGGTCGCGACCGAGATGGTGACCGCGATCGGGATGAGGGTCAGCGCGATCACCTCGAAGCCCGCGGGCGGGTTGCCCGCCAGGCCCGGCACCACGAGGAGGGCCAGGGCGACCAGCGCCAGCGCGAGCAGGGACGCCATGAGGAAGCGGCGCGGCGGAGTCGGGATGAGCACCGGAAAGATCAAGACGAGCACGCAGGGCGCAGGCAGCCCGTGCGCGAACGAGTGGGCCTGCCAGCGCGAGGTCGAATCGGTCGCCGCGAGCAACCCGCACTCGAGCGCGTACCAGAGGAGCCCGAGGTTCAAGACGCGCTTCACGTCGAGGTGCAGCACGGTCGCGACCAGCAGCGCGGCCGACAACGCCAGCGCGACCGCGAGGATGGCGCTGCGCACGGGCAGCTCGTCGGCGCTGCCGAAGGTGCCCGCGCTGCTGAGGTAGGGCATGACCAGTGCGAAGGTGCACGCGACGAGGCCGAAGATCGCGACGACGCGCAGCCGCCGCGCGCCGCTCGTGAGCAGATCGTCGGGCAGCGCACTCGAGCTGCGCCCCCTGGCGGCTCGGCTCGGTGACGGCGGTTGCAGGATGAGCGGTCTCGGGCCGCGCGAGGTCATGGGGTGTGCCTAGCACAGTCGCTCGGCCGTCGCATGGCTCTGTGATTCGTCGCTGTGGTCAGTTTTCGGACATCCGTTGGATCAATCCCGTTCATCAGCGGCCGCGGCATGCGGCCCTCAGAATTTGCGCATCTGTTCAAATTTGTTCGGTATTGACCGGCTTTCGAGCCGGGTGCTACCGGTCTGGAAGAGGTCTCGGCGAAGCGGCGCCGACCCCCGTCATCCAGATTCATCGAGTGCAAGCGAGGCTCGGCATGCGCAAGCTCGGCATCGTGGTCGTGGCGTCCTTCATGGGCGCGTGTTCGGTTCGAGGCCCCGTGTCCGGGCCGGAGCTCGTCCTCCAGGTGGCCCCGCTCGCGCTCCCCGACGTCGTCGACGCCTGCTATGGGCTGGCCGTCCTGAACGAGGCGGGCGATCCGGTGTGGTCGAAGGGCGGCCTCTGCGCGAGTCGCTTTGGCGATGGCGCGACCGACCTCGCGTACGTCGGCACCTGCGACGCCACCGATCTCGACCAGAACGGCACCGCCTCGGCCACCGTGGTCCTGACGATCGAAGGCCTCTACGGCCCCGACACGGCCCAGGACGGCGACGCCGATCCCGACCTCCTCACCGACTGGAAGAACCCGTGCGCCGCCCCCTACGCGCCCGACGGCTGCCGCCTCGTCACGGCCTGCCGCGAGAACGCCGACGAGCCGGTGACCTTCAACCTCACCATCATGCGCCAGGCCCAGCAGGGCTTCTTCGACGTGGCCGTGAACTTCGAGGACATCTTCTGCTCGGCCAAGGTCGACTGCGCCTATCCGGCCACCGACAACGCCCCCGCACGCCCCATCGAGGTCGTCTTCGACCCCGCCACCGGCAAGCGCACGCAGAGCGTCGTCTGGGCCTTCGCCTGCAGCGACGGCGACCCGGGCGGCGACCCCGACCGCGCCACCCACCTCTACATGGATGACCTCGTCCTGCGCTGCGGCGACGACACCTACGCCATCGACCCCTCGCAGGGCCCGGGCAACCTCTACCCCGAAGGCGTCGGAGCTCCCGCCCCGCTGGTGCAGGCCATGGTCTTCGAGGGGCGCGAGCTCATCACCAACGGCGGTGTCGACGCCGACAAGCTCTACTGGAACGTCGCCCTCGGACTGCGCCCGAGCTTCTTCGATCCGGCCACGGGCACCCCGCCGGACTGCGTCCTCGAGACGCGCGCGACCGCCTCGAAGGGCCCCTTCGCCGCGGGCCACTCGCCCGACAACGCGAGCTATCCCTATGTGTCGGTGTCGGTGCCGATCAACGTCGGGCGTACCCTCGTCTGCACGCAGCACCCGCTCGACGGCGCCGCTCCGCACGCCGGTGTCGCCACCGCCTACACCGCGCCACGCACCGACGGCAGCGGCTTCACCGCGATCGCGCTGGGCTTCGTCGCCCACGCCTCGGGTGGCTCGCTCGCGACCGAGCCGGTCTCGGCGCCCGTCGCCGAGTGCGCCATCGAAGGCATCTGCCCCGCGAACTCCCACTGCATCGAGCGCCCCGTCGGCTACCTCTGTGCCTGCGACGACGGCTTCGTCATGGACCAGGGCGTCTGCGTGGCCCTCGACCCCTGCCTCGGCGTGAGCTGCGGGGCGCATGCTGCGTGCGTCGCCGGCACCTGCACTTGCGACCCTGGCTACAGCGGAGACCCCGATCTCGGCTGCGCCCTCGGCGTCGTCGCCGCGTGCAAAGAGCTCCGCGCCCAGGGCAACACCGAGTCCCGCGTCTACGCGATCGCCGGGGTCGACACCTACTGCGACATGGCCACCGACGGCGGCGGCTGGACCAAGCTCTTCAGCATCGACTCCAGCGGCAACGCCTGGTTCTACCAAGATCCCAACTGGACCTCGAGCGAGCCGACCACCTTCGGCACGCCCACCGCCTCCGTCGGCGACTACCGCTCGGCCCTCTACGGCCGCGTCCTCGGCAAGGACCTCATGATCCGCAAGGCCGACACGCCCACCGAGTACATCGCGTGGAAGAACCTCTTCGCGTCGCAGACCCTGACGAGCCTCTTTGGCGGCGCCTACCTCGATGCTTCGACGCACGTCTATGATCTGGCCGGCGCCACCCTGCCGCAGCCGTGGGGCATCGCCCCCGACTTCAAGGGCATCATCCTGAACAGCACCGACTGGGAGACCGGCGGCATGTGCACCTACAACCTGCGCATCGCCAGCGGCTGGGGCGGCAACGTCGGCGTCGGCTTCGACCCGAAGGGCTTTGGCCGCCAGCAGGTCCCACCCTTCCTCTGGTTCATGTGCTACGACGGCAACGTGAGCTTCGGCGGCTGGAGCCCTCAAGGCCGACACGACTTCTACGTGCGCTGACGTCGCCCTCGCGTGATGAGCGCGAGTCGCGTCCCGTCACGCGCTACTGCAGCGCCCACCAGTCCAGGTCTTCGCGATAGCCGCGCTGGTCGAGCCTGTCCGCGATGATGGCGCGCGCCCCCGGCGTCGCTACCGCGACCAGGATGGGGCGGCCATCGGGCGGGCCGAGGCCGTCCGCGGACACGACCGGGATGCCACCTGCCACGCGGCGACCGACCTTCTTCGGATCGATGTCGAGGAGGTCGTCCACCTGCGCACCGCGCGCCGCGAGCTCCTTCGCGTGGCGGCGCCCGTACTTGCCGGCCCCCCAGATGCGGATGTGCTTGCCCGCGGCCGGCCCGCCCGGCACGAGGAGGTGATGGTGGACCAGCGCGCGTCGCTCGGCGTCGGCATAGCGCGTGTCGGTCCGGGTCAGGCGGTGGGCCCCGTCGCGCCAGGTGACCAGGACGTCATCGACGCGCGCGAAGACCAGGCCGGCCGCGAACATGCGCAGCCACAGATCGTGGTCCTCGGCGAAGGGCCCGGCGCGATAGCCGCCGACCGCGTCGACGGCTGCCTTGCGATAGGTCACGGCCGGGTGCGCGACCGGCGCGTCGATGAAGCGCGCGGCCCGGATGCGCGCCGACGTGTCGAGCGTGTCGAGCCAGGCCGCATGCCGCGCCATCCCCGAGCGCGCGAGGTCGACCGGGGAGGCCGCCTCGGGTGCTGCGAGGACCTCGAAGCGTACGCGACACGTCACGAGTGCCACCTCGGGGTGGGCCTCGAGGTGCGCGACCTGCAGCGCCAGCCGCTCGGGGGCCATGCGGTCATCGGCGTCGAAGCGCGCGACCAGCGGGGCCCGACATGCGGCGAGCCCCGCGACGAGCGCCGGGACGATCCCCGCATGCGGCAGCTCCAGGACGCGCACACGCGGGTCGGCCGCGGCATGGCGCCGGGCGATCTCCGCTGACGCATCGGCCACCCCGTCGAGGACGAGCACACACTCCCAGTCCTCGCAGGTCTGCGCGCGCACATCGTGCAATGCCTCGTCGAGCGTGGCCTCGGCACGCCAGACCGGCATGAGCACGCTGACCCGTGGGGGACTGCCTTTCACGGCCCCGACCATGGCACGTCGCTCACCGTTCGGCACCCTTGACAGCCGCGAGGACCTGCCGACCATGGGCTCGATCCACCACGAGAGGCCCCATGTCCGCCTTGCCCCTCGACCGCTTCAAGGGTCGCGTGCTCTTCCGCGGCGCCGACGACTACGAGCGCTATCGCTACCAGTACGCGCTGACGAGCGTCGACGCTTCGACCATGGCGCCCGCCCTCATCCTCGTCCCGAAGGACAGCGACGACGTCGTCCTCGCCGTCCAGCACGCCGATCGCGAAGGCATCGTCATCGCCCTCCGGACCGGCGGCCACCAGCTCTCGGGCGCCTCCTCGACGGCCGGCCCGAACCTCTTGCTCGACCTCCGCCACACCTGGTCGCACACGATCTGGCACCCCGATCGCGGCCTCCTCGAAGCCGGCGTCAGCCAGGACCTCGGCACCTTCCACGGTCACCTCGCCGCGCGCGGCCAGTTCCTGCCGCATGGTCAGTGCCGCCACGTCATGCTCGGCGGCCACGTCCAGACCGGCGGCTCCGGCATGCTGGCGCGCGCCTTCGGGCTCTTGTCCGATCACGTCGAGGCCTTCGAGCTCCTCACAGCCGACGGCCGCCGCCGCCTGGTCCAGCGCGGCGCGACCGATCCCGACGAGGCCGACCTCTACTGGGCCGTGCTCGGCGGCAGCCCGGGCAGCTTCGGCATCCTCACCCGCGTCTTCTTCCGCCCGTTGCGCGACGCCGACCACCCCCACGCGCGCGGCCTGAAGTTCCTCGTGCCCTACCACCCCGATCGCCTGCGCGCGGTCCTCGACGTCATGGCCGAGCTCACCGCCGAAGACGACCTCGCCGCCGACCACGACCTCACCGTGACCGTGCTCGGCGCGCCGCAGTGGAACCCACCCTGGGCCAAGACCCGCGCCCGCGACGAGCTCATGCGCGCCCGCGACCCGGCCCTCTACGGGCAGGACGGCCACCGCGCCCTGCCGCGCGCCATCATCGTCTATGGCCAGTGGAGCAACCTCGGCGGCCGCGACCAGCCCTACGATCCGAGCCTCTTCGATCGCATCCGTCGCGCGGCTGGCTACGGGCGCGGCCACGGCCTCGTCGCCACCGCCTTCGAGCGCGCGCTGAACCAGATCCACCTCGACGGCACGCCGCTCGGCATCGCCCCCGAGACCCCGACCCCGATCTCCCACCTCACCCGCGCCTGGATGTTCCTCAACGTCCGCGAGTTCGCGCTGCCCTACGTCAAGCGCGTCTACCTCTCGAACCGGACCGACGTCGCCGACACCGATTGGGCCCGCCTCACCACCCAACGCTTCGACGCGATGGTGCACCAACGCGGCATGCGCCCCCTCCTTCAGGTGCAGCACCAAGGCGGCCGCCACGCCCGCTACCGCACGCTCGGCGCCGGCGACGCGACCGCCCACAGCTGGCGCGGCGACACGACCCTCGTGTGCCTCCTCGACGCCTTCCACCCCGACCAGGGCCCCGGCCCGACCCCCGCCCGCCTCGAGGCCGAGCGCTGGCAACGCGGCAACGACGAGGTCTTCCTCGGGCAGGGGCACTTCGCCACCGAAGACCGCCGCTTCTCGTGGGGCTCCTACGGCGAGGTCGACCTCGACCGGGTCTGGCACCACTACATCGACGGGGCCGATCGCTACGCGCGCCTCCAGCGCATCAAGCAGCGCGTCGATCCCGCCGGCCGCTTCTCGGCGCATGCGTTCGGGATCCGCGCCGCCCCGTCGACCTGACGCATCTCGCGTGACGATCGGACCTCATCGCGACATCGCGCCATCGTCGACCCGCGCGCGTCCACCGGCTCAGGGCGCGACCGACCAGGCCAGCGTCTCGCCCGCGCGATAGGGGACGACCTCGCTCGATCCCAGCGGCAGGGTCGCCGGCACGACGAGCGGCGCACGCACGAGCGTGATCGTGTCGGCGTTTCGCGGCACGCCATAGAAGTCCGCGCCGAAGTGGCTCGCGAAGGCCTCGAGGCGGTCCATCGCGCCCAGGCGATCGAAGGTCTCGGCGTAGTGCGAGAGCGTCGCCCACCCGCAGTACACGCCCGCCGCGCAGCACGCGGACTCTTTCAGGTGTCGCGCGTGGGGCGCCGAGTCGCTGCCCAGGAAGAAGCGCGGGTGCGAGGTCATGACGGCGTCGAGGAGGGCCTGGCGATCGGCCCGCGTCTTCGGCACCGGCAAGCAATAGAGGTGGGGGCGCAGGCCGCCCCGGAAGAGGTCACTGCGCTCCACCTCGAGGTGGTGCGGCGTGACCGTGGCCGCGACGTTGGCGCCCGCCGCTCGCACGAAGGCGACGCCGGCCGCGCTCGTCACGTGCTCGAGGACCACGCGCAGGGTGGGGTGACGCGCGATGAGCGGGCCCAGCGTGTCGCGGACGAAGACGGCCTCGCGGTCGAAGATGTCGCAGTCGGGATCGGTCGTCTCGCCGTGCACCTGCAGGACCAGGCCGAGCTCGGCCATCGCCGCCAGCGCGGGTCCCAGGCGCGCGATGTCGGTGACGCCGTCGGCAGAGTGCGTGGTCGCGCCCGCAGGGTAGAGCTTGGCCGCGATCACGCCGGCGTGCCGCGCCTCGGCGAGCTGCTCCGGCGTCGTGTGGTCGGTCAGGTAGAGCGACGGGAGCGGCGTGAACTCGCTCGACCCCCGCTCGGCCTCGAGCCGCGCGAGCTCGCATGGCGGCGAAAAGTTGCCGTGCCCTGGCGAAAAATCGCCATCGCCCAGATCGGCCGCGGACCCGGGCCGCGGCAGAGAATCATCCCGTATCGCCTGCGGCTGCCGAACGCCTGCGTCCCGCTTCACCTGCGGCTGCCGAGGGGCTGCAGCGCGGAGGCGAGACGCGTAGGCCAAGGCCTCGGCGGCGGTGCGCACCGGCGGCTTCAGGTTCGGCATCGCCACGACGCGGCGAAAAATCGCCGCGATGGGCGGCACGGTCGCGGCGAGGAGGTCGCCGTCGCGAAAGTGGACGTGCCAGTCGTCGGGTCGGGTGAGGGTCAGCGCTCGCATCGACCGCGCGCGCTCACTTGCTCGAGGCCTTGAGCAACGTCGCCTCGTCGCCGACGACGAGGTAGTTCCAGCCGGTCGCCTCGACCCGGGACCAGACCGCGAGGCGGCCGCCGTCGATCTGCAGGTGCCCCGACGGCTGCTTCTTCATCGTCTGGAGGATCGTGTCGCCGACCGCCCCGAGCACCCCGGCGTCGCCGATCGGCGGGTTCTTGTAGTCCTTCGCGTTGCGGGCCAGGTCCTTCAGCGAGCTCCGCACCATGACCTTGCCCTCGGTGTCGATGATGAAGGCCTCGCCCGCGCCCTTCAGCCGCTCCGACTCGAGCAGCGTGTCGATGAAGTAGGGGAAGGTCAGGTCGACCGCCGCCACGCCGAGCCGCTTGTTGGTGGCCGGGTGCCGGATGGTCTGAGACGCCGTCAGCAGGAGGCCGAGCCCTGACTCGTCGACGCCCGCCGAGTTCCAGATGGGGCCGATGTCGTCCTGGGCGAGCTTGTACCAGTCCTGCTTGCGCGGGTCGTAGGCCGAGCCGTCGTCTTCCTTGTAGTCCCAGACGCCCGGCCAGCCCGACACGATGCCGGACTCGGTGCCGAGGTAGACCCACACGAGCGGCACGCCCTGATCGAGGACCAGCGTGCGCGCCTCCT
Source organism: Deltaproteobacteria bacterium (assembly GCA_016792665.1). GTDB lineage: Bacteria > Myxococcota_A > UBA9042 > PHBI01 > PHBI01 > WYBB01. The sequence goes on along the minus strand of JAEUKJ010000624.1, from coordinate 4,505 downwards.
CGCGCGCCATCGTGAGCGCGCCTTCGGAGTGCGACAGCAGCGACACGCGCCGCATGGTGTCGGTGAGGCGCGCGAGCTGGCGGAGCTCGGTGTCGACCGCGTCCGTGCGGCTCGTGCCCGGGGGCAGGACGAGGTCGATGTGGTCGAAGCTGATCTCCGCGTCGTAGACCTTGGCCTGCCGTACGTCGGTCGCCCCGTCCGGCTTCTTCACGTCCTCGGGCAGGATGACCTTCACGTCGCCGGCGGCCGGCGGCGTGGTCGTCAGCGAGAGCTGCGCCGCGTTGACGAAGCCCGAGAGCAGGCTCTCGTAAGCGTAGAGCTTGCCGTCCATCTGGTGCGCCTGGTCGCTCACGACGCCGCCGAGCTCGAGGAGCTCCTGCTCGCGCAGACGCGCCGCCTGCCGCTCTTCCTCGAGGGCGACCGCGCCGCGCCACTGGATGACGGCTGCCACCACGAAGACCGACATCATCAGCGCGAAGCCCAGGCCGAGCGCCGCTCCGCGGTGACGACCGATCCAGCGCTGCACGCGCTGCATGAACTTGTCGGGCTGGGCCACGACCGACTCGTCGCGCAGGTAGCGGCGCAGGTCGTCCGCGAACTCGCCGACGGTGCGATAGCGATCGTCGGGCTTCTTGGCCGTCGCCTTCTCGATGACGGCGCGCAGCTCGCGCGGGATCTTCTCCTTCGCGTTGAAGTGGACCAGCGCCGCGCGCGCACCCGAGGCGGCCTTGACGACCGTCTCGAACGAGGACTCGGCCGTGATGGCGCGCCTCAGCGTGACCAGCTCGAACAAGATCAGACCCAGCGAGTACTGGTCGCTCGCGCCATCGAGCTCTTCGGTGGCACCCGAGGCCTGCTCGGGCGACATGTACGACGGCGTCCCGACCAGCGACCCGGCCCGCGTCTTCTCGACCGACTCACTGGTCGTCACGCGCTCGCGCTTGCCGATCGGCCGCGCGATGCCCCAGTCCATGACCAGCACCTCGCCGAAGCCGCCGACCATGACGTTGTCGGGCTTCAGATCGCGATGGATGACGCCGCGCTTGTGCGCGTAGTCGACCGCGTTCAGCACCGGTAGCAAGGTCTCGATGCGGGCTTTCAGCGAGTGGTCTTCGTCGGGGGGCTCGCCCTTTTCGTAGTAGGCGCGCGCCTCGTCCATGTAGTCCTTGAGGGTCTTTCCCCTCACGAACTTCATGGCGTAGGACAGGCACCCGTCGATGTCGCGCTCGACCCCGTAGATCGGGACGATGGACGGGTGGTCGAGCTGCGCCGTGATCTGCGCCTCGGCGAAGAAGCGCGTCGCGAAGGCCGGCTTGTGCACGAGCTTCGGGTCGATGCGCTTGATGGCGACCGTGCGCTTCAGCTCCGGGTCGCGGCCCATGTAGACCTCGCCCATCGCGCCCTTGCCGAGCAGCGCCACCAGGCGATGACGCTCGGTGAGGCGGGGCAGCGGGACGTCGGGGTCGGGCGGGGCCGTCAGGAAGATCTCGTGCTGCGTCAGGATGTCGCGCAGCGTCTCGTCGCTGATGAGCTCGCGCTCGTGCAGGCTCATGACGAAGGCTTCGACGTCCTCGCCCTTCTGCGCGCGGAACTGGTTGTACAACGCCTCGATGTCCCGATGGCGCTCGGGCGGAAAGAAGTCCTGGAGCTGGCGCAGCTTCACGCGGCGTACCTTAGCGCTTCGCCGCGAGACGTCAAACCGGCCGCCCGATCTGGTCGCGGGCCGTCGCCGACAGCGCTCGAGGTCGACCGCGCGGCCCGGCCGTGAGACCTTTCCGCCCGAGGCCTCGACCCGAGCGCACGCCCATCCGGGGTGGGCTTGGATCTCGGGCCGAGCTGGAGCGGAGGGTGCGATGGGCGAGTCGGGCAAGGTCGTGATCGTCGGGGCGGCGGGGGCGACGGGCAAGGCGATCGGGCACGCGCTGGTCGCCGCCGGTCACGAGGTCGTCGTGGTCGGGCGCACCCTCTCGCGGCTCGAAGCTGCCTTCCCGACGCGGTCTGCCAACGGCGGCGGCTTCCAACACCGCATCGCCGACGCCGAGACGGCCGAAGGCGCACGCGCGGCCTGCCACGGTGCCGAGACCGCCGCGGTCGCGCTGGGCCTGCCGTACCACGAGTTCGGGCGCTACCCCGGACTCATGAAGACGCTGGTCGACGGCGCCCTGGCCGAGGGCGTGCGCCGCATCCTGCTCATCGGGAACGTCTATCCTTACGGGCTGCCGCGGGTCGATGCCGGCGGGCTCGTGACCGAGGCGCACGCGCGCGAGCCGGTCGCCTTCAAGGGCAAGATGCGCAAAGCGCAAGAGGACGTCCTGGTCGAGGCGGCCCGCGCCGGTCAGGTCGAGGCGCTGGTGCTGCGGCTGCCGGACTTCATGGGGCCCGAGGCCGAGCTCTCCTACGCGAAGTCGATCGTCGACACGGCGCTCGGCAACAAGACCGCCAACCTCTTCGCGCCGATCGACACCCCGCACCAGTTCGTGCACGTGCCCGACGTCGGCCCGGTGGTCGCGCGCCTCATGACGACGCCGGCTGCCTGGGTCAGTGGGCCCGAGGCCGCGCCGTGGCTGCACTTCGCGGGATCGGGGCTCATCACGGTCGAGGCCTTCGCCAAGCTCGTCTACGCCGAGGTCGGGGCGCGCTACCGGGCCCGCAAGGTCGGGCGCACGATGCTCCGGATCCTCGGCGTCTTCGACAAGATCATGCGCGAGTTCGTCGAGATGCAGTACCTGCAGAGCGATCCGGTCAACCTCGACGACCAGCGCCTGGTCGGCCTCATCGGCGAACCGCAGCGCACGCCCTACGCCGAGAGCGTCCGCGCCATGGTCGCCTGGGCCAAGGCGTTGAAGGCGCGTTGACCCGGGTCGCGCGGGCCCGTAACGTGCAGCCGCGATTCGCCCCGGGCTGGAGAAGCCAGGCCGCCGGCGAGCGCGGGACGCGACCGGTGCCTCGCACGAGGTCGACCCGGCGGCGATGGTGGGGAGGTACTCGATGCGCGGCGAGATGAAGTGGATGCGGCTCGGGGCGTGCGCGGTCGCGACGGCGGCGTGGATGTCGGTCGGGCTCGGCGCGTGTGGTGACGACAGCCGCAACACCGACAACGACACGTCGGGCGACGGGCAGGACGGCGATACGATCCCGACCGATCCGTGGGCCGCGCCGGCCGAGACCGGGGCCTTCCGCGTCCTCTACAACAACCGCGGCCGCCTGCCCGACAACGCCAGCGAGAACGAGCTCTGGCTCATGGACTCCGACGGCAAGAACCAGCTCGCGGTCACGGCGCTGGGCGGCCTGAAGGACCTCGACCCGCCGCTCTCCTGCAACTTCGGCTGCTTCGTGTCCCCGAACCTGCAGTGGATCGCGGTCGTCACCGGCCCGCCCACCGCGACCGGCTTCGAGATCAAGCTCGGCAAGTTCAACCCGAACATGGAGGTCGCGCTGCTCAAGGGCGGCACGCTGACCAACATCATCGACTTCGAGTTCGCCGCGGATCGGATCTTCTATTCGAAGCAGAAGTCCTGCAACGGCCCCTCCTGCGAGTACGAGTTCTCCGTCATCGAGCTGTCCGAGAACGTGAACCTGCCGCTGCCGTTCATGACCTTCCCGACCGGCGACGACCTCACCAACTCGACCTACAAGGGACACTTCAAGGCCTCGCCCGACGGCACCCGCCTCGTCATGTTGAACACGACCATCCGCAGCGTGGACGTGTACATGTGGAAGCAGGGGACGGGCCTGGTCGAGCTCGATTTCATCTGTAAGTTCGGCGAGAAAGGCAACTGCTCCGGCACCGGCTCGGAGTACACCGACAACGACCCGGTGGCCTTCGACCCGACCGGCCGCTACATCGCGTTCTTCACCTTCGCCGATCGCTGGCAGCGCATCCGTCTCTACGACACGGCCAACCCGGGCACGGTGCAGTCCTCCATCGTGGCGAGCGTCGCGTCCGGCGCCTACATCGAGAACGCGTGTCAGCCGGGCGTGCTCGCGGGCTGGCAGTGGCAGCGCGTCATCGGCGACCCGTGGTTCACGCCCGACGGGCAAGAGCTCGTCTTCATGGGGGAAAACGCCTGCCCCGAGAACGGCAAGCAGCCGGTGAAGGCCGTCTCGAACATCTACCGCGTGAAGGTCGCGACCGTGCTCTCGGGCCAGACCCTCACCGAGGCGGACGTCTTCAACGTCACCAAGCACCCGCCTGGCGACGTGACCGCCAACCGCCGCCCGACCTCGATGGCGATGGCCCCCGACGGCGCGACCCTCATCTTCGTCGGCACGCCGAGCTACGACCAGGGCGGCGGCCTCATCGCCGACGGCAGCGCGCGCCAGCGCAACGATCGCGAGGTCTACCGGATCCGGCTGGATGGCACCAACGCGCTCCAGCTCACGAATGATCTGCCGTATGCCGCCGAAGCCCCCACCATCGTCGGGCCTTAGGCACGCGCGGCTGCGCCGAGCGCCGGGGGGCGGGCACGCGCGGCTGCGCCGAGCGCCGGGGGCGTCGGGGGGGC
>JAEUKJ010000619.1 GCA_016792665.1 Deltaproteobacteria bacterium | reverse complement strand
GGACGGCGACCTCGGCCTCGGCAAACAGCGACCAGGCCTCGTGGTCGAGGCGCATGTCCTCGCGCTGCATCGCGAGGCGCGTCGACTCCAGGAGCGTCCGCGCCTCCCCCACCCGGCCGAGCCCCGCCAGGATCATCACGCGCACCGCGTCGCCGAGCGGGTCCTCCGCGTGTCCGATCTCGCGCTGGATCGCCATGCAGCGCTCGGCCGCCGCCAAGGCCCCCGCGAAGTCGCGCACGCGGTAGCGCGCCAGCGCCAGCGTGCTCCAGGCCATCCAGTCGTCCGGGCGCGCCCCGACCGCCGTCGTGCTCGCCGCCAGCGCCTCGGCCAGCGACGCCGCGTCCTGCCCCGGCGTGAGCACCCTGCCCCACGCCGCGCTGTTCAGCATGAGCGCGTGGTCGCCCCGCGCACGTGCGATCGCGACGGCGCGTCCTCGCACCGCGGCCGGCAGATCGGTCCGCGCCTCGAGCAGACGTGCGAGGTCGTCGGCCGACCGCACGCCGACCATCGCGTCGACCGCCGCCCGCGCGGCCCGCACCTCGGCCCGGGCCCGCCCCCGCGCCGCGTCGCGATCGGTCTCGAAGCGCACGAGCGCCATCGATCGACCCAGCGCCGTCAGCGTCCGCCCATCGGCCGAGAACCCCGCCCACAACATCGGCCCGAGCCCCCCGGGCAAGGTCGCCAGCAGCTCGAGCTCGGTCGCGTCCCAGATGAGCAGCGGCCCCTCGCCGTGCGCCGTCACCAGGCGACTCCCGTCCGTCGTGAAGGCCACCGCCGTGACCTCGTGGCCGACCCCCACGCGCGTCGCGAGCAGCCGCCCGTCCGGCACCGACCACATCTTCAACGTCCGGTCCGAGCCCCCACTCACGAGCCGCGCACCGTCCGGCGCGAACGCCACCGAGCGCACCGACGCCCCGTGCCCCGGCATCTCCACCACCGCCTCGAGCCCCGGCCACCGCCACAAGCGCACGCTCGCGTCCGCCCCCTCGTTCGGGCGCTCTTCGTTGATGACCGGCCACACCGCACCATCGCCCGAGCCGCTCGCCAGGAAGGCACCATCCGGCGACAACGCCAGCGCGCGGATGGCACTGCGGTGCGCCGCCACCGACTGCTCGACCACGCCCGTCCGCGCGTCCACGACGTCGATGCGCCCGTCCTCGCGCCCCACCACGATGCGCCCGTCCGGGGCCCAGGCCAGCGCCACGACCCGCACCACGTCGAGCTGCACCCGCAAGCGCTCGGCCCCATCGGCGAGGTCGAGGACCCGCAGGACCCCGCGCCAGTCCCCCACCGCCACCCGCGTCCCGCCCGGGTCCGGAGCCACCGCGGACACGTACGCGCGACCCACGAGGCGCGTCCAGCGCTCCATCCCGAGCACCGCGTCCCAGCCCTTCACCGCGCCCCACCCTCCCGTCACGACCACCGCCCCATCCGACGTCGCGGCCCCCGCGAAGATGACGTCGTTGGACCGCGGCACGACATAGGGCTCCGGCCAGGTCGCCGTGCTCCACCCCTTGACCACGCCCGCCGAGTCGCCCGTGAAGACCGGGTCGCCCACGAGCGCCTCGGCCGTACCCGCGGGCCGCGTCCGACTCGCGAAGACGACCGCGGTGATCGCCCCTTCGTGCCCGGGCAGCAACTGGTTGCGCACCGGATGTCCTTCTTCCGCCAGGCCTTCTGCGGGGGCCACGACCCCGTCCTCGGTGAGGTCGAGCGTGGTCGCTCCCGCCCGGGCCGTCCAGGCCCCGTCCAGACTCACGTCGAGCGCATCGACGACGGCCGTCTCGTCGCCGAGCGGCCTCACCGTGTCGCCGGTCTTGGCATCGCAGAGCGCCCAGCCGACGTAGTTGGGGAGCGTGCGCGCGACGAAGCGCTCGGATCCTGCCGCCTCGACCAGACGCAGCGGACGGGTCCAGACGACCGCGTGCGTGGCGACATCGACCCGCTGCGTGCGGCTGAGATCGGTCACCAACAAGGCCCCCGCGCCCGTCCCGCCGTCGTCGACCCAGGTCGGTCGATACGCGGTCGGCATGACCAGCGGCACGCGGTCGAGGACCTGGCCGCGGACGGCATCGCGGATCGAGACCGCGTGGTCTCCGAAGACGCCGAGCGCCAGACGCGCACCGTCGGGCGAGAACGCCGCGCGGCCGAGGCTCACGACGCCCGCGGCCTCCCAGAGCAGGGCACCCGTGTCGACCTCCCAGACCCGCACCGAGCGCGCCAGATCGGTCGTGGCCACGAGCCGCCCGTCCGGACTCAGCGCGAGCCCGGCGACCGCGACCTCGTGCGCCGTGAGGGTGCGCACCGGGGTCTGAGGCGCGTCGAGCCGCCACACCCGGACGGCTCCCGCAGCGTCGCCCGCAGCCAGACGCGGCGCAGACGCGGCCACCGCAAGGGTCGAAATCGCCGCAGAAGGCCTGGCGGAGCCAGGCGTGCCCGGGAGCACGCCGGACGCGCGCGGCTCGGCGCCAAAGGTGACCTCGCTGCGGTCGGCCTCGAGGTGGAGGTAGCGCCACTCCCAGCCGCGATGCGCCTCGCCGATGGCGTCGAGGTTCGTGAGCGTCGTGCCCGCGTCCCCCGCATCCAGGGCGGTCGCGGCGGCCATGAGCAAGCTGCGCGCGCGGAGCCGCTCGGCGAGCTGCGCGGTCCGGAGGGCGATGTCGCGCTGCGTCTCGGCCGCGGCGGCCTCACGCTCGGCGATGCGGCGCTGCTCGGCCCGATCGGCCGAGAGGCGCACCATCACGACGCCGGTCACCGCGATGCCGACCATCAACACCGCGACCGCCGCGACCAGGACGCGGTGGCGACGCACGAAGGACCCCATCAAGTAGGTCGCGGTGTGCGGGCGGGCGCTCACCGGGACCTTGCGGAGTGCGCGGTCGACGTCGGCGGCGAGCTCCGAGACCGTCGCGTAGCGGGCCGTCCGATCGAAGGCCATCGCCTTGCCGACCACCGCGTCCAGGTCGCCGCGCAGGGCGCTGTGCTGGATCGGCGGGACCGAGGTCGCCGCGCCGCCGCGCCGCGTCGCGGTACGGACCCGCGTGCTCGGCGAGACCAGCGGCCCGCGCAGGACCTCGCGCAGGGCCGGCAGATCGCGACGCGTCGCGGCCGAGGTGGAGTACGGCA
>JAEUKJ010000605.1 GCA_016792665.1 Deltaproteobacteria bacterium | reverse complement strand
GGTCGTGTCGGTACCGAGCGACGTCAGCGCGTCGACGATGACCTCGGTCGACGAGGTCGGCACTGGGTAGTAGTGCGGGGCCCAGGTCTCGTACGGCGACTCGAGCGAGGTGTTCATCGCGGCGCAAAGGCGGTCGACGATGGGCGGACGCGGGTCGACCCCGTAGGTGACGGTCTGCCCGAAGGAGACCGGGAAGTCCGGGTGGTGGCGCTTCATCGACTCGTGGAGTGTCGCCATGAGCGCGGGGCGCTCGGCGAGGACGAGGTCCATGAAGAGGCGCGCCAGGCGGCGCTCACGCTCGGGTGCGGCGGCATCGCCCGGGAAGCAGCGGTTGAGATCGAGGCCGTTGGGCGCGGCGCGGAGGCGAGCGCGATACGCCGGCGGGTTCATCACCGGGATGAGGAGGAGGCGGCCGCGCGTGGGGGCGAGGCCACCTTCGAGGAGCTCCTCGAGCGCGTGTACGCCCGCGATTTCGTCACCGTGGATACCGGCCTGGATGAGCGCGGTCGGCCCCGGCAGCGCGGCCTCGAACACGTGGAGGACCACGTTCGGCGCGACTTCGTAGAGCCCTGCCGGGCGCCTCTCGGGAGAGGACGCGCCGACAGGTCGGGACGACACGGACACCCGGGCTCAGGCCTTGGTGGCCACGAGGCGCGCGAGGTCGACGAGGCGCGTGGCATAGCCGGCCTCGTTGTCGTACCAGGCGAGGACCTTCAGGAGCGGGCCGACCTTCATGGTCATGAGACCGTCGACGATCGACGAGAACGACGAGCCGACGACGTCGCTCGAGACGAGCTCTTCCTTGCTGAGCTGGAGGATCGACGGGTTCTTCGCGGCGAAGGCGGTGAGCGCCTCGTGCGCGTCGGCGACGGTCGCGTCCTTCTCGAGGGTCATGGTGATGTCGGCGAGCGAGCCGGTCGGGTTCGGGGTGCGGACCGCGAGCCCGTCGAGCTTGCCCTTGAGACGCGGGATGACCTCGCCCACGGCCTTGGCGGCGCCGGTGGTGCCCGGGATGAGGTTCACCGCGGCGGCGCGGCCGTTGCGGAGGCTCTTCTTCTGGGGCGCGTCCAGCAGCGACTGCGACATCGTGTAGGCGTGGGTCGTGTTGATGACCGCGTAGGAGACGCCGAAGGCATCGTCCAGCGCTTTGAGCGGCGGGGCGACGCAGTTGGTCGTGCACGACGCGTTGGACAGCAGGTGGTGCTTGGTCGGGTCGTACTTCTCGTGGTTGACGCCGAGCACGATGGTGATGTCGGGCTCTTTGGCGGGCGCCGAGATGATGACCTTTTTGGCGCCGACGTCGAAGTGCGGCTGGTTCTTGGCGCGGTCGGTGAAGACACCGGTGCACTCGAGGACGATGTCGACGCCGAGCTCGCCCCACTTGTTGGCGAGGATGTCGCGGTGCTCGGTCATGCGGATGGCGTGGCCGTCGACGTGCAGGAGGTCGCCGTCGAGGTGAGAGGCGCCGGGGTAGGTGCCGTGCACCGAGTCGTACTTGAAGAGGTAGGCCAGCGCCTCGTTGTCCGCGAGATCGTTGATGGCGACGAGCTCGAAGGTCGGGTCCTTCAGGATGCGACGAGCCGCGAGGCGGCCGATACGACCGAAACCGTTGATGGCAATACGAGTAGGCATGGAAGACCTCCCTGGTTCTGGGAGGTCGAGACAAGCGCGTCCTCGATCCCGGTGTCAACCCCTTCTGGATGGGTGGAGAGGGCACAGGTGTCCGGGTGATAAACCCCAGGATTGACGTTCGGGCATCGCATCATGTATCGAGCGCGCGCTTCGCGACAGAGTGCCGCTTCTCGCACGCTGACGCAGCCGACCGCGCCGACGACGCCTGCCGCCCACCCAGAGAGGGGGTCGACACGCTCCCGAGGGCGCCACAACCGTGGACCTCCAAGATGGCCTTCGACCTCAGCAAAGTACGCAATATCGGCATCAGCGCCCACATCGACTCGGGCAAGACCACGCTGACCGAGCGGATCCTCTTCTACACGGATCGCATCCACGCCATCCATGAGGTGCGCGGCAAGGACGGCGTCGGGGCCAAGATGGACTCGATGGACCTCGAGCGCGAGAAGGGCATCACGATCCAGTCAGCAGCGACTTACTGCTTCTGGAAGGACCTGCACATCAACATCATCGACACCCCGGGTCACGTCGACTTCACCATCGAGGTCGAGCGCTCGCTGCGCGTCCTCGACGGTGCCATCCTCGTGCTCTGCGGCGTGGCGGGCGTGCAGTCCCAGTCGTTCACCGTCGACCGCCAGATGCGCCGCTACGGCGTGCCGCGTATCGCGTTCGTCAACAAGCTCGACCGTGCGGGCGCCAACGCCTACAACGTCGCCAAGTCGATCCGCGAGAAGCTGAACCTCAACGCGGTGATGATCCAGATCCCCATCGGGGCCGAGGACAAGTTCGAGGGCATCATCGATCTCTCGACGATGAAGGCGAACTACTTCGAGGGTGAAGGCGGCAAGGAAGTCGTCGAGAAGGACATCCCGGCCGACTACGTCGCCAAGGCCAACGAGGCGCGCGAGGCGATGCTGGACGCGGTCTCGATGTTCTCGGACGACCTCATGGAGAAGATGCTCGAGGGCGACGTCGGCACCGACGAGGCCACCGTCGAGATCATCCGCAAGGCGATCCGCGTCGGCACGATCTCGAACAAGCTCGTGCCGGTGTGCATGGGCTCGGCCTACAAGAACAAGGGTGTCCAGGTCCTCCTCGACAACGTCGGGCGCTACCTGCCGAACCCGACCGAGAAGGAAAACCTCGCCATCAACAAGGCGACGGGCGAGAAGTTCCCGGTCAAGCTCGACTCGAAAGAGCCGTTGATCTTCATGGGCTTCAAGCTCGTCGAGGATCGCTACGGCCAGCTCACCTACATCCGCGTCTACCAGGGCGCGCTGAGGAAGGGCGACACGATCTACAACCAGCGCACCGGCAACAAGGTGAAGGTCGGTCGTATCGTGCGCATGCACTCGGACGAGATGGAGGACATCACGGCGGTCGAGGCGGGCGACATCTGCGCGCTCTTCGGCGTCGAGTGTGCGTCCGGTGACACTTTCACCGACGGCAACATCGAGGCCTCGGTCGAGTCGATGTTCGTCCCCGAGCCCGTCATCAAGATGGCGATCAAGCCCAAGGACAACAAGACCAGCAACAACCTCGGCAAGGCGCTGAACCGCTTCTCGAAAGAGGATCCGACCTTCAAGACCTACCTCGACAAGGAGTCGAACGAGACGATCATCGCCGGCATGGGCGAGCTCCATCTCGAGGTCTACATCGAGCGCATGAAGCGCGAGTACGGCGTCGATGTCGAGGCCGGCAAGCCGCAGGTCGCCTACCGCGAGACCATCCAGCAGCGCGCGGACTTCAACTACCTGCACAAGAAGCAGACGGGTGGTTCGGGTCAGTTCGGTCGCGTCGTCGGCTTCATCGAGCCGACCGAGCCGGACGAGAACGGCGTGACGCCGGAGTTCCAGTTCGACTGGAAGGTCGTCGGCGGCAACATCCCCACCGAGTTCGCGACGTCCGTCGAGAAGGGCTTCAAGGCCTCGGTGGCCAAGGGTCGCCTCATCGGCTTCCCGGTCGTCAACTTCAAGGCGACCGTGACCGACGGTGCGAGCCATGCGGTCGACTCGTCGGACAACGCGTTCCAGGCCGCTGGCCGTGGCGCGTTCCGCCAGGCCTACCCGCAGGCCCGTCCGGTCATCCTCGAGCCGATCATGAAGCTCGCGGCCGAAGGTCCGGGCGAGTTCTCGGGCGCCATCATGCGCACCATCAACCAGCGCCGTGGCATGATCCTCGGCTCGTCGGAAGAGGACGGCTTCGCGCGCGTCGAGGCCGAGGTGCCGCTCGCCGAGATGTTCGGCTACTCGACCGTGCTGCGTTCGGCCACCCAGGGTAAGGCCGAGTTCTCGATGGAGTTCGCGAAGTACGCCCCGGTGCCCCCCGAGGTCGGCAAGCAGCTCCGCGAGGAGTTCGGCTCGAAGCTCGTGGTCGAGGACGACGAGTAAGACGTCAGAGCAACACGCTCTGCAGTGATGCCCCCGAGGCAGCCTGGCACCGCCAGGCCCTCGGCGGTGTGAACGACAGGCCCGGTCTCCGCGAGGAGGTCGGGCCTTTCTTCTTCGGGACTGGCGGGCGGTAGGTGAGGGGCAAGCCCGTGAGCGAGCCGCGATGGCTGCAAGGAGCGAGCGACGGGAACGCGGAGGCGACCTCGAGGTCGCCGCACAAGTGACCAAGCAAGCGACGCCGCAGACGCGCGGCGCAGCCACGGGCCGCCATCAGGTCAGAGGAGTGTGCCCCCGAGGACGACATCCGCGACCGTGAAGTAGATGACGAGGCCGCTGACGTCGACCAGGGTCGCGACGAACGGGGCCGAGGCGCTGGCGGGGTCGAAGCCGATCTTGCGCAAGAGGAAGGGCAGCATCGCGCCGGCCAGCGTGCCCCACATGACGATGGCCACCAGCGAGACGCCGACCGCGAGGGCGACGAGCCCGTAGTGCGGCCCGTAGGAGTCGAAGGCCTCGCCCCAGACCGAGATGCGGATGATGCCGAGGGTGGCGAGGATGGTGCCCAGCGCCAGCCCGACCAGGAGCTCGCGCCCGAGGATGCGCCACCAGTCGCGGAGGCGGACCTCGCCGAGCGCCATCGCGCGGATGATGAGGGTCGAGGCCTGCGAGCCGGAGTTGCCGCCGCTCGAGATGATGAGCGGGATGAAGAGGGCGAGCACGACGGCGTGCTTGATCTCCGCCTCGTAGGCGCCCATCGCCGAGGCCGTGAGCATCTCGCCGATGAACAGGATGGAGAGCCAGCCGGCGCGCTTGAGGACCAGGCTCCAGAAGCCCATCTGCAGGTAGGGGCGGTCCAGGGCCTCCATGCCGCCGAGCTTGTGGGCGTCCTCGGTCGCTTCTTGCTGGACGACGTGCACGATGTCGTCGACCGTGACGATGCCCTGCATGCGACCGTCGGCATCGACGACCGGGATGGCGAGCAGGCCCTCGTGCGCGAAGACGCCGGCCACGACCTCCTGGTCGGTGTCGGGAGCCACGCGCACGAAGTCTCGGCGCATGACGTCGCGCACGACCTGCTCGGGGCGCGCGACGAAGAGCTCGCGGATGGACACGACGCCCTCCAGGCGCTGCGCGTGGTCGAGCACGTAGACGTAGTAGATCGTCTCGAGCTGCGCCTTGGCCTGCTTGCGGATGTAGGACAGGGCCTCGTCGACCGACATCTCGGGGCGCACGCGCGCGTAACGCAGGGACATGAGCCCGCCGGCCTCGTCCTCGACGTAGGCCATGAGCGCCTGCACCTCGCGGCGAGTCGCATCGTCCAGGAGGGCGAGGAACGGAGCGCGGTCCTCGGGGTCCATGAACTGGAGGGCGTCGACCACGTCGTCGGGCGCGAGGACGCGCAGCCAGAGCCGCCTCAGCGACTCGGGCATCCCCTGGAGGAGTTGGGCGTGCCCGAGCGGCGAGCGCGCCAGGAAGAAGGGCTCGGCGAGGTCGGGGGGCAAGGTGAGGAAGGCCTCGACCCGCGCTTCGGCGGAGAGACCCGGCCACACCTCGAGGAGCGCCGGAAGGTCGGTCGCGTCTCGCATGGTTGGCTCCTGAGCCGCGTGCGCGGCAAGGGCTGTGGGGCGTGCGCCCGACCCGCCCTCGACGCGGTATCGGCGCCCCGGTCAGGCCGGGGTGCCGCGGAGTCCGCCGAGAATCACCGGGAGGCGCACCGTCGTGGGCTGCCAGTCGATTCGTCCAAGGAAGAACCTGGATTCGAGTCGCGCGCGCCGCCGGGCACCACACCCAGCGGCTCGACACCGCTTGCGGCTACACCCCTGCCCCGAGTGAGGCAAGCGCGTTTTCGCCACGGCGTTCAGCGCCACCCACACGCCGGGTCCTCGAAAAGCAAAAAGGGCGATCCCGAAGGACCGCCCTTTTCTAGGCTCGATCATCGCCCCTTGCGGGGCGAGGTCTACGCCCTCATCACTTGCACTGGATCTTGAGCGTCCAGCTCAGGAGCGAGCCGGTGTCGTCCTCGAAGCGGTCCGACAGACGCAGGGTCCACGTGCCCGTGGCCGACTGGTTGGCGAACGCGCTCGAGACGGGCAGCGTGGCCGTCAGCGGGTTCAACGCCGACGAGACCGAGCCGAACGACACGAACGTGGCGTTCGCCGGCGACTGGAGCTCGAAGAGGATGTCGCTCGAGTAGGTGTGGTCGGTCTCGAACGAGAGCGTCACCGTGTCCGCCGTGCAGGTCTCCGGCACCGCAATCGTGGTGGTCGCGTAGGTCGCCGGCGTCGTCTTGTCGGGGATCGCCAGGTTCGGGGTCGCGGTCTTGGTGATGAGCGGCGGCGGGGCCTGGATGGCACCGCAGAACACGCTCAGCTTGTAGCTGTGGAGGGTCGCCGCCGCCGTGTAGCCGTTCTTGACCTCGAGCACCCAGGTGCCGTTGGCCGCGAGGCCGATGGCGGGGCCGGTCGAGACGGTGAAGCCGCCGATCTCGTGATCGACGCGCGCGTTCGCAGTGCCCTTGCCGAGGGTCGCCTTGGTGCCGGCCGGCGGGGTGATGCTGAACGTGATGTCGTTCGCGTAGGTGAGGCCGGTGGTCGAGAGGTCATAGTCGAGCGTGTACTTCGCGATGCCGCAGGTCGCGGGCACGGACACCGGGATGTTGACGTTCACGGTCGCGCTGCCGGCGAGGGCGGTCTCCGCCGTCGAGCTGACGACCGCGTCCGGCAGGGCGCCGCAGACGACCGAGATCGAAGCCGAGTGGAGGAGGGCCGGGAAGTTCCAGGCGTTGGTGACCTTGACCTTCCAGATGCCGTTGGCCGGCTTGCCGATGATGCCACCCGAGGTGATCTCGAGGGCGCCGACTTCGTGGCTCACGACGTCAGCCGCCGTACCCGTGCCGGCCGTGGCGGTCGAACCGTCAGGCGTCGTCACCGCGAAGGTGAGGTCTTCGGCGTAGGTGTTGCCGTAGGTCGACACGTCGTAGTTCAGGGTCGCCGAGACGACGCCGCAATTGGCGGCAGCGGTGTAGGGGACCTCGATCTCGGTGGTCTCGTTGCCGGCGACGAACGCCTCGGTGGCCGGGTCGAACGCGATGCCGGGGAGGCCGAAGACCTTGCCCTCGAACGCGGTGTCATCGGCGCCGCTGTCGTGGATGAGGAGCTGGAGCTCGCCGAGCGCATTCTCCCACGCGATGACGACGACGTTCTCACCCGGGAAGACGCCGAAGCTCTCGAAGAGCAGGCGCGCCTCGAGGTCGGCGTTGGCGTCGTTGTTCGCGTCGATGAAGAGCTGGTAGTCGAGCGGGGCGAGGTAGAGCTGCTCGGTCGCGAGCTGGCCCACCGGCGCGTCGTTGATGAGCAGGGTCGCGAAGGTGTCGTCCGAACCGACGTCGACCGCCGGGAAGCTGCCGGCGAGGTGGGCGAACTGGACGCGCGCGTTGAGGTCGTCGTCCTCGAAGGGCGCCTGGTTCGGGCGCAGCACGGCGAAGGCGAGCTCGCCCACGGCGTTCTTGTAGGCGACCACGATCACGCGGTCGTTCGGGCGGAGCGGGATCTTCGGGAGCTGGACACCAGCCGCGTCGAGGTTCGGCACGCCGTCGTCATCGGTGTCCGGGAACTGGTCGATGTCGGCGTTGGGCTGCGCGAAGCGGAAGTACTCCGGGAAGGTCTGGCCCGCGGCCAGCGCGGCCACGGGGACCTCGATCGGTCCAAAGATCGTGTCGACGACCTGGATCTGGAAGAGGATGTTGGTGGTGCCGCGGAGCGCGTAGCCGACCGTGCCGACGTCGGGGTTGGCGTTGACGATCGAGACGCGAGCGGCCGCGACGAGGATGTCGAAGTTCGAGATGGCCACCGTGCAGCCGTCGGTCGAGACGACGGTGTAGTGGATGGTGCCTTCGACGTTCGAGACGGTGGAGAACGCGCCAGCCGAAGCGCCGGCCATGGGGGCCTGCGGGATGGTGACCGAGCCGTCATCCGCCTCGAAGAGGCCGATGAACTGGGTCTTCACGTTCGGCCCGCCGCCGGCGTACTCGAGCTCGAACTCGATGTCCTGGCCGGGAAAGAAGCCGTCCGCGATGCCGATGACGTCCGTGACCTCGAGGGCTTCGTAAGCGGCGCAGGCCGCGTCCTTGCCGTCGGTGCCGTTGGTCCCGTTGGTGCCGTTGGTCCCGTCGACGCCATCTTCGCCGTCCGTACCGTTGGTCCCGTTGGTGCCGTTGGTTCCATTGGTGCCGGGCTCGCCCTGGTCACCCTTGTCGCCCTTGTCGCCCTTGGCACCCGCGGCGCCGTCCTGACCGTCTTCACCCGCGCAGCCGGCCACGATCGTGGCCAGGCTGGCGACGGCCGCCATCAACTTATAAGTGCGCATCCTTCACTCCGGATTTGTGTTGGTCGAAACGCCCCGTCGACGGAAGAGCGAGCACCTTCGAGCTCACCCAGCCGCTGCGTGTTTCACCTGGCCCGGCCGGGGGGCGTGGACGCCGTTGTATACCCGAAGGAGGCGCGCCCGGGTCAAGCCGACCACGGCAATCAGCGCCTCGATTTCTTCCAACAATCGGTCAAACGCCGGTAATCATTCGACTTATTTTTTCCCAGTGCGGACCGGAGGGACCCGCTCGAGCGACGCTCGAGGCGCTGGGGAAGAGCGCGGCCAGAGCGGCCGGCGCGAAATCGGAGGTTCCCTGTCCCGAGCGCTCGATGCAAACCCATCGATGCAGCTCCATGTCGACGGCGCCGTAACCGCGTGCGGCCTCTGCGAACAGGGCGCGGCGGGCCTCGGCGTCGGTGGCGACCATGGCCCGGTACATGGCGGCCATTGGCATACTCCAGGGCATGCCCTCTTTGGTGAGGACCTTGATCGCCCTTGCGAGCGACGACGACGCCGCGCGGGACTCGGGTCGGCGCGGGCCCGCGAGCACGGCGAGCGCGGTCTTCGCGACGAGGTCGTGGAACTGTACGCGATAATATTGGCCGAGAAGCATCAGGGAGCGCTTCAACGGCTTGCGGCCCGCCTCGAGCGCGGCCCAGGCCGACTGCGCGTCCCCCTCGTAGAGAAAGGATTGAACGCGGTTCAGGTAGCCCCAATAGTGGACGATTTGAAATCCGGGCGCAGACCAGCGCGCGAGGGCCTGGTCGATGACGGTCCGCGCTTGGTAGGGGCGATCGGCCAGGAGCTCGAGGAGGGGCGCAAAGCGCGTCAGGAGTTGGACCTCGAGGTAGAGGTCGCCGCGTTCGATGGCGTCGGCCAGGATGCGCTCGTAGCGCGGGGCGAGCGCCGCGAGCTCGCCGCGATGGGCCAGGGCCGAGAGGGCGACGAAGCGCGCCGTGTCTTTCTCCCAAGTGACGCCGACACAGCGTCGCTCGTAGACCTCGATGGCCGTCTCGACCGCGGCCTGGGCCTCGCGCCAGCGCCCGCGCAGCCAGTGGATGGCGCCGTCCGACATGGTGGCGAAGGCATCCGCATAGGGGTCGTCGAGGGTGCGCGCGACAGCGTGGGCGCGTTCTGAGAGCGACCGGCTGCGGGTCTCGTCGAGGCCGCCCGGCAGGGCCGAGAATGCCAGCTCGATCGAGAGGGCCCGGGCCACGCGGAAGGGCTCGCCCACGTCGAGGGCGGCGCGGAGGTGGCGTTGCTGAAAGGCCTGCGAGGCGAGCGGGTTGGCCATGGAGAGGCCGATGGTCCCCGACCAGAGCGCGTCGACCTGCGCGAGCTCCGACGAGGGCACCGCGGCCGACGTGCGGGGACGAAACGCCATCCCGCGGATCTTCATGCGCAGGGTCTGCCAGGCGAAGCTCGCCAGGGCCCGAGGGACACCGCGCGCGACCGACAGGCCGATGCGCCCGAGCACGCTGCGAATAGCCGCCTCGCCGTCGGCGAAGGCCCCCGAGAAGAGGAACTGTTCGGCCGCCGCGATCTCCAGGCGCCGGGCCTCGTCTTCGCGCCCGGCCTGGGCGGCGAGCTTCGAGGCGATGACGTAGGTCTCGGCGGCGGCCTTGCCACGCCCGCCGTTCTTCCGCGCCTCGGCCAGGCGTTCGTGCAGCTCGAGGGTGGCGGCGAGGTCGTCCCGGCTCGCGCCGAGCGCGATGAGGGTCTCTCGAATGGCCGCCTCACGGTCGAAGGCCAGGGCCGCACGCGCGGCATCGGCGGCGGCGAGCCCGTGGTGGATGGCGCGCGCCGCCTCGCCCGCGCCGAGCCAGTGCTGATGGAGGAAGTCGTCGGTTGCCGACCCGAGCTCGGTCGCGGTCTCGGCCAGGGCGCGGTGACGGGCGGTGCGCACCTCGGGGGAGAGCGCGCCGGAGACGATCTCGCGGACGCGGTCGTGCCAGGTCATGACCAGCTCGCCCTGGAGCGAGGCCCGGGCCGTGACCAGTCGGTCCTGCTCGAGGCGCGTGAGCTCGCGCTGGTCGACGCCGGTGGCCGCGCGCACGAGCCGCGTGGGGATCGGCTCGGAGGCGACCGCGACGAGCTCGAGCACGAGCCGTCCCTCGGGGTCGAGGGCCGCCACGCGCGCGGAGAGCAGCTCGGCCAGGCTCGCCTTGGCGTCGCCCCCGGGCGCGTCGTGCGAAGGGGCGCGGCGCGCGAGCTCGGCGATGAACAGGGGGTGCCCGCCGGCCTCGCGGGCGATGGCCTCGGCGCGAGTCGCGATGGCCGTGGGGTCGCCGTCGTTCGCGCCCGCGGAGATCTGGTCGTCGGCCAGCGCGAGGGCCTCGGCCGGCGAGAGCGGCGCGAGTGCGATCGAGGTGACGCGTGCGGCGAGGCGCGGCACCAGGGTCGCGAAGAAGCCACGGAGAAACGGGCTCGAGGCGCGCTCGTCGGAGCGGAAGGAGAGGACCCAGCGGACGCGCGTGCCATCGAGGACGCGCATGAGCTCGCCCAGCGGGACGAGGCTGTCCTCGTCGGCCCACTGGGCGTCATCGATGGCCACGATGACCGCAGAGCGGCGGGCCTGGGCCGCGAGCAGCTCGCTGAGCGCGAGGAACGCGCGGCGCTTGATCTCCTGCGGATCGGTGATGAGCTCGACCGGGGCGTGTGTGCCTGCGACGAGGTTCGAGAGCGGCTCGGGCAGGGCCGGGAAGAGGCGGCGCAGCGCCCAGAGATCGAGGGCCTTCGGCAGGAGCGCCTCGAGCTCGACCGGGGCGAGCCCCGAGAGGTACTGGGCGAGGTCGTCGATGGCCCCGTCGAGGGCACGATAGCGCACGCTGCCGCGCTCGAAACAGCGCGAGCGCAGGACCAGCGGGGCGTCGTCGCGAGTCGCGAGGCTGGAGAGGACGTGGTCGACGAGCGCCGTCTTGCCGAGGCCCGAGAGCCCCTCGACCAGCGCGATGTCGTGATAGCGTCCCTCGTCGGGGACGCCCGAGAGCGAGGCCGAGAGGCGCGCGACCTCGGCGCGGCGACCGACGAAGGTCGCGGTCGAGGCGAGGGCGAGACGACTCGAGCCACCTTCGCCGAGGTGCTCGAGCAGCGTCGCGGCGTCGGGGCGGGCCAGGGGGTTGCGGGCGAGGAGCGCCAGGCACAGGGCCTCGAGGTCGCGCGGCACGGGCGCGAGCTCGCGCGGGGGGCGAGGCTCGATGGCCTGCTTCGCGAGCACCATGGTGGGCAGGTCGCCGCCGAAGGGGAGCTCGGCGTTGAGCGCGAGGGAGATCATGACCCCGACGCTGTACCAGTCGGAGGCGGGGCTCGCGGGCAGGCCGGCGCAGACCTCGGGGGCCATGAAGGCCGGGGTCCCGATGAGGGCCTCGTGCGCGGGCGCGGCTGGTCCGAGGAGGCGCGTGACGAGCCCGAAGTCCAAGACCTTGACGAGGCCCTGGCTGTCGACGAGCACGTTCGACGGCTTGACGTCGCGGTGCAGGTGGCCCGACGCGTGCAGCCAGCTCAGGGCTTCGACGAGCTGACGAAAGCCGCTGCGCACGCGCTCTGGGTCGGGCATGGCGGAGGACGCCGCGGCGCGAGGGCGGGTGGCCTCCCAGGCGCGATAGCTGGCCTCGTCCGGGATCTCGATCCCGTGGAAGGCGCGCGCGAGACCAAGCGGCGTCGGGGTCGCACGCGGGACGAGCGGGTCGGACGGTGACGATGGTGAGGACGCCTCGATGGGCCTGAGACCGGGCGACGACAGCGTCTGCGCGATGGGCTTCGACGAGGCGGGCTCGGCGGCGGCCTCGGGCGGCGCGTCGAGCGTGGCGGGGCCGGCGCCCTGAGGGGACGCGAAGGGGGGCGCAAACGCAGCCGCGCCAGGGCGGGCCGGACGCGTCATGACGAGCGACGAGGTCGCGCTGGGGCGAAGGGGCGTGAGCTCGGGCCGCAGCCAGTCGGTGAAGGGGACGCCGTGGACGAGCTCCATGGTGAAGAACCAGTGGGCGTCCTGCTGGTGGAGCTCGAAGAGGCTCACGAGGTGGCGGTGCGCGAGGTTGGCGAGGGCCCGGAACTCCTGCTTGAAGCGGCGCAGCGCGAGCGGGTCGCTGCGGTGGAGGACCTTCAGGGCGACGAGCTGCGCGTGCTCGTGATCGAGGGCTTCGTACACCGTCCCGAAGCCGCCCTGCCCGAGCTCGCGACGCACCTCGAAGCGCGGCGTGCCAGCAAACGACGTCGCGCTCGGTGCCAGCAGCGTCATGTCCCGCCTCCGCCGCGCCGCGTGAGTGCATCGAGGAGGGGTGCCAGGCGAGCCTTGGCGCGCGCGCCGAGCTGGTCCATGCGAGCCGCGAGGAGGGCCCCGAGGGCGGCGGCATCCCCGGTCGCCGCGGTGACGCCCACGGCCGGCTCGAGTGCGGCCGCGGGGACGTCCGGCAGCCACGCCGTGTGCAGGCTGAAGCCGAGCTCGGTCGGGACCTCGAGCTCGCAGATTGGCCCCTTGGCGAGGTCCTTGGCGTCGAAGATCCAGATCGCCGGCAGGGCCTCGCGCTGGGACCAGACCACCGCCGAGACCCAGCCGTCGCGATCACCCTGCGGGGCGCCGGGCGTGGTGTCGGGGATGAACTGCGGAGACGACAGCGTGACGCCGGTCGGGAAGGCGTAGGCGTCGCAGATGTCGAAGGCGTCCGAGTCGATGCAGACGAGAGTGGACGGCATGCCGCCGCGCTTGACCAGGCGATCGACGTGGCCGAGCGGCACCATGCGGTCGGGATATTGCGCGTAGAGCGCGCGGATGAAGAGCGTGTAGTTGTCGTCCCAGAGGCCGCTCGCGAACCAGAAGACGTGGCGCAGGCGGCGCGGTACCTCGCCCCAGGCGGGTACCTCGCGCGCGGCGTAGAGCGCGATTCCCCAGAGGCGGTCGTCCGAGAGCAGGCGCGACTCGATGACCCGCCGCTTGGTCGGGTCGATGCGATATTGGCCCAGTCGCGAGACGTCGACCTCGGAGGCGACCATGCCGTGCATGGGCTGACGGACGGCGCTGCCATCGAGGCGTTGGTCGTCGCGGCGCACCCACTCGGCGATGTCGAGGGCGGTGCCGTGGGCGCACATGATCTGGATGTAGTCGTGGTCGTCGTAGTCGGCGAGGAAGTGCACGGCCCCTGGCAGGGGGACCTTCCAGGCGGGGACGGCGCGGTTCGTGCCGGCCTTGCGCGCGGCGGTGACGGCGTCGCGGCGGATCACCCAGAGGTTCGAGGTGCCGCCCTGCTGCGAGGCGAGGGCCGTGCGGAGGAGGCGCTCGACCTCGGGCACGTGCGGGAAGGGGTTGTTGTAGAACTGGTCGAAGCGCAGCTTGAAGTTCGTGTCGAGGAGCAGCACGAAGCGCTCGGTGACCGCGATCTGGTGCATGCTCTGCTCGACCACGGCCGGCTCGCCGGTCTCCATGTCGACCACCGGCAGGCGCACGATGTCGCCGCTGCCGTCCCACCAGACGAGGTCGAGGAAGCTCCGCGGCAGGACGCCCTCGGGGTCCTTCGCGAGCCCGGTGCCGGCCTTGGCGAGCCAGCCCAGAGCCCCTTTGGAGGCGGCCGCGATGGAGCGCAGGGTCGGCACGAAGGGGGCCTTGCCGAGCGCGGCGGCGATGCGACCGACGACGTCCTGGACCACCTCGGGGAGGAAGGCGAGAGCCTCGATGAGCGGCACCGTCTCGAGCATCGAGAGCGTCGAGCGACCGTAGTTGACGGCAAAGAACTCGCCGGTCGCGGGGTCGAAGAACGGGTGCGCGGTGGCGAGGATCGGCGGGAACGGGACGAGGCCGCCCAGGGCCTCGGGGTCCCACGTGCTGCCGACGACGCCCAGAGTGGCGAGCGTGGCGGGGTCGATCTCGACCGGCGGACCGGCATCGTAGGCGCACACCAAGCGGATCGGGCCGGATACGCCCGGGCGCGGTGGCAGGGGGACGAAGGCGGTGTTGGCAAAGTTGCGGGTGCCGAGAAAGAGGGACGCGCGCAACATGCCGAGGTCGCCGAAGCCGGCGAGCTCGAGCGGCGAGCCGTTCTTTGTGAGCTCGTCGAAGTAGAAGTCGGGAGGCTTGACGAGGCTCGAGGTGACGGACGCCGTGCGCGTATCTGGCGGAGCCTCGCTGTCGGCGGGCGCGGCCGGGGACGCGCTGAAGTCGACGCGCCAGACCATGCCGTCGCCGTTGATGACGGTCGGGCGATCGTTGTCGTTCGGATAGGGGGCGCCCCCCGAGTCGACGCTGCCGGCGGTCGAGAGGATGAAGAGGTGGCCGCCGATGCCAGCGGGCAAGGCGCCGCGGCGCAGCACGAGCGGCACATCGAGGCACGAGGAGCGCGTGGCGCGCATGGCGGCGTCGGGGAATTCGGGCATGGCCATCACCGTGGGGGAACGGGGGTCTCGACGTCTTCCAGAAGCGACGTTAGCCGATGGTCGAGTCGCGGTCGAGAGCACGTCCGAGGGCACGGGCGAGGTGGAAGGCCACGCGCGCGATGAGTTCGTCGCGCGACGGAAGGCGAGCCCCGAGAGAGGCGAGTGAGCCCATGCGCTCGGGGGCGAAGCCGCAGGGTTGGATGCGGCCGAACTCGGCGAGGTCGGGGTCGACGTTCAGCGCGAAGCCGTGAAAGGTGACCCAGTGGGTGATGGCGATGCCGAGAGAGACGAGCTTCTGCGGGTCGTCGTGGGTGCCGGGGCGGCGCGCCCAGACCCCGGTCGCCCCGGGGACGCGGAGCGCGTCGAGGCCGAGTTCGGACAAGAGCCCGATGAGTGCGTCCTCGAGCCCGCGGAGGAAGCGATGCACGTCGCGCTCGCCGTCGCGCAGCGCGAGGATCGGATAGCCGATGAGCTGCCCTGGGCCGTGCCAGGTCACGTCGCCGCCGCGCTCGACCCGCACCACCGGAGTCGTCCCCGGCGTGATGATATGGGCGTCTGCGCCGCGTCGACGACCCAGCGTGATGACGGCCGGGTGCTCGACGACGAGCAGCGCGTCGACCCCGTCGCCCGCGCTCCGCGCCTCGACCAGGGCGCGCTGATGGGCCAGGGCGCGTTCGTATTCGAGGACGCCGAGGTCGCGCACGCGCAGGGTCGGTAGCGAAGGGCTCACCGGTCATGAGTAGCGAGCGCGGCACGGATGTACAAGGCTCGCGCCTGCGGCTAAGCAGGGATCGTCAGGGCTGCGGGAAGCGCTCGCGCGGGGCCTGCGTTGGGGGACCTCTTCGGGCATGCCGGCCCGGGACCGAGACGAGGATTGCCTTTGCTGGTCACGATCATGACGCTCGCCGCGCTCGTCGCGACCGCCCCTGGCGGCGGCAGCACCCCAGACGCGCAAGACGACCTCCACGGGGTCTTCCAGCTCGACGACGGCATGGTCCTCCCCTACCCCCTCGACAACCTCTTCAGAGGCTGGGTCGAGTGCACGGGGCGCGGCCACCACAAGGCCCTCGACATCGGCGGCGTCGGCCCGGACGGCGGCCTCGGCTCCATCGTGCGCGCCATGGGTCCGGGTAAGGTGGTCGACCTCGGGCTGCCTGCGGACGACCCCACGCGCTTCGGCACGCCGCTGACCGGCGTCGACCAGGTCGTGCGCGGACGCGAGACGCTGCCTGCGTGGAAGGACGTGCCGGGCTACGGCAAGGTCTGGTTCTTCACGCGCGACTACGGCGCCCACCGCAGCGGTGGCTTCATCGCGATCCGCATCAGCGACGGCCCGCTCGAGGGCCACGAGGTCCGCTACCTCCACATCGCCGCGGTGCGGCGCGGCCTGAAGATCGGCGACACGGTCGAGGCCGGCGAAGAGCTCGGACTGCTCGGCGGGACGGCCGTCCTGGACGCGCCGCCGCACCTGCACCTCGACATCGAGACCCGGGACGGCACGCCGTTGGACGTCGGACGCATCCTGGGAATCGGTCCGACGCGCGTCCCCTGCGGGGCCGACGAGGGAGTCACGGCGTCCATCCGGCAGCGCTACTCGAAGGCCGCGCGCGTCTTGATGGGCGCCCTCCGCGCAGAGCGACGCCGCATCCGCACCGCCTCGAGCGAGGTCACGAGCTGCGGCACCTTCGAGCTCGACGGCGACTTCGAGGGCGGCGAGCTGCGGGCCCATCGCTTGATCGTGCCTGCCGAGGCGAAGGTCCCGCCTCCCTTCACGGTCACCCTGACCCGCACCGGCGGCAAGGGCTGGGACCCGCGCATCATGATCGACGACGCGCACGGCAATGGCCTCTTCACGGGCACCCTGCCCACGCCCGCGGCCAAGCGCAGGGCCGCCTTCGCATCTCTCGCGTCCGGGCGCCGAGGCGAGGCCAAGGTCACCGTGACGCCGAAGAAGGGCGAGTCGTTGGCCTTGAGGCTGATGGCCTGGCCGGTCAACAAGCGCTACCTCAAAGAGGCGCGCTGGCACGTGGTGGTCGAGCGCCCCTGCCCGTGAGTCGACCCGCGCGGTCGGCCTGGCTCTGGAGGATGCGGAGGGCGCTGACCCCGCTCAACGGCGATTGATGGCGTGCACGGCCTTGCCGAGGGCTGCGTTGGCGGCCTCCATGAAGGCCTCGGCAAGCGTCGGGTGCGCGTGGATGGTCTCGCCGACCTCGCTCGCCTGGGCTCCCATCTCGATGGCCAGCGCGGCCTCCGCGATGAGGTTGCTGACCTCGGCTCCGACCGCCTCGACCCCGAGCAGGACGCCGCTCGCCTTGTCGACGATGGCGCGCACGAAGCCGTCTGGCTCGTTCAGCGACAAGGCGCGCCCGTTGGCCGCGAACAGGAACTTGCCGACTGCGACCTCATAACCCTCGGCCGTCGCCTCGGCCTGGGACAGGCCGACCGTGGCGATCTCGGGATCGGTGAAGACCACCGCCGGGATGGCGCGCGCATCGAACGCGGCCGGGTGCCCGGCGATGACCTCGGCGCACACCTCGCCCTCGCGCGAGGCCTTGTGCGCGAGCATCGGCTGCCCGGCCACGTCCCCGATGGCGTAAACGTGCGGCACGTTGGTGCGCTGCGCGCCGTCGACCTGGATGAACCCGCGCTCGTCGGTGTGCACCCCGAGCGCCTCGAGCCCGAGCCCATCGGTGAGCGGCCGTCGCCCCACCGTGAGCAGCACGTAGTCCGCATCGAGGACCTTGCGCACGCCGGTGCCGCGCTCTTCGAGGTGCACGCGCACACCGTCGCCGCTGGCCTCCCAGCCGACCGCGCGCGTCGCGAGCAGGACCTCGCCGCCGGCGTCCTTGAAGCGCTTGGCGACCGGTCGCACGAGGTCCGGGGCGAAGCCCGGCAGGAGCTGGTCCATGTACTCGACGACCGTGACCGCGGTGCCGAGGCGCTGCCACACGCCGCCCAGCTCCATGCCGATGTAGCCGCCGCCGATGATGACGAGGCGCTCGGGCACCTGCGTGAACGCGAGCCCCTCGGTCGACGAGAGGACCTTCGGACCGAAGGCGAACCCCGGCAGCGCGGTCGGCACGCTGCCGGTCGCGATGATGGCGTTCTCGAAGGTGATCGTCGTGGGCTCGGCGCCGTCGACCGCGAGCGTATGAGGCCCTGTGAAGCGCGCCGTGCCGCGGACGATGGTCGCGCCGTTGCCGTTGACGAGGCCGCCGACCCCGCCCGTGAGCTTGCCCACGACGGTGTCCTTCCAGCTCATCATCTTGCGCAGATCGATGCGCACACCGTCGACCTCGATGCCCATCGCCGACGCGTGCTTCATCGTCTGCACGAGCTTCGAAGCCGAGATGAGCGCCTTGGACGGGATGCACCCGACGTTCAAGCACGTCCCGCCGAGCTCGCCCTTCTCGACGAGGATGGTCGGCACGCCGAGCTGCGCCAGACGGATGGCCGCGACGTAGCCGCCCGGCCCGGCCCCGACGACGACGGTGTGGGTCGAGCGCACCTTGGCCTCAGAGTTCGTGACCATGTCAGACGGTCTCCAGCAGCATGAGCTCGGGCTGCTCGAGGTAGGCCTTCACGGCCTGGGCGAAGGCCGCCCCCTCGTGCCCGTCGATGAGGCGGTGGTCGAAGGACAGAGACAGGTTCATGCGGCGGCGCGCCACGATCTCGTCGCCGTCCTTGGTCTCGATGACGACCGCGCGCTTCTGCATCTGGTGCACCCCGACGATGGCCGACTCGGGGTGGTTGATGATCGGCGTCGCGAAGAGCCCGCCGAGCTTGCCGAGGCTCGTGATGGTGAAGGTCGAGCCCTTCAGCTCCTCGGGCTTCAGGCGGTTGGTCTTGGCGCGATCGCCGAGGTCCTGGATGTGCCACGCGAGGTCGAGGAGGCTCATCCGATCGGCGTGCCGGATGGTCGGCACGACCAGCCCCGGCTCGGTCGCGGCCGCGATGCCGAGGTGAATGTGCTTCTTGAGGATGACCTCCTGCTTCTCGTCGTCGACCGAAGCGTTGATCTTCGGGAAGCGCGGGATGGCCAGGAGGCACGCCTTCGCGATGAAGGCGAGGTAGGTGAGGCGCACGCCCTTGGGCTCGACCGCCTTGGCGAGGGCCGCGTGCGAGGCGACGAGGTTCTCGCAGTCGACCTCGTCGACGTACGTGAAGTGCGCCGCCGTCCGCTTCGAACGCGACATCGTCTCGTAGATCGCGCGCCGCAGCCCGCGCAGCTTCTGCCGCTCCTCCGACTCGCCGACCGCACTCGCGCGCGGGCTCGGGGTCCAGGCCGGGGCCTTCTTCGCCTCTTCCACGCGCGGGCTCGCCACCGGAGCCGCCGCACCCGAGGCACGCCCCTCGCGCGCACTCACGGTCGGTGCCGGCGCCGGCGCGACATGGCGCTGCACGTCCTCGGGGGTCACGCGCCCTCCCGGTCCCGAGCCCGCGACCTCGCTGATGTCGATGCCGAGCTCGCGCGCCATGCGCCGCGTCGCAGGCGCTGCCAGGGCACGCGAGCCGCGCGGCACCTCGGCGACGGGCGACGGCGCGCTCACGGTCTTTTCCGCGCGCGGCTCCGGGCTCGTGACCTGAGCCACGACCGCGGGCGGCGCCACCGGCGGCGCGACGGCCGGCGTCTCTCCCGGCGCCACGTGCCCCGCGTGCGTGCGCTGGGTCGGGATCTCGCCGGCCGCCTCGAAGACCACCAGCACCTGCCCGACCTTCACGATGTCGCCCGCCTGCCACGGCAGGTCCAGCACCGTGCCGGCGACCGGGCTCGGGATGACCACCGTCGCCTTGTCGGTCATGACCTCGGCGACCGGCTGCTCCTGCTTGACCGCATCGCCGGCCGCGACGAGCCACCCGACGAGCTCACCCTCGACCATCCCTTCCGCGAGATCCGGCAACTTGAACTCGTATCGCACGTCCAACTCCCTCGAGGTGGTCCACGGCCTCGCCGCGCTCACCGTCTATCGATCATCGCCGAAGACCCGGCATCGCCAGGCTGCCCATGGCCCACCGTCGCGCTCAGAAGCGCAAGGTCGCCAAGGCCTGCTCGCGCACCCGCGCGACCCAGTCGTCCACGTCCGCACCCATCGTCTCGGGTCGGGCCCCGAGTCGCATCACGTCCCCGAGGTCGCCCAGCGCGTCCCCGCCGACCTCGACCACGGGCGCCTCCAGCCACAGGAAGGCCTCGCGCGCGATCTCGGCCGCGATGCGTCCCGCGAAGCTCCCGCCCGTGTCGTGCACCACCAGGGCGCGGCCAGCAGCCTTGACCGCCTCGACCAGCGCCGTGCGATCGAGCGGCACCAGCACCCGCAGGTCGACCACGCCGACCCGATAGCCGTCCGCCTCGAGGGCCTCCGCCGCGAGCACCGCCACCGGCACCGCCGCTCCCCACGCCACGATGACCAGGTCGTCACCGGCGCGCACGCGTCTCAGATGCGTGAGCGCGTCTTCGTCGGGCACCTCCGGCAACGGCGCGCCGCGGCTCCGGTAGAGCGCCTTGGGCTCGAGGATGACGACCGGCTCGCGTCGCTCTGCCAGCACCGCGAGCTTCAACATCGACCACGCGTCGACCGGCCGCGACGGCGACACCACGCGCAGCCCCTCGGACCCGCCGAGCGCCGCCTCGGGCGAGTCCCCGTCCGCCAGCGACCCGTGCGCCACGCGCCCGACCGGCACGCGCACCACCAGGGGCCCACCGGCCTGCCCGGTGCGCGCCTCGTAGCGCCCGAGCCCATCGACCATCGCACCCGCCGCGCGCGCCGCGAGCTCGGGTGGCAGCTCGCAGATCGGCAGGTGCCCGGCCAGCCGCAGCCCGCGCGAGAACCCCAGGATCGCCGCGGGATTCGGCGGCGTGTCGAGGACGCGCGCCTTGCCGAAGCGCTCGCTGAGCCCCGCGGTCGCGCGAAACGGTCCACCCCAGACGCCGATGTCGCACCCCAGCAGCACGGCCTCGGAACGCGCCTCGAGGATCTCGCCCAAGGCCTGACGCACGGCCTCGGCCATCGTCACGCCACTGTTGCTCGTGTTGCCGCTCACGCCTCCCTCCCAGCGCGAGCGCGCGCCTCGCCACCGCTCCGCTCGGCGTTCATGCGCGCATCATCCAGCGCCGACTTGACCTCGGCCTGCAGCGCCCGCTCGAGCTCGGGCGACAAGAGCCCACGCTGCTGCAGCTCGCGCGCATCGGTCGGCTCGCTCTGCCCGTCGACCCCGTGTCGCGCATCGATGAGCATCGGCAACCCCGGCCGCGCGGTCCGCGCCTCGGCCACCGCCCAGTAGACCCGGTGCGCCGAATCGGCCGCGACCGGCACGCGATGCATCAGCACCAGCCGCTCGACCGAGGCCCGCGGCCCGCGCAGCACGAAGGCCACCCGCGCCCGCGTCTCGACCGCCCACACCAATGCGGCCGTCGTCTCCGGCAAGGTCAGCGTCCCCGACCCGAGGCAACACACCGCGATCTGTCCCGACCCGCGCTGCTCGGCCGCGACCCCGAAGCCCACCGCTTCGGCCACGTGTCCGGCGTGCGACCCTTCCGTCAGCGACACCCCGAGCTCGCGATCGAAG
>JAEUKJ010000588.1 GCA_016792665.1 Deltaproteobacteria bacterium | reverse complement strand
CCAGGAGATGTTGGTCGTCTCGCTGGTCATCCTGCTGTTCCTCTTGCACGTGCGCAGCGCGCTGGTGCCCATCGTGACCTTGCCGTTGGCGGTGCTGGCGGCCTTCATCCCGATGCTCGTCCAGGGGCTCGGGGCGAACATCATGTCGCTGGCGGGGATCGTCGTGGCGATCGGCGACATGGTCGACGGGTCGATCATCCTCGTCGAGAACGTCCACAAGCGGCTCGAACGCTGGGACGCCGAGGGGCGTCCGGGCGAGGCGGAAGGGGCACGGCGGCGGGTCGTCATCCACGCCATGAAGGAGGTCGGGCCGTCGATCTTCGGGTCGCTCCTGGTGCTGACCATCGCATTCATCCCGGTCCTGTCGCTGGAGGCCACCGAGGGGCGCCTGTTTCACCCGCTGGCGTGGACCAAGACCTGGTCGATGGCGTTCGCGGCGCTCCTGGCGGTGACCCTGACGCCGGCGCTGATCGTTCTCGTGGTGCGCGGCAAGATCCTGCCGGAGAACCGCAACATCTTGAATCGCCTGCTGATTGCGGGGTACACGCCGCTGGTCCGCTTCTGCGTGAGGCACCGCTTCCTGGTGTGTGGCGTGGCGCTGGCGATGATGGTCGCGACGGTGCCGGCGATGCTGCGGCTGCAGGGCGAGTTCATGCCGCCTCTCGAGGAGCCCGATCTGCTCTACATGCCGACCTCGCCGCCCGGCATGTCGGAGTCGACGGCCATCCGCACGCTGCAGACCATGGACGACTTGATCAAAGGTTTTCCAGAGGTTGCGAGCGTCTTTGGCAAGGCGGGGCGGGCCGAGACGGCGACCGATCCAGCGCCGCTCTCGATGTTCGAGACGGTCATCCGGCTCAAGCCCAAGGAGGAGTGGCGGCCGGGGATGACGATGGCCGAGCTCCGGAAGCAGCTCGACGAGGTCTTGAGCTTCCCGGGCATGCCAAACCTGTTCTGGATGCCGGTGCAGACGCGCACCGAGATGCTGTCGACGGGCATTCGATCGAACCTGGGTCTCAAGGTGTTCGGGCCCGACCAGGCCACCATCGAGAAGACTGCCGTGGCACTCGAGGCGGCGTTGGGCGAGGTGCGCGGGGCGCGGCGCGTGTTCGCCGAGCGCGAGGCGGGCGGGTTCTACCTGGACTTCAGCATCGACCGCGCGGCGGCGGCGCGTTGGGGGCTCGGCCCGAAGGAAGTCAACGAGGTCATCGAGACGGCCATCGCGGGGATGCCGATCACCGAGATGGTCGAGGGGCGACTGCGCTTCCCGATCTCGGTGCGCTACGCGCGCGAGCTGCGTGACGACCCGGCGGCGCTGGAGCGCGTGTTGGTGCCGACCGCGTCGGGGCGGGCCGTGCCGCTGGGTGCGGTGGCGACGTTCACGAGCGTCAGCGGGCCGATGATGGTGCGCAGCGAGGCCGGGCAGCAGGTCGGCTACGTGTTCGTGGACGTGGACGAGAGCGAGCGGTCGATCCCCGACTTCGTGGACGAGGCCAAGGCACACGTGGCGAGTGCCGTGGCGCTGCCTGCGGGCGTGCGGCTCGGGTGGGCCGGGCAGTTCGAGGCCTTCGAGCGCGCGGCCGAGCGGCTCGCGGTGGTGGTGCCGCTGACGCTGCTCGGGATCTTGCTGCTCTTGTATTGGAACACGGGCTCGTGGGCCGAGACGGGGATCGTCATGCTGGCGGTGCCGTTCTCGCTCATCGGGGCGGTGTGGGCCGTGTACCTGTCGGACTACAACGTGTCGGTGGCGGTGACGGTCGGGATGATCGCGCTTGCGGGGCTGGACGCCGAGACCGGGGTGGTCATGCTCCTGTACTTGACCCTGTCGCATCGACGGCGGGTCGAGGCCGGGCAGATGCGGACGCACGCCGACCTGATGGAGGCTATCGTCGAGGGGGCGGCGCAGCGTATCCGCCCGAAGTTGATGACGATCCTGGTCAACATCGTCGGGCTGGCGCCGGTCTTGTGGAGCGACGGGACCGGGGCCGACGTGATGAAGCGCGTGGCCGTGCCCCTCTTTGGAGGGGTCATCACGAGCTTCCTCCTGGAGCTGACGGTGTACCCGGCGATCTTCGCGATCTGGAAGGGCTATCGGCGTGAGCCGGCAGCGAGCGTGGGCGCGGCGGGCGGAGACACGACGGGCGAGGAGGTCGGGGCATGAGAGCACGGTGGGCGGTCGCGCTCGTGATCGGTGGCATGGGGTGCTCGGAGGCGCCGTGGCCGAGGGTCGTGCCCGAGCCGGCGCCGCATGCGCAGGAAGCAGGCGCGACCAAGGCCGGCGAGGCGGCAGTGGCTGAGGCGCCCGCGGAGAAGCGCGCGGTGACCGAGGTCGCGGTCTCGGCCGAGGCGAAGGCCGCGCTGGACACGCTGTTGGGGGCCTACGACACGCTGCACGCGGCGCTGACGCGAGACTCGCTGGACGGGGTGGCGGCGGCCGGCGCGACCTTGGCCGAGGCGGCGCGGACGGCCCGAGTGGTGGTCGGCGATGCGACCCTGGAGGCACGGCTCACCGAGGTCGAAGCGCGGGCGCGCGGGCTCGGTGGGACGGATCTCGAGGCGGTGCGGACGACCTTCGGGGAGGTCTCGCAGGCGCTGGTGCCGTTGGTGGCGGCGGTGGCGGCGCTGCGCGAGGGGCGGCGCGTGTTCCTGTGCCCGATGGCGCACGGGTACCAGAAGTGGATCCAGCGCGAGCCGTCGCTGAGGAACCCGTACTTCGGGTCGAAGATGCTGACCTGCGGCGAAGAGAGCAGCTGGGCGCCTTGAGGCGGGCCTACTGTGCGCTGCCAAGCGGCGGGAGCTGCTCGTAGGAGCAGTCGAGCCGGGCGCGTCCGTCGCCTGCGCCGAGGCGCAGCAGAGCGGGCTGATCGGACTGGAGGTCGATGCGCTCGATGCGGCGCTCGAAGAAGGCGCCGAAGCCGAGATCGAGGCCGCCGTCGAGGTCGAGGACGGCCGTAGGGGCCGGGCCGAGGCCGAAAGTGAGCGGCGTGAGCTGGCGCTTGGCGTCGACCAGGAAGGCCATCCAGCCGCGCGGGGCGGCGCAGCTCACGTCGTTGCCGACCGCGAGGACGACCGCGCGGAGGCGGCCCGTGGCGTCGGTGAAGGTGCTGACCTCGGATGGGTTCGAGTCGTCGGCCGAGACCTCGTCCCAGGTCTTGGGAAGGCCGGTCGTCCGGTCGTCGAGGAGGATCTCGGCGAGCTCCTTCTTCTTCGCGCGGCGGGCCTTGGCGTCAGCGATCTCGGCCTCGTAGGACTGGCGGGCGCGGGTGCGCTCGGCCTCGATCGAGTGGACGTAGGCCTGCTGCTGCATCTCCCAGAAGCCGTGCGCGCGGAGCTGCTCGACGGCCGCGGCGGCCAGCTCGGCGGGGGCGGCGGCGCGCGTGAGCACCGGGCTCTGGGTGGGCACGACCGCCAGGAAGGGCTGGACGTCATCGACCTGCGCGGGTTCGGCAGAGGGGTCCCCCTTCCCTGCCGGCACGGCGCGCGAGCACGCCGCGAACGGCGTGCCATCCGGGTTCTCGAAGTCGGCGACGAGGCGCTGCGGGTTGGCCTGGAAGCCGGCTTCGAAGCGCTCGGCCTCGGGAGGAGGCGGCGGGTCGGTGACGACATTGCCGTTGTCGTCGACGACCTCGGGGTTC
The DNA here is from genome assembly GCA_016792665.1 of Deltaproteobacteria bacterium. Classification (GTDB taxonomy): domain Bacteria; phylum Myxococcota_A; class UBA9042; order PHBI01; family PHBI01; genus WYBB01. The sequence goes on along the minus strand of JAEUKJ010000588.1, from coordinate 7,794 downwards.
AGGAGCTCCCAGGTCCCCGGGCCCTCGGCGTCGAGGAAGACGCGCGCGGAGAAGCCCTTGAGGCGCGCCTGGCAGGCGGGGACGCCCGCGTCGTCGAGGAAGGTCAGGGTCTGGCCGACGAGCGCGCGGAGGCGCGTGGGGAGGCGGTCGACGAGGACCGGCTTGACGAGGGCGATGTAGGCGAGCTCGTCCTCGGATCGGGCCGGCGTCCCATCCGCGACGAGGCCGGGCGGCAAGGGCGCGACCACGGCTTCGGACATGGCGAAGACCCAGGGCGGGCTCGGCAGGGCGCGGACGGAGGCAGGCAGCGCGGCGTCGGAGTCGGCGGGCGTCACCTCAGGGGGGAGCGGCCGCGGGGCGGAGGCGCAGGCACTGTGCAAGGCGAGGACGGACAGGATCGGGACGAGCGAGCGCATGGAGACTCCGCGGCGAAGAAGGCGTCGGGGGCAACGGACAAGGCCCGATGGTGATTCGGCGGGGCGAGGCGTTGCTTGGATCCGAAGCCAGCGTTTCGGTTCAGGGGCGCGAAGGCAGGTAGTGCAGGAGCTCGCGGAAGCGCTCGGGCAGCATCATCTTGGGGACCCCGTCGTGGGCGCCGGCCTCGATGATGAGGCGATTCATCCGTGAATCCGAGCTGATCCCGACAATCGGCAGGGTCGGATAGGCGGCGCGCAGGAGGCGCACGGCCTCGGCGCCGTCCAAGGTCGCGTGCATCGAGAAGTCCATCAGCACGAGGTCGGGCCGGTGGGTGGCGACCTCCGCGACGCAGTGGTCGGCGTGGGCGACGTAGACGAAGCGCGCAGGCTGGCCGGCGAGGTGGTCCTGGTGGACGACGAGGTCATCGTCGAAGACGAGGACGAGGGGCAGTTTCGGCATGAATGGGGGCTCAGCGTCCGGAGGCGCGGTCGAGAGTGAGCGGGAGCGGGGTCGGACGGCCATCCAGCCCGTAGAGGCGGCGGTAGATCTCGGCGTCGGACAGGACGCGCATGACGTAGCGACGGGCCTGCTCGAAGGGGATCGTCTCGACGAAGGCGTCGAGCTCCAGGCCGCCGCGGAGCTCGAGCCAGCGGCGCACCGGGGCCGGGCCGGCGTTGTAGGCGGCCACGGCGAGCGCCGGGTGGCCCTTGAAGCGGTCCATGAGGTCGGACAAGTAGCGAGCGGCGACCGCGAGGTTGACGTCAGGGTCTTTCAGCGAGCGGGCGTCGAAGCCCTTGCCGAAGACCTTCTGGCCGATGGCCTTGCCGGTGCCCGGCATGAGCTGGGCCGCACCCATGGCCCCGACGGAGCTCTTGGCGTCGGCCGAGAAGCGCGTCTCGACCGAGACGAGGCCGGCGAGCAGCGAGCTCGGGAGGTTGTTCTTGTGGGCCGCCTCGCCGAGGGCGTCTTCGAAGCGGAGCGGGTACCAGTCGAAGTAGGCGAGGTCGGGGTCGTCGCCCGGCATCGTCGGCGGGATGGCGGCGTAGCGGAGGACGCGGTCGGCCTTGCGGGTGTCGCCGGCCAGGTCGTAGAGGTCCGCCAGGAGGCGGCGCCCGTTGCCGGGGAGCTGGCCGGCGTCCATCAAGGCCTCGAACTGGGTCAGCGCGCGACGCTCTTCGCCGAGGCGATAGAGGGTCAGCGCCGTGGCCATGGCGTCGTCCTGCGACTCGTCCCAGCCCTGCTCGGAGTGCGCGGTGTCGGGCTCGACCAGGCGACCGAGGCGCGAGCGGGCGAGCAGCGCGTACCAGCCGGCGGGGTAGCGCTGGATGAGGCCCTGCCAGAGGGCTTCGGCCTCCTTGCGGCCGGCCTTGACGTCGCTGGTGCTGCGGGCGCCGAGCTCGGCGGCGCGGCCGCGCCAGTAGCGGGCGCGCTCGAACCAGGAGAAGGCGTGGCGATCGGGATCGCCGCCGTGGCGCCACTCGAGCTCGCGCAGGAAGCGGGCGGCGCGCGGGGCGTCCCCGGCCAGGATGGCACCGAAGCCGAGGCGCCAGAGGGCGGCGCGGTGGAGCTCGCCCGGGATGGCGGTCGCCAAGATCTGTTCGTCCAGGGCGTCGGCCTCGCGCGCGCGGTTCAACGTGCGCAAGAGGGTCGAGGCCTGGTCGCGCGCCAGGCTGGCCAGCGGGTGCGCGCCGAAGCGCTCGTAGACGACGCGAAAGGCGGCGATGGCCTCCTCGTCCTTGTCGAGCTTGCGCAAGAGCATGCCGCGCGCCACGGCGAGGTAGGCGAGCTCATCGCTGTCACCGGCGCGGGCTGTGCGCGAGGGCGCGACGCGCGGCTTCGGGCGGGCCGCGGCGATGCGGCTCGGGCGCACCGGCTTCTGGCGGCCTGCGGTGCCGCGGGCTGCGATCGGGGCGGCCGGCGCGGCGGACGCGATGGGGGCGGCAGAGCTCGGCGCGGCGAGGTTGTCGTCGAGCGTGGGGAGGCGGGCCAGGGCCTGGGCCGCGGTCGTGTCGTCCCAGCGCTCGAGGAGGGCTTGGGCCGCGCGACCGGTGAGCGAGCCCGACACGCGCGGCTGCGACTTGTTCCCCGCGCGGGCCGACTTCGGGCCAGCGGTCGGCTTGGCGAGGCGCTGACACTCGCTGCGGCCGGCATTCATCGCGCTTCGGAAGAGGATCTCGTCGGCGCTGGGGGCGGCGGCGAGGGCGCTGAGAGCGCGGCTGAGAGCGGTGCTGTCCTCGGTGCCGACCCAGTACGCCTGGAGGAGGAGCTGGCGCGCGGCGTCGCGGTGGCCGGCCTGGACGCGGGTGTCGGCGAGCAGGAGGACGAGCTCGGCGCGGAGGCGCGGGCTCATGCCGAGCTGGAGGGCGCGCTCCAGGAGGTCGATGGCACGGTCGGCCTGGCCGCGCTTGACGAGCTCGCGCGCGGAGGTGCGCGCCTCGGGCAGGAAACCCGGGCTCCAGGGAGAGCGGGTCAGGCGCCAGTGGGCCGCGCCGGCGGTGTTGCCTTTGCGCTGCTCGTCCTCGGCCAGGGCGCTGCGGGCCTCGTCCGAAAAGGCGCCGGGCGTGGTGGCGAGCGCCTCCCAGGCGGCGTGCGCTTCGGCCTTGCGGCCGAGCTCGGTGAGCGCCCGGGCTCGGAGCCATTCGGCAGCCGAGAGGGCGAGCGGGTCGGCGGACGCGGCGGAGGGGCGGGCCGCAGCGGCGTGGAAGCGGGCGAGCCAGTCATCGAGCGCGGCGACGGCGGCGGTGAGGGCGCGTCGATCGGGGGTGCGGGCCGCGAGCAGGGCGCGGACCTCGGCGAGGAGCGGCTCGGACTCGACGAAGGGGGTCGGGCCGGCGAGGGCTTCGGGATCGGGCTTCGCCGCGTCAGCGTCGCCCGCCTGCGCTGGGAGGGCGGGACGTGCGGGGTCGGGCGCGGCGTGGACGCCCGGCGCGGTGGCGCAGGACGAGCCGACGGCGAGCGTGACGCCGAAGATGTTCAGGCGTTGGAGCAGGCGTTTGGCAAAAAGGTCCACGGTCGCGGACGGTAGCCCGAAGCCGGGACGAGCGCCAGAAAGGTCTCCGGCGGTGGAGGTCTCGGGACGTTCGAGCGCGCGGAGCCTGCGGCGCGTGCGGGTTGGCGGGGAAGACGGGGCGCGAGGAACTGGGCGATCGCAGGGGGCGCGCCAGGTGTCGCAGCGATCGGCGCGAGCCCGGGCGACGAGGTGCGGGTTGGTGGTAGGCTTGGCTCGTGCGAGCGCAGGGACGCAGACGTCGGAGGCGAGGATGGCCAGGGAAAAGGCGGTCGCGACGGGGTACTCGGGGACGCCGCTCTTGAAGAAGCTGGGGGTGAAGCCCGGGGCGCGCTGCGCGTTGCTGGACGCGCCGGAGCCGTGGCCGGAGGGCCTGGCTGGAGACGAGGTCACGTGGGAGACCGTGCTCGCGACCCCTACGGCGGACGGCGAGACGCCGTACGACGTGATCGTGGCCTTCGTGCGGTCGCGGGCCGCTCTGGAACGGGGCTTCGCGCGGCTCGAGCGGGCCCTCGGGAAGGCCGGTGGGCTCTGGTTTGCGTGGCCCAAGCGGGCGTCGGGGGTCGCGACCGATCTGACCGAGGACGTCGTCCGCGCCACGGCGCTCGGCGGCGGCCTGGTCGACAACAAGGTTTGCGCGATCGACGCGACGTGGTCAGGGCTTCGCTGCGTGCGGCGCCTGAAGGACCGATAGCCGCGCCCGTGGCGACGACAGTGGCGATTACAACAGTTACAGAAAGCGACGGGCGACCACGAGGCGCGGCGCGGCGGTGGCAGGCACGGTCCAGGCCCAACGTCCGAGGGCGGTCGAGCGCGGGTCGTCCCGGACCTCGGCGGGCAGGGCTTCGTCGCTGGCGACGGCGATGAGGACGCAGCCCCCGGGTCCGAGCAGCGCCCGGGCGGTGGCAAGCCAGGGAGCGGGCGCGAGGGTCGCGCGTGAGAACGTCGCGGTCGGGGTCGGCCAGGACGCGGCAGCGGCACCAGCGGCGCGCGCGGGGGCGGCCGGGCGGAGCGGCGGGCTCAGGCGACCATCGGGTTCGACGCGGCCGGTGTGGACCCGCACGTTGGCGAGGCCGAGGTGTGCGGCGGCGTGCGAGAGGAATGCAGTCTTCTTGTGGATGGGCTCGACGAGGGTGAAGCGCCGGTCGGGAAAGGCGAGGGCCAGGACGAGGCCCGGCAGGCCGCCGCCTGCGCCGATATCGTAGAAGTCCTGGTCGGGCAGGTCGGACAGGACCGGCACGAAGCCGAGGGCGTCGACGAGCTGCTCACGCACGAGCACGTCGAGGCGGCCCGGGCCGACCAGGCGCACGCGTGCGTTCCACTTCGCGAGCAGCTCGGCGAAGTCCATGAGGCGAGGGATCAGGTCGGCCGCGGGTCGGGTGCCGAGCGTGCCCCGCGCCCCCTCCCCTGCCCCGACTGAGCCGTCTGGCCCGACTGGCCCAGCGGCCCCACCAGGTCCATCTGGCCCGTCGCCTGGGACAGCCGGGCGGAGGGCGTGGACGGCCGCCGCGTCATGGACGAGCGCGGCTTCGAGGTCTGCGCGCGACACCGTCACGGGTTCATCGGCTCCTGCTGCTTGGCCTTCATGGCCTGGGCCAGGGCGTCCTCGAAGAGCTTCTGCAGCTCGGCGCGCTGGGCGGCATCGACCTTGGCGAGGGTCGCCTCGCGCAGCGCCTTGCCCTTGGGCTCGCGCTCGGTCACGAGATAGATGGTCGTCAGTAGGACGGGGGCCACGAGGTCTTCGGGCTCGGCCGTGATCGCGTCTTCCAGGTTGGTCTCGGCCGCGGGAATGAGGCCGTTCTGGAGCAGCATCTCGGCCAGGCGGCGGCGCGACCCGACGGTCTCGATGGCCTTCTTGCGCGCTTCCTCGGAGGGCTTCTCGGCCACGATGCCGATGAGGTAGTCGAGGAGGCGCGCCTCGCGGTGGGTGGGATCGGCGGCGAGGATCTTGTCGACCAGGGCCTTGGCCTCGCCGGGGTGCTGCGCTTCGAGCTCGAGCTGGGCGAGCAGGAGCGCGGCAGTGGCGTCGGCCGGGAAGGACTTCAGCTGGGCTTGCAAGAGCTCGCGGGCCTTCGGGGTCTGCGCGGCCTGACGATAGAACTGCGCGAGCTGCACGCGGACCTGCGCGTTCTTCGGGAAGAGGCCGAGGAGCCGCTCGAAGATCTTCTGCCCGTCGTCGTAGCGCTCGGTGGCGGCGTAGAGCGTGCCGAGGCCATCGAGGACGTCCTCGGTCTCGTGGCCGTGGGCGCGCGCGTCTTCGAGGGTCTTGATGGCCTCGGCGTCCTTGTGCTCGGCGGCCTGGACGTTGGCCAGCATGATGAAGCTCTCGGCGAGCTCGGGGTGCAGACGGACCTCTTCCTCCAACAGGGCGCGCGCCTCATCGTTCTTTTCGTCGAGGGACAGGAGGTGGGCCTCGACCAGGCGAATCCCGGCGGCCTTGGGGTCTGCCTTCTTGGCGGCGTCGATGAAGTCCTTGGCCGCGTCGCGGATCCCCTGGTGTTCGTCCTTTGGCGTGACGTCGAGGCGCTCCAACGCGAGCTCGGCCAGCGCCACCCACGGCGCAGCGAAGGTCGGGTCGAGCTGGGTGGCGCGCTTCATGTGCTCGTCGGCCTTGAATGGCTTCTGGTCGTTGCGCGCATTCTGACCGAGCCGATAGGCCGTCATGGCGTCGGACGCGAGGGCGGCGGCCTTGTCGAAGGTGCGGCGCGCTTCGTCCTGCAGGTCGTTCTCGCCCTCGCTCTCGGCCGCGACGAAGAGCACCGCAGCGTCGTCCGGCAGGAGGCGGCGCGCATAGCCGACCGCGCGCGAGGCGAAGTCGCCATCATGCAGGGCGAGGGCCCCCTTGGCCTGGTGCGCCAGGAGGTAGCCGACCAGCTCGGGGCCCGTCAGGCGGACGGCGCCCTCGGTCGAGCCCGCGGTCATCGTGTCGCTGGCGAGCCAGGGTCCGGGTTGCGGCGTGGTCGTGCGCACGGCGAAGCGGCGCGCGAGGAGCTCGGTCGCGTCGAAACGGGCCTTGGGGACCTTGGCGTACTCGGGGGTCTGGCCGCGCGAGCGCAGGATGGCGCCGAGCAGCATGGTGAGCTCGAAGCTCGAGGTGGGCGTCGTCTGCTTGGCCAGGACGGCCTTGGCGATCTGGTCAGCGCTGCGCGGCAGGAACGCGGCCTCGCCCGGGAACGGGCGCGCGACGAGGAGCCCGTCCTCGCGCAGCTTCGCGAGGGCCTGGGCCGCCTGGCTCGGGTCCTGGGGCAGCGTGGCCGCGAGCTTGTCGACCGCGTCGGTGCGGGCGTCGAGGGGCTGTCGGAGCGACTCTGGGATCTCGGCCACGATCGCGTCCATCGGGTCGGCCGAGGCCGGGGTCTGCGGGCTCGGCGCGGGCTCGGTCGGCTGGAGGGCCGGGGGCTTGGGGCCGATCGTGAGCCAGATCGCCAGGAACAGGCCGGCGAGCCCGGTGACACCGAGGACGAAGTGGATGGGGCGGAGCCGACGGGAGGGGTTCATGAGCTGCTCTGGGAGAGGCCGGCGCGGAGGGCGCGCGGGCGGTTGGTGATGAGCGCCGTCACCGGCGAAGACTGCGCATCGGCGAGGGCGACCAGGCGCTGGGCGTCGGCGGGGTCGTCGACCGTCCAGATGCGGAACACCCTGTGAGTGGCCGACCATTCACCGAGGTTCTGGGGCGTGGCGAGGGCGCTGGGGGGATGGAGATCGACCGGGGGCAGGTAGGCCAGGGCCTTCAAGCCCGCGGGATCGTCGAAGAGCAGGGCCAGGCGGTGCGGGGGCAGCGGGCCGGCCGCGAGCATCGCGAGGGCGCGGGGGTCGAAGCTCGAGAGCACCAGATCGGCGACCTCGGCCAGGGCGGCGAGGTGCGGGCGCACGGCGGCGACGAGCTCGGCGGGGCGCACGAGCGGCTTCAGCTCGAGGTTCGCGATGGGGCGCGGGCCGGCGACGGGACGGTCGCGCAGGAAGGCCACGAGTGCGGCGAGGGTCGGGATGGGCTCGCCCTGGGCGCGAAGGGTGGCGAGCTCGGCGGAGGTGACCTGCGCGAGCGGGCGCGGGTCGCCGGTCATGCGTGCGAGGGTGTCGTCGTGGAAGACGACCGGGACGCCGTCGGCGGTGAGGCGCAGGTCGCACTCGAGGCCGTCGGCGCCTTCGTCGAAGCCGAGCGCGAAGGCGCGGAGCGTGTTCTCGGGAGCGAGCGGGCGCGATGGGGGGCGGCCTGGCTCCGCCGGGCTTTCGGTGTGGCCCGCGCCGCGGTGGGCGAGCAGGGCGAGGTGGAGGGCGGAGGTCACGTGCGCGGGGCCCGGAAGGCGAGGTGGTCGAGCTGGTGGAGGGCGAAGGCGGCGCGCAAGAGGTAGAGCTGGGCCTGCTCCGAG